>CAYRAF010000007.1:0-32240 GCA_964422195.1 uncultured Muribaculaceae bacterium | reverse complement strand
GGTAAAGAAAGCACGAGTAGATTTAGACATTTTCACACAAAAAAAACAAATATTGGAAGGATATTTAAACACTATAAATTATGGTCATGGTATGTATGGAATAGAAAAAGCAAGTAACTTTTACTTTAATAAAAAAGCAAAAGATTTAAATTTAGCAGAAGCATCATTATTAGTTGGTATACCTAAAGCCCCTTCTAATTATTCCCCAATCAATAACTATAATGCTGCGAAAAAGAGACAAAAATATATTTTGTCTACAATGGTTAATAATAAATATATAACAAAAGAAACAGCTGATAAAGTTTATAAACAAGAATTAAATATAATAGGGGATATAGAAGAAAATTCTTCTAGCAAATATATGTATTATGTATCTGCTGTTAATAATGAATTAGAATCATTAGGAATTTCCTCTTCTTTAGTAGAAAGTGGTGGTTTAAAAATATATACGAATATGAATGAAATTGCCCAAACTTCATTAGAAGCTTCTACTAAAAAAGTAATGAAAAATAGTAACGACTTACAAACAGCTTCCATGATGGCAAATCCAAATAATGGCAAAATATTGGCATTAGTAGGTGGTAAGGATTATAATGCCAGTGAGTATAATAGAGCAATAAACTCTAAAAGACAAGTTGGATCAACTATGAAACCATTTTTATATTATGCTGCTTTAGAAAATGGATTTACTTCATCTACAGCTTTTAAAAGTGAACAAACTACTTTTGCAATAGGAAACAACGAAAAATACTCTCCAAAAAACTATAATGATAAATACGCTAATAAAGCTATTTCTTTAGCTGCTGCTATTGCATATTCTGATAATATATATGCCGTTAAAACACATATTTTCTTAGGAGAAGAATCTCTTGTAGATACTGCAAGAAGGGTAGGAATAAAATCTAAATTAGAACCTGTTGCATCCCTACCTTTAGGAACTTATGAAATGTATTTAAAAGAATTAGTTGGCGGTTATAGTTGCTTTGCAAATGGTGGATATAAAATAGAGCCTTATTTAATAGAAAAAGTTGAAAATGCAAAAGGGGAGGTTCTTTATCAAAAAAAAGAAAATAAAGAACAAGTTTTAAGTGAAAGCTTAACTTTTATCCTTAGTAACTTGTTAACTTCCACATATGATTCAGCTTTCATTGATTATAATTATCCTACTGCTATATCACTTGCTCCTAAAATGAGTCATACTTATGCTTTAAAATCTGGTACTACTGATACTGATAGCATTTATATTGGATATACTCCTGATGTAGTAACTGCAGTATGGTGTGGATATGATGATAATAGAAATATTAAAGATAATGATTATAAATATACTAAAGATATTTGGATTGAATCTATGGAAGATTATCTAAAAGATAAAGAAAACAAATGGTACAAATCTCCAGATAATGTAGTAGGGGTATTAGTTGATCCAATCTCAGGAAAACCAACTACTAAAGATAATAAAAAAGGCAAAATCATGTATTATTTAAAGGGTAGTGAGCCTAATGAAGATGATCCAGTTTTTGATGAAATAAAAAAATCACCATAGGTGATTAATCTACTATTACTTCAATCATGTCTCCAGTTTTTAACAAATTAGCATTTCCATCATCTGTATCTAAATGTAGTTCTAATGCCGCAGGTTCTGAATCTTTTAAATATACATTATCAAGTATTGCGCCTTTTTCTCCTTCTATTTTTAGTTTTACTTTTTCTACACCAACAAGATTGTATTGTTCTCTTAATTCCTTATTAATATGTATATGTCTATTAGCAAGTATTGCACATTCTTTTTTTACTTCCCCAGTTGGTCCAATTATTGTTACTTCACTTGCTCCTTCTAAATCACCGCTAGATCTAACTGGAGGATTTATTTTTAATTTAAAACTATCTGTTTTAGAAATCTCTACTTGAGTATAACTCCTTAAAGGTCCTAATACTCTTAAATGTTGTAATTCTCCATCATCTGTTTTTACATCTACAAAAAGATTAGTTACATACTGCCCTGGTTGTACTAAATCCTTTACATTTTCCATTTCTATACCATTAAATAATATATTAAAATCTTCTTCACATAAGTGAACATGTTTATTTGATATTCCTAATAACACTTTCATATTTGTACTTCCTTTCCTTATACGATTATAACATATATTTTTATTTTTTTCATAGACTAAACTTCATATTTATATTATAATAATATTATAAAAATATAGGAGGAAGTTATGGAAAATTTTATGAATATTGTTAAGAAAAACAAAATGTGGATAGGAATTGGCGCTTGTGCAATTGCTATTATAGGTTGCTTTTTACCTATTGCTAAAGTTTCTGTATTAGGTTTTAGTCAATCTGTAACTTATATGGACGGAGATGGAGTGCTTATTCTAATTGCAATGGTAATTTCTGGAGTTTTATTTTTCTTAAAAAAAGACATATTTACATTAATTCCAACAGGAATAGCTTTATTAATAACGCTATACGATATCATCAATGTTTCTAAGTATACTGGTGGCTATGGTCTTGGTTCTATTAAGATTGGAATTGGTGCTTTTGTTATTATAATTGCCCTAATTGTAGCAGTTGTATTACCATTAATAACTAAAGAAAAGAAATCAGCATAAAAAGAAGGTAAACCTTCTTTTTTTATGTTATAATATTATTGTTGGAGGGAATAGTGTGAATCATGCTACATTTTTAATTAGAATATTAATATGTTTTGTATTAAGTTTTATTATTGGATTTGAAAGACAATATAGAGGTAGAGCAATTGGTCTTAGGACTAATGTTTTAGTATGTATTGGCTCGTTTTTATTTACTACTGCCACATTCGAATTAGTTGATATAGATGCTTCTCGTATACCTGCTGCTATTGTCTCTGGTATTGGTTTTTTAGGTGCAGGTGTAATTCTTAGAGAGGGTAAGAATATCAGAGGATTAAATACCGCTGCTACTTTATGGTGTAACTCTGCAATTGGCATACTATGTGCAATAGGAATGGCTTTTGAAGCTAGTATAGGTGTTGGCTTTATACTTTTTAGTAATATTGTTTTAAGAATGTTTTCTAGAACTATGTTAGATTTTGACGAAAATACAAGAAAATTTATTTTAACTATTACCTGTAACTCAAAAAAATCTGTTATTATCCGTACTTTATTATTAAAAACTTTAAATGATGAAGAAGTTCTACTTGATGACATTGAGAGTAAAACAATAGAGGATAGGGTAACAATTACAACAAATGTAGAAATAGCTAATAATTCATCATTTAAAATGGATAAAATTGTAAATAGAATGAGTATGGAACCAGATGTATATTCAGTAGGTTGGAAAAAAGATAAACACTATGAAAAAGATCCAAAAGATGATGATGTAGAATAATTTCTTATATAGAATATTGTACCATTTCTTTTTTTTTGATATAATTAATTATGCTAGGAAGTGATAATATGGGTTTATATGCTATCATAATCGCAGTCATTATAATTGCTTTATTATTGATGATATTTATTATCTACTATAATAAATATCAATTTGCTATTATTCGTATTAACGAGGCTGAAAATAAAATTAGCAAAGGCCTAAAAGAAAAAATTAGTTTGATTGAAAGAATAATCCCTATCTTTAAAGAAAAATTTAAAGATGATAATCGTCTATTAGACTCTATGATAAAGATTAAGGATGATAATTTAAATAATTTTGAAATAAATAAAGAGTTAGCTCATGCTTCTAGAATAATTAACGAAATTTTAGATAATCATACTGTCTTATATGAAGAAGAGAATATTAAAAATATTTTAGATGAATTATTTATGAATAAGCAAGACATAGAGGCCGGTGAAAAGTTTTATAATGACAATGTTGTTATATATAATAAACTTGTTCATAGTTTTCCTTCTAATATAGTTGGAGCTATATTAAGAATGAAGAAAAAAGCTTTCTATGAAAAAGAAACTGAAGAAATATATGAGATATTAAAAGAAAAAAACTAGAATAATCTAGTTTTTTTAATTGCTTTGTAATTTTGTTAAGGTTTGTTTTATGACGTTTGAATCAACATTGTTTATATTGTACCATCCATACTTTGTCATTTCATCATAAGTTAACGCTTGTGAATTCATTGTTTCATCTAAGCAAGTTTTAAGTAGACTTCTTACTTTTTGGTTAGAACTTTCTAATGTTCCATGAACATAAACTTCTACTGTACTCTTTAAAAGTAATAAATATTTATCCATTAATACTTGATCATTCATTTGCACATTCCTCCAATAAATTCATTAAGTTTTGTTTTGTATTTTGATGTTTTTCTTCTTCAGTTTGTAAAAATGATACTAAGGCTTCGTCTGTGATATTATTTATAGTGTCTTCTAATATTTTTATTATGGTACATTCATGTCCAACGGCGTCTTCAATATATAATAATTCTTTTTGTGTCATAATAATTCCTCCTTGATAGTAGTATGGAGTTTTTTTCTTTTTTTATACAAAAGAAAAAGCAATTAATGCTTTTATTTAGATAAATTCCAATCTATTTCTTTTAATCCTTTTTCTTTTAAAAAGTTGTTTGTTTTTGAAAAAGGTTTACTACCAAAAAAGCCATTATGAGCAGATAGGGGAGAAGGGTGCGCAGACTCTATAACATAATGTATTTTATTGGTAATATATTTCTTCTTACTTCTGGCATAATTTCCCCATAAAATGAATACTACAGGTTCTTCTTTTTTATTTATTAATTTTATAACTTCATCAGTGAATGTTTCCCAACCTTTTCCTTGATGAGATGCTGCTTTATCTTTTTCTACAGTTAATACTGCATTTAATAAAAGTACTCCTTGGCTAGCCCATTTAACAAGTGATCCATCCATTATAATAGGGTATCCTAAATCATCATTTAACTCTTTATAAATGTTTACTAATGATGGAGGCCTTTTTATACCGTGTTTAACAGAGAAAGATAGTCCTTCAGCTTGTCCTTCTCCATGATAAGGATCTTGTCCTAATATAACAACTTTAACATCTTTATAGCTAGTATAACGAAAAGCTTTAAATATTTCTGATTGTTTAGGATATATTGTTTTAGAATCATATTCTTTTTTTACAAAATCAATTAGTTTAGTAAAATAATCTTTCTTTAACTCTTCTTCTAATAATTTGTCCCAATCATTTCCTATCATAATATCACTTCCATATATATTGTATCATATATTACCTTGTCTATATAGTTTTAGTATAGAATAAACATTTATAATAGAAAGTAGTCCTATAACAAAATCACTTATATTCCATAATATACTAGGATTACTTGTTGCCCCTAAATATAGAATTAAAAGAACGAAGCATTTAAATAGAAAAAGTAATAATTTAGATGTTTTTTTTGTTAAAAAAGCTAAATTACTTTCTCCATAATAATATCCTGCGATAATAGTTGAAAAGGCAAATAGAACTATAGATATAATTAAGAATAATTCTCCAAAAGTGCCTAGGTGATGCTTTAGAGCAAACAAAGATATTTCTATACCATTAATATTTTGTAATGTTATATCTTTATAAGGAGATGTTAATATGAGCAGGGCAGATATGGTACATATAATTAGTGAAGTAAAGTATACTCCTAGCATTTGCGTATAACCTTGAGATTTATAATCTTTTGTATCAGAAGTAGCAGCTGCGATTGCGCCTGTTCCTATACCTGCTTCACTAGCAAAGATTCCTCTTTGTATTCCCATAATAAATGATGTTAGAAATCCAGAGAAAAACGCTTTAAAATTAAAGGCTTCTATTAGGATTTTTTTAAACAAATTAGGAAATTGGTCAGCATTATGAAGTATGACAGATACTCCTATTACCAAATAAAATACACACATAATAGGCACAAAATAAGAAATTATTTTTATCAAATCTTTAATATTTTTAAAAATAATAACTGCACTAACTGCAGTAATGGTAATTGCTAAAAACGTTTTATTAATATGATAAGTATGGTAAATACTGGTGGCTATTGTATTAGATTGTATTGATGAAAAGCACAGTATATATAAAGTAATAACAAGAATAGCATATATAATGCTTAACTCTTTGTTGTTTAGTCCTTTTTTTATGTAATAAGATGGACCCCCCTTATACAAACCGTTGTTTTTCTCTTTGAATTTTGCTCCAAATAAGCTTTCTACATAAGCATTAGGGGCAAGAAAAAATGATGTAACCCATAACCAAAATATAGTTCCTTCATTACCAAAATATAAAGCAATAGCAATTCCAGAAATAGAACCTACACCTATCTTAGCTGCTGTTGATAGCATCAAGCTTTGAAAAGGGGAGATAGTCGTTTCTTCGTTTTTGTGTAATCCTTTTACCATTTTCAAAAGATTAAACTGTACTCCTTTTAACTTAATTGTAAAATATATTCCACTATACATTAAGAGAATGGTTGCTACTACCCAGATTATTTTATTAAGCATATCTTCACCCAATTAATTATAGTAGCAAAACTAAAAAAACATGCTTATGCATGTTTCTTATTTTCAAAGTATTTAACTATTTCATCATAATCACAGTAAGGCAAATATTTATCTTCTATAGCCATATAATCATCTCTTCCTTTACCAGCAATTAATACAATGTCACCTTTTTCTGCGTGGTCAAAAGCATAATGAATAGCTTCAACTCTATCGTTTATACGAACATAATTTGTTTTGTCTTTACTAGTACTTATTAAATCATCTATGATATCTGATACATTTTCATATCTTGGATCATCCATTGTAAAGACTACAAAATCAGAATTATTAAGAACTGTAGATCCCATAGAAGGTCTTTTTTCTTTTTCTCTGCCACCAGCTGATCCTGTTAATGTAATTAATCTGTTCTTTTTCATTTTATTTAATACAGGCAAAATATTATTAAAAGCGTCTGTTGTATGGGCATAATCAAGAATAATTGTATAATCTTGGTTAAAATCTAACACTTCAAATCTTCCTTCTATTTGTTTTAAGTTTTCTATTCTTGGAAGTATTTCTTCTATTTTTTCTCCTCTTACAATACAAGTAAGTAGAGCTGCGGCAATGTTAATTACGTTAAAATCACCATGTAGAGGACTTTTAACTAAATATTCTTTATCTTTATAAACAAAATCTATATCTAGTGTTTTTCCTTCTGTATAAGATTTAATGTATAAATCATCATCTTCTTTAAATCCATAAGTTAAAATATGTCCTTTTGCATACTCTTTTACTTTCTCTAAATATTTACTACCACTGTTTAAAATGCTATAACCATCTTCTTTTACTAACGAAAATAATCTTGCTTTACAATCTATATAGTTTTCTAATGTTTTATGAATATTTAAATGGTCTTCTGTGATATTAGTTAAAATGCATATATCATAAGGAATATCATCTAATCTATGCCAATACATAGCTTCACTAGATGATTCCATAACTAAGCTTTTACATCCATTATCTAAAAACTCTCTAAAATACATATATAATCTATCTACATCTGGAGTAGTATTTCTTATACTTTCAATATGATTCTTATATTTTTTTCCATTAGTTCCTAGATATGCACAGGTATCTCCTAGTAATTGATGTATAATTTCTGCAACTGATGTTTTTCCATTTGTTCCTGTAACACCAATCATTTCTAACTCTTTTTGAGGGAAGTCATAAAGTTTACCTGCAACATAGAATAATTCTTTATTGGTATTGTCAACTTTAATTACGGGAACGCTTTTTTCTCCAACATCTTTACTTACAACAATAGCAGCCGCTCCATTTTCTATTGCTTCATCTATAAAATCATGACGATCTGCAGTAACTCCCATAGTACAAACAAAAATATCGCCTGGCTCTACTTGTTTAGAATTTATCTTCACAGCCTTTATCTCTACATCATAAGGACAATCATATAATTCATTTAACTTCTTCATATTTACTCCTTTGTATATAGTATTCTATTTTTTTATTTATGATAGCTTTCGTTATTATTTATTTTATATGCTCTATAAATTTGTTCTAAAAGAATTACTCTAAATAATTGATGAGGAAAAGTCATTTTAGAAAAAGAAATTCTTTTATTGGCTCTTTTATATATTGTCTCATCAAATCCTAATGATCCTCCAATAACAAAAGTAATATTAGAAGCATGAATGAATGTATCATTAATAAACTTAGCATATTCCTCTGAATTATACTCTATTCCTTTTACATCTAGTAAAACTACATATTCTTTTTCTTTTATTTGTGATAGAATTCTTTCAGCTTCTTTTCTTTTAACAACTAATTCATCATCTATTTTGTCATCTGGTACTTCGACTATTTCTATATTTGTATATTTCTTTATACGATTATAATAGTCATTTATTGTTTCTTTTATATATTTTTCTTTTATTTTCCCTACACATACTATTTTTATCATATTAAACCTCTATTAATGGTAATTCTTCTTCTTGATAAGCAACTATTATATTTTTTATTTTTATATTTTCTTCCTCTAATTTATTCTTTGTTGTATCATATACTAATTCATATGTATTATTCTTTTCACTAATATGAGCAAGAATAATTGTTTTTGTTTTTGGACCGACTATTTTTGATAAATATCTAGCGGTTGTATTATTTGATAAATGTCCTTCATCACTTAGAATTCGTTGCTTTAAATAATTTGGATAGGGCCCGTTCATTAACATTTTTTCATCATGATTAGACTCTATTAAATATAAATCTCTATTTGATAGTTTTTTAAAATACTTTCTATTTATATATCCTGTATCTGTTATATAAACTAAACTCTTTTCATTAGAACTTATTATATAACCAACAGATGCCTCTGTATCATGAGATGTATGAATTAGTTCGATTTTTATATCACCAACTTGTATTTCTCCATCTATATATTCAAAATGAATTGGATCAATAATTCTGGATAATTCTCTTTTCATTTCTTTTGGAATTAATACTTTTACGTCTAATTTGTTTAATAAAACTTTTAGCCCTTTTGTATGATCACTATGAATATGCGTTATCAACACTTTAGAAATATCATTTATATCTATTTGTTCTTTTTCTAATGAACTTTTTAAAGTAATAAAATTGCATCCTATATCAACTAAAATCATAGTATTTTCAGTTTTTATTAAAGTACAATTTGCTTTTGAACCACTACGTATAACTTTTATTTTCATTATTTATATAATTGCAACGAATCGAACGCTGATCCTCCACGATAAGGATATCCTTTAAAAGCTCCAAAGTGTAAGTGTGTTCCATAAGCATTACCTGTTTGACCCATTGTACCAATTACTTGTCCTGCCTCTACTACGTCTCCTTTAGTAGCATACATTTTAGCTAAGTGAGCATAAATTGTATAAATACCATTATGATGATTAATAACTATGTGGTTTCCATCTGGCCATCTATATCCTGATTCTGTTACTGTACCATTATTAGCTGCATAAATAGGTGATCCATAACCAGGACCAATTATATCATTACCATCATGCAAGAATCCCCATCTATATCCAAATCCACTTGATACGGAATAAGGTGATTTTGTTGGCCATATCCAATATCCATCAGCATATACTGTACCACTAGCACCACCACGGACAATTATTCTGTTTTTTGCAGATTTTAATACTTCCGTATTAGTAACAATTACATTCGTTGTTTCACCATTTATTTTTTTTACTTTTTTAGTAACTCTATTTAACCCATCAGCTCCATTTTGTTTAATCATTGTTGTGCCTATAGTCTTTTTATTATCATAAGTAAACTCTGTTTTATATTTTACTTTCTGATCTTCGACAACATGATCTTCTTCAACTAATGAAAGTTGTGGTTTTAAAATTCCTAAAGTTACTTCTTGTCCTTCATAAAGTAAGTTATTTGAATCGGAAAATTGAGGATTTGCAATTAAAAATTCTTCTACTGACATTTTATTTTTAAATGATACATCTTCAATTGTATCTCCTTTTTTTACTTTATAAACTTTTTGTTCATCTAAAGTACCAAAAATTAAGTATTTACTTAATTCATCAATTTCTGTGTATATATATTCATCAGCAGGAATGCGTCCTTTTTTTATTTTTATATCGTTGCTAAGATAAATATTTTCTATTATTTGTCCAGTTTCATCTATCTTGCTTTGTGTTTTTTCTTTATACTTATTATATGAATCTGTTGGAATAAATGCTTTTACATATCTATCTACGGATTTTGTAAATATATCTTTATCTATAACATATATATTTTGACTTGATTTTCCTTTTTTATCTTTTGCACTTCCATCGGTATCGGTAGTTTTTGTATCGCCCTCATATATTGTTATTTGATATCCATTTATTGTGAATGGTTCTTGATATCTTATTTTGTCATATATTTCTCTTTCTGTTGATATTCTTCTTTCATAAGTTATTTCTTTTTCTATATCCAGTGATTCTGGGGCATATACTTTTGATACTGAATATTTCTGTTTCAAATCATTTTGTTCTTGATCTATATATTTTTCTAATGCTTTTTTTGATTTAATGTGTCCTAATTCTTTTCCCTTTAAGTATACAGTATAAACTTCTTTTGGATTTTTAAAATCATATTTTGTTACTACATATACTAAAGTACAACTAATTATTATACCTAGTATACTAGCAAAGATTACCTTTTTATTCATTTGCTCCTCCTTCTTCCGAGTTTTTCATATAATTTAGGAATGTTGAAGTATTTCTCTTAAATAATAATTCTATTGTAGCAGTAGGTCCATTACGATGTTTTCCAATTATAAATTCAGATATAGATGTTTGTGTATTATTTTGAGCTTGTTTATTGTAATAATCTTCCCTATATAAGAACGATACAATATCTGCATCTTGTTCTATAGATCCTGACTCTCTTAAATCTGACATAATTGGTCTTTTATCTTCTCTTTGTTCAACCGCACGTGATAACTGTGCAAGAGCAATAACTGGAACATTTAACTCCATAGCCATTGTCTTTAAAGCTCTAGAAATATCAGATACTTCTTGTTGCCTATTGGCACCATATTTACCGTTTGTAGATATTAATTGTAAATAGTCGATAATAACTATACCTAATCCCTTATCAGAATTAGCTAATCTTCTACATTTTGCTCTTATTTCGCCAATTGTTATACCTGGAGTATCATCCATATAAAGTTTAGCATCAGATAATTGACTTATAGCTTCTGTTACTCTTTTCCAATCATCATTCATTAAGTTTCCTGTTCTTAATTTTGTTTGATCTATTTGTCCAAGAGATGCAAGTATACGAACTGCCAATTGTTCTGCTCCCATTTCTAAGTTAAATAACGCTACTGATTTATCTGTGTGAGTAGCTACATAAGTAGCTAAATTTAATGCAAATGCAGTTTTTCCCATAGCAGGACGTGCAGCAATTATAATAAGCTCATTTTCATGGAATCCTGCTGTAATTTTATCAATATCATGCCATCCTGTAGGTATACCTGTTATTTCACCTTTTGATTCAGATAATTTTTCTAAGTTTTTCTCTGTAACTTTTATAACATCCTGGATTGTTTTAAACTCAGTTGATCTTTTATTCTTTATAATCCCTAATATTTTCTTTTCAGCTTCTTCTACTGTTTGGCTAACTGAACTTTCTTCATCATAACCCATTGTAGTTATTTCTGTAGCTCTTTCAATTAATTCTCTTAATGTTGCTTTATCTTCGATTATTTTTGTATAATAATCAATATTAGCAGCATTTGGAACACTATCTAACACTTCTGTTAAGTATTCCACACCACCAATTTCATTTATTAAGTTCTTTGATTTTAATTCTTCTGTTAAAGTGGTTATATCAATTGGAACCTTTTTCTCATCTAATGCTTTTAGCGCAGAAAATATTTTTCCATTTCTTGCTGAATAAAATGATTCTTCTTTTAATATTTCAACTGTCTTTTCTAATGCAGTTTTAGACATAAACATTGAGCCAAGCACTGCTTGTTCAGCCTCTAAATTGTTAGGTAATTCTTTTACTGCCATAATTTCACCTCTATTTTGTTATAGATACTTTTATTTTTGCAGATACTTCTTTATATAAGTTAATATCTACATTGTGATAACCAAGTGTTGTTAAATTTTCTTTCAATTCTACTTGCTTTTTATCTATTTTATAACCTAATTTTGTTAATTCATCTTTTATTTGTTTAGCACTTATACTACCAAAAACTTTATCATTAGCTCCAGCTTTTACTTTAAATACTAAAGTTTCTTTTTCTAATTTTGTTTTTACTTCCTGTGCTTCTTTTCGATTGGCAGCATCTTCTTTCTTATTCTTAGCAATCTTTCTATCTAAGTCTAATTTAGAATCCGCTGTTAATTTAACTGCTAAACCTTTTTTTATTAGGAAATTTTGTGCATATCCATCTTTAACTTCTTTTATTTCATCTTTTTTTCCTTGATTTTTAACATCTTTTAAAAATATTACTTTCATTTGCAAACCTCCTAAATAAAATTTCTTATAAATAGTATACTATAAAATCTTATAAAAGTCATTACAACCAATAAAAAAACACATAAAATATGTGTTTATTTTGTGAAAGGTATAGTTCCTAAAATTCTTGCTTTTTTAATTTCACCAGCTACATATCTTTGATGTTTTTGGCAAGTTCCAGTAACTCTTCTAGGTAGGATTTTACCTCTTTCATTAATATATCTTTTTAAAGATTCTGTATCTTTGTAATTAAAAGTTCTTCCTGTACAAAGATAACATACTTTTTTTCTTCTTCTAAATCCTTCTGCCATTTTTGTTTTCCTCCTTCTTAGAATGGTAATTCATCATCATTTATTTCGATATTAGAACCAAAATCTGCGAATGGATCTTTTTCAACATTTGTTGTTTGAGGAGCAGGTTCTTCTGTTTCAAATGGATTTGATGTTGGAAAACTATTTGTATTATTTGATGAAGATTTTGTATCTAAGAATTGTACATTGTCTGCGACTACTTCAGTTACATATCGTTTTTTTCCATCTTCTCCATCATAACTTCTTGTTTGAATTCTTCCTTCAACTGCGACTTGACTTCCTTGAGTTAAATAGTTTTTAACATTTTCTGCTTGTTTTCTCCAAACGACAATATTTATAAAGTCTGCTTCTCTTTCTCCTGCTTGATTAGTAAATGGTCTATTTACTGCTAAAGAGAAAGTTGCTACTGCAGTATTTGATCCTGTATATCTTAATTCTGGATCTCTAGTTAGACGACCAATTAAAATTGCTTTATTCATAATTTTACCTCATTTCTTAGTCTTCTACTTTTACAATTAGATGACGTATAACATCTTCGCTAATTCTTGAAATTCTATTAAATTCATTAATAGCATCACTATTATTAGCCTCGATTACATAATAGAAATAATATCCAGTTTTAAACTTTTGAATTTCATAGGCTAATTCTTTTTGTCCCATTGGTTTTTCTTCTAGGACTTTAGCTCCATTATCAGTTAAAACTTTCTTCATATCTTCAGCAACCTTTGTTATGTTTGCCTCTTCTAAATCAGGTCTTACAATAAATGTTACTTCATATTTTCTCATGCTTTCTTGCACCTCCTTCTGGACTTATGGCTTCTTAAACTAGTAAGAAGCAAGGAGTAATAAAATACTCGTAAGTATTATAACAAAAAAAATAGTTAATGTAAACTATTTTTTATATTATATGCTAAACGTTAAATCTAAAATAACAAATATCACCATCTTGCATTAAATAATCTTTGCCTTCAAGTCTTGCTTTTCCTGCTTCCTTTACTTTTAATTCACTACCATACTTAATTAAATCTTCATAACTTGTAACTTCTGCACGAATAAATCCTTTTTCAAAGTCTGTATGAATTATACCAGCGCATTGTTTAGCATTCATTCCATCTTTAAATGTCCATGCTCTAACTTCATCTGGTCCTACTGTGAAATATGTTTTTAGTCCAAGTAGTGAATAAGCCTTTTTAATAAGTTTATTTAAACCACTTTCATCTACTCCTATCATTTCAAGCATTTCATTTCTTTCTTCATCACTCATATCAATCAAATCTTCTTCTACTTTTGCACATATTTTCATTACTTCTGAATTTTCGTTTTTAGCATATTCTTCTACTTTTTTTACATATTCATTTTCACCAGTCAATTCATCTTCACCAACATTTGCTAAATATATAACAGGCTTTAACGTTAGGAAACTATAACTTTTTATTAAATTATATTCTTCTTCTGTGAATTGTAACATACGTAGTGGTTTATTTTGTTCTAATGCTTCTTTGCATTTCTTTAAAACATTTACTTCTATTAAAGCTTCCTTATCTCTATTTGTTTCAGCTTTTTTCTTTATTTTATCAATACGGTTTGTTATGATCTCTAAATCAGCGATAGCAAGTTCTAAATTAATTATTTCAATATCACGAATTGGATCAATTGATCCTTCTACATGAATTACATTGCTATCTTTAAAACATCTAACAATATGACATATTGCATCAACTTCTCTAATGTGGGATAAAAACTTATTACCAAGTCCTTCACCTTTAGAGGCTCCTTTAACAAGACCAGCAATATCTGTAAATTCAAAGCTTGTTGGTATTGTTTTTTTAGGATTATACATTTCTGTTAATCTATCTATTCTTTCATCTGGTACCACTACCACACCCACATTTGGATCAATTGTTGCAAAGGGGTAGTTAGCTGCTAAAATTTTTTGTTTTGTTATTGCATTAAATAATGTTGATTTTCCTACATTTGGTAAACCAACTATACCTGCTGTTAAACTCATAATATTACCTCATTTCTGTTTTATTATAACAAATATTAGTTTTTATTAAAAGAAAAAAGCACATTTTGTGCTTAAACTATTGGATATACACCAGGACCTATTGGTAATTTTGTTAAATACCAGAAAATTATTAATATTAACCATGAAGCTGCTATTATAGCAAAATATGGTGTTATATACTTAATGGCTTTCATTATACCAATTGGTTCTTTTTTTTCTGTATTATACATATTTAAGTAACCAATAAATATTATAAATGATGGTAAGAAAACTGTTATTCCTTTAGTCATAGAATCTGCAGCTCTAAATATAAATTGAGCAAATTCTGGTGAAACATTACTTTGGAATAGTAATGGTACTGCAACAGGGGATATTATAATCCATTTTGCTTCTGGAGTTGTTAAGAATAGATTACTGATTGCTACAACAATCATTACTAAAATAATTAATGGTATGCCTGAAAAGTTAAGATCAGATATTATATTTGTTAACCATCCCGTTATTACTATTCCTATATTAGTCATATTAAATAAAGAAATTAATTGAGATGACAAGAAAATTAATACAACTATTTCACCAATATCGTTCATATATTTTTTATAACCGCGCATTACATCATTATCACTCTTAATTGTTTTTGCACCGATACCATAAGCAAGTCCTGTAAGCAAGAATAGTAATGCTACCATGAAAGTAAATCCATCTTGGAAATATGATTTTGCACCAAATAACTGGTTTACATAGGATTTTGCTGTTGTATCTAAAAGTAATCCAGATCCAGGAAGATTTGGAATTAACATATATATAAATATAAGTATAACTATAATTGCAGTAATAAATGCGTTTTTCAATCCTCGGCTTTCTCTTTTTTCTTTGCTTATTTTAGATTGTTCATATTCTTCTGCAAGTTCATTTGAAATTATTTTTATTTCTTGTGTTTTCTTTAATTCTGAGGTGATTTTATATGTTCCTACCTTGTGAACAATTATTTTTTCAATTATTATTGTACCTATTATAGACATAATTATAGAGCTAACTACCATAATTATTAAATTAGAAGATAAGGCAACATGATATCCACTATCTATTAGTCTAGCAGCAAGTTGTGTATGAGATATAAGTGCAATATCCATAGATCCCACAAATATACTTGTTCCATAACCAAATGCTACACCGCAAAATGCTGCTACTATACCTAAAATAGGACTTCTTCCTTTATATAAGAATATTAATGCACCTAATGGAATAATAATTGCATATCCTATTTCATTTATTAAACTTGATATAGTTCCAAAAAATATTACTAAAAATGTTAAGATACTACCATCAAGTTTTATTAATCTTTTTCTAATAATTGTATCTAATAAACCAGATGCTTCTGCCACACCAACACCTACTAACGAAACAAGCAAAGTTGTTAATGGGGCAAATCCCGCAAAATTTCTTGTTGTATTACTAATAAAAATCTTAAAACCTTCAGCATTAAATAAACTTTTTACTGATACTAACACTTTTTCTAATGTTCCCGTGTTAGTATTAATCTGACTATACGTTGTTTGAGCTTCAAATATTGATAGGATTCCACTCATTATAAAAGTTAAAACTATCAATAATAAAATAGTAGTCGCAGGATGCAATTTAAACTTTTTAAGTTTTAATTTTCTCTTTCTATTCATAAAACACTTCCTAATCTATGACTTTTTTTAATTTTCTATTAAAATCTATACGTGGTATCATTACTGTTCTACCACAAGCTATACATTTTATTTTAATATCTGCTCCTAATCGTGTTATTTCCCATTCATTAGTTCCACAAGGATGAGCTTTTTTCATAATTACTTTTGAGCCTATATCATATTTTTTTTCATCCATAGTATCACCATTATAAGTCTATTTTCATAATTTCTAATATTCTGTTTAAATCATTTATATTAGAAAAACTAATTTCTAATTTATTACTTTTAACTCTTACTTTTGAGCCAAAATGCTCACATAACTCTTCTTCTATATATTTATACTCTTTGTTTTCTTGTTTATTTTCTTTAGTTTTAGTTTTCTTAATATCTCTATCTTGAGATATGTTTTCTATTTCTCTAACATTTAGATTTTCATTTGCTATTTTATTAGCTAATTCAATAATTTTATTTTCATCTTCCATTTTGCTTAATACTCTAGCATGGGACATACTTATTTTCTTTTCTTCAAGCATTTGTTTTACTTTTTCTGGTAAATTTAATAAACCTAGCATGTTAGTTATATAACTACGACTTTTTCCAATTCTTTTTGCCAAAGCGTCTTGTGTAATATCTAATGTTTTTATTAAATTCTTATATGCTTCTGCCTCTTCTATAGCATTTAAGTTTTCTCTTTGCAAATTTTCAAGTAAAGCTATTTCCATCATTTCATTATCGCTAAATTCTCTCACAATTGCTGGTATTGTAGTTAATCCTGCCATACGAGCAGCTTTAACTCTTCTTTCACCAGCTATAATCTCATATCCTTTGATACTTTTTTTAGCAATTATTGGTTGAAATACACCATGCTCTTTTATTGATGATGATAATTCTTTTAAAGCATCTTCATCAAAAACTTTACGTGGTTGATATGGATTAGATCTTAATTCATCTAGGTTTAACTCAACAATATTTTCTTTTGGTGTTTGTTCTAGTATTTTGCTTTCTACTTTACTATATTCTATAGGTTCATTATTAAATAAATCCTCTAAGCCTCGTCCTAAAGCTCTTCTTTTAGCTTCCATTCTTAGAAATCACTTCCTTTGCTAAATTAATATATGCTTCTGCTCCTCTACTTTTTGGATCATATGAAATGATTGGTTTTCCATGAGAAGGAGCTTCTGATAATTTTATTAATCTAGGTATTATTGTATCGTAAACTTTTTCTTTAAAATATTTTCTTATTTCTTCAACAATTTCTAATCCTAAATTAGTTCTTGAATCTAACATTGTAAGTAGCACTCCTTCAATTTCTAAATTAGGATTTAAATTTTTTTGAGCAAGAATAATTGTGTTTAATAATTGAGTTATTCCTTCTAATGCATAAAATTCACATTGTACTGGAATCATTACTGAGTTAGATGCTGTTAAAGCATTAGTTGTTATTAAACCTAATGATGGCGGACAATCAATTATAATATAATCAAATTTATCTTCTACTCTATTTAAACTTTGTTTTAATTGTCTTCTTTTATCATATGTACTATCATTCCTGCTTTTTTCTAGAAGTTCCATATCTATACCAGCAAGATTTATTGATGATGGTAATACATATAAACCTTCATATCTTGTTTTAATAATTGCTTCTTCTATTAAAGCTTCTCCAGTTAATACATCATAAACACTAGTTTCTATTTCGCCTTTGTTTATTCCTATTCCTGTTGTAGTGTTTCCTTGAGGATCTAAATCTATTAATAATACTCTTTTTCCTAACATTGCTAGCGATGATGATAAATTTATGCTTGTAGTTGTTTTTCCTACACCACCTTTTTGATTTACTAACGAAATTATTTTGCTCATATACTTCACCTGTTTCTTTTGTCTATAGATATTTTATCAAAATATTTTCTATTTTTAAACCAATTATATTAAATTTGTTAAAAAAAAGTAGAAATTTATCTACTTATTATTATTTTTCTATTTTGATAACTATTTGATATTGATTTTCAAAATCTATTTCTTCTGTTTCTATTTTTATACCTTTATCCTGTAAATCTTTTATTTTATCCCTTATATCAGAAATTGCTAATCTTAAATCAAACACATTTGTAGAAGTTGCATCTACCACTGAAGGTAATGGTTTTTCTTCAGGTATTGAGTGCTCATCTTTTGCTGGATTAACTTCCTCTAATTTGCTATCAACTTTTGCAATTAATTCATCTAAATTTACAACAGGTTCTTCTGTCGTTTCTTCTAAATTTTCTACTTCTAGCGTTTCTTTTGGTTCTTCAACAGATTCTAAAACTTCTTCTGTCTCTTCTAACGGTGTTGCTAATATATCTTCTGTTTCAGCTACTGAGTTTTCCTTTTTTTCTTCTCTAATTGGAACAGCTTTAGAATTTCTTAATAAATCTTCTAAATTCATAAATTGACTTTTTGGTTGTTCTTTAATTGTTTCTTCTACTATAGGTATAGGTTGTGTTGCCTCTAATGCTTGTTCTGTAGATTTTTGCTCTGATGCAGTAGAAATTGTGTTATTTAAATCTTTTATATCAACAGCATGTTCCCTTAATGCATTTACATCTGGTATATCAACAGTCTCTTGCTTTATACCCTCAATAGCCTCTTTTTGTTCAGAAATTGTTTGAGGTTGAATATTAGCTATATCAACTGGTTGTATTGGAGTAGGTCCTTGATTTCCTGTTGGATTTTCTTGGCTATTAATTTCTCCTGTAGGTATTTCTGTATTAGAAGTATTAGCTTCTAATCCTGGTAAATTAAAATTATCTGTTGTACTCATTTTTCTTATCTCCTCATCTGTTTCTCTTACTGTCATCCTATTATTAATGATTTTATGTAACATAGATATTTGATCTTCTGAATTTTGAAGAGATAATAAACTTCGAGCATGTCTTTCAGATATTTGTTCTTTTAGTAATGCCTCTTGAACTTCATCTGGCAATGTTAAAAGTCTAAGTTTATTTGCTACCACAGGTTGACTTTTACCCATTGTTTTAGCAAGTTCAAATTGTGTCATTTGATCTAAATCTAGTATTTTTTGATATGTCCTTGCTTCTTCTATTGGACTTAAATTTTTTCTTTGTAAGTTTTCTAAAAGGGCTACTTTACTTGTTTCTTTATCATCTAAATTACGAACAATTGCTGGTATTGTTGTAAGACCTGCTAAAGCTGATGCTTTATATCTACGTTCTCCGGCAATTATTTCATATTTATCTCCAATTTTTCTAACAATAATTGGTTGAATTACTCCGTGTTCCTTAATTGAAGCAGCAAGTTCTCTTAACGCTCCTTCATCAAATCTTTCTCTTGGTTGAAACCTATTTGGAATAATATCATCTAAATATAGATAAACTACTTCGTTTTGTTCATTGCTATTGTTCATTATACATCTTCCCTTTCTATTCTATAAGTACCCTATATTAGCATTATACATTAAAAAAGTTTTTCTGACAATCTTTTTCTAATTTTATTTTAAATAAAAACTTAGTCCTTTTTTATTATGACTAAGTCTCTTTGTGATTTTTCATATGGTAAATAAAACTTTATTTCTTTTATATTGCATTTATAAATTTTTTTAAACTCTTTTAATTCTTCTTGGACATTTGCCTTCATTGCTATAAATAATCCATCTTTTTTAACTGCTGGTATACAATATGAATATAATTTAGATAAATTTGCTACTGCGCGAGAAGTTACAATATCAAATCTTTTACCTGTTTTTGTATAATCTTCAATTCTTGTATGAATAGCTTCTATATCTTTTAAACTTAATTTTTCAATTACTAAATTTAAATATTTAATTCTCTTAAGCAGTGAATCTACTAATACTATTTTCAAATTAGGAAAAACAATTTTTAAAACAATTCCTGGAAAACCTGCACCTGTACCTACATCTAGAAGTGTTAAATCTTTAGTTAAATCTACAGCTTTTATTAAAGTTAAACTATCATAGAAATGTTTTAAATAGACATCTTCTTTTTCTATTATTCTAGTTAAATTTATTTTTTGGTTCCATTCAATTAATAATTGATAGAATTCTTCTAATTTTTGTAATTTGTCTTCTGTTATTTCTATTCCTAATATTTTTACTTCTTCTATAAATTGTTCTTTATTCATAATACTTTTCCTTTTTTAAATAAACTATTAATATCGATATATCAGCAGGATTTACCCCACTAATTCTACTTGCTTGTGAAATAGTAGTTGGTCTTATTTCTTGTAGCTTTTGTAGTGCTTCACTAGCTAGATTTTTAACTTTATTATAATCTATATTTTCTGGTATCTTAATGTTCTCTAAAGATAACATTTTTTCTGCTTCTTTATTAGCTTTTTTAATATATCCTTCATATTTTGCTTGTATTACAACTTGTTCATATACTTCTTTTTCATAATTGTTAGGATAAAAGTGTGTTATATGTTCAAATGTTATTTCAGGTCTTTTTAATAAATCATATAAAGTAATACCATCTTTTAATTCTGCAGAAGGTATTTGTTTTAAATATGTATTAACTTCTTCTTTTGGAGTTACTTTATTACTTTTTAAATATTCAGTTAACTCTTCTATATCTTTTAACTTTGCCTTAAATTTGTTATATCTGTCTGTCTTTATTAATCCTACATCGTACCCATATTCTGTTAATCTTATATCAGCATTGTCATGTCTTAAAAGTAAACGATATTCTGCACGAGAAGTTAATAATCTATATGGATCTATAACTCCTTTAGTTACTAAATCATCAATTAATACTCCAATATAAGCTTCATTTCTTTTTAAAATTAATGGTTCTTTTTCTTCTAATTTTAATGAAGCATTAATACCAGCCATTAATCCTTGGCAAGCAGCTTCTTCATATCCGCTGGTACCGTTGATTTGTCCTGCGGTATATAAGTTTTCTACTAATTTTGTTTCTAGAGTTTGTTTTAATTGTTTAGAATCAATTGCATCATATTCTATTGCATAAGCATATTTTAATATTTTTACATTTTCAAGTCCTTGCAAGCTATGTACCATTTCTTCTTGTACATAGTGAGGCATACTTGTAGAGAAACCTTGTAAGTATATATCATCATAGTAAAGACTTTCTGGTTCTAAGAATAATTGATGCCTTTCTTTATCATTAAAACGAACTATTTTATCTTCTATTGAGGGGCAATATCTTGGTCCAATACCTTCTACGTACCCACCATACATACTTGATTCGTTTAAATGTTCTTTAATAATTTTATGTGTTGTTTCATTTGTATAAATTAAATGACACGGGATTTGTTTTGTTGTATCATAATCTGCTTTATTTTCAAAAGAGAAGGTATAAGGAATATCATCACCAGGTTCTATGTTTGTTTTTTCAAAATCAATTGTATTTTTATCAAGCCTTGGTGGAGTTCCAGTCTTTAATCTTTTTATCTTAAATCCCAATTCTTTTAATTTATCACTTAAAAAATTAGATGGTTTTTCATCATGTGGTCCACTTCTAGTTCTTTTATCACCAACAATAATATCTGCTTTTAGATATGTTCCTGTAGTTAAAATAACAGCATCGGATTCTATTTTTTTTCCATCATCTAATATTATTCCTTTAATTTTATTGTTTTCTATTTCTAAATCTTCTACCATAGCTTCTAATATCTCTAGATTTTCCTGTGACTTTAAAGTTTTTAACATTTCCTTAGGATAAGTTATTTTATCAGCTTGGGCACGTAGAGCTTGTACAGCTGGTCCTTTTTTTGTATTTAACATTTTCATTTGAATAAATGACTTATCTGTATTTTTACCCATTTCTCCACCTAAAGCATCTATTTCTCTAACAACAATTCCTTTAGCTGGACCACCAACGGATGGATTACATGGCATATCTGCAATATTTTTTATATTTCCTGTAACTAATAGGATTTTATGATTTTTCCTAGCAGCAGCTAAGGCTGCTTCGCATCCTGCATGTCCTCCACCAACTACAATTATTTCAAATTTTTCCACTTTTTATCACTTCCAATGCTTTAAAATTATTTCTAGGAAATAATTCTTGCTATTTTCCTAAGCAAAATTGACTAAATAATTGATCTATTATTTCATCGCTATAACTCTCTCCATTTATTTCTCCTAAAACATTATACATTTCCTTTATATCTATTTCAATCATATCAATAGGCATTTCCTGCTCTAGTCCTTCTTCAATAGATGGAATAATATCTAATGCTTGTTTTAATAGTGATATTTGTCTTGCATTGCTTATGTAATTTAAATCGCTATTTTCTAACTCTTCCATATTAAATAATTCTTTAATTTTATTAAGTAAAGGCTCTATTCCTTCATTTGATAATGTATCTACATATACCATATTATCATTATCATCTATATCTATTTTCTTCTCTAAATCTTTTTTATTAACAACTACTATATATTTTTTATTTTTTACTTGGTCTAATAAATTTTTATCTTCTTCATTTAATTTTTCGTTATTATTTAATACTAAAATAATTAAATTTGCATCATCTATTAAAGATAAGCTTTTTTCAACACCTTTTTGCTCTATAATGTCATTAGTTTTTCTAATACCTGCGGTATCTATAATATTAAGTAAAATGCCATCTATATTTATTTGACCTTCTACTATATCCCTTGTAGTACCTTCTATATCTGTAACTATTGCTTTTTCTTCTTCTAACATTCGATTTAAAATACTGCTTTTTCCTACATTTGGTCTTCCAAGAATAACAGTTTTTATTCCTTCTTTGATCATTTTTCCACTTTCTGATTCTCTAACTATTTTAGAAAGTTTATCTTTTATGGATTTCATATTTGTTTTTATATCATTAATTGTTGTTTCTTCAATATCCTTATATTCTGGATAATCTATATTTACTTCAATTGATGCGATTAAATTTAGTATTTCTTGTCTTAAATTAGTAATTAAACTAGATGTATTTCCCCTAAGTCCATTGATTGCCATCTTTCTAGCTTTTTCTGTTTTACCATTTATTAAATCCATTACAGATTCTGCTTCCATCAAATTAATTCTACCATTTAAAAAAGCTCTTTTAGTGAATTCACCTGGTTCAGCAAGGCGTGATCCACTTCTAAGTAATAATTCTAATACTCTATTTGTGGTAGCAATACCACCATGACAATTTATTTCTACAACATCTTCTACTGTAAAAGTTTTAGGAGCTTTCATTACTGTAACTAAAACTTCATCTATTATTTCTTCATTTTCAATAATATAACCATAATGTATTGTGTGACTATCTACTTTTGTTAAATCTGATCCTTTAAATATAGAATTAACTATTTCTATAGAATCTTTACCACTTGTCCTAATTATTGAAATTCCACCAATTCCTAAAGCTGTTGAAATAGCTGATATAGTGTCATTCATGAAATACACCTCCTTAACTCATACGTATTATAATATAAAGATAAATATTTTTCAATAAATTATTTCCCGGGAAATAATTTTTACATAAAAAAAGAAAGTCAAACTTTCAATTTTTTAAATTAATTCTATAGAGACTATATAGTTAATAAAAATAAATCTTTTATGATAAATGCATATTGCAGAAGGTGCTAGATAAAAACTTTTTATTGATGTAATTGTGCCTTCTATTTTTCTTCCTTAGGTTTAATTACTACATAACGATTAGGTTCTTTTCCTTCACTTTCAGTATACACATCTTTCCAATTATTAAGAGCATTATGTATAATTCTTCTTTCGTAAGAATTCATAGAATCTAGACTAGCAGCTATTTTTGTTTTTGCTACTTCTTTAGCAGTTTGTTTTGCTATTCTGATTATATCTCTTTCTCTTCTTTTCTTATATTCTCCAACGTCTAGACTAAATTTAAATGATTGTCCAACTTCTCTATTAACTATTTGTCTAATAATAGTAGTAAGAGCATTTAAATTTTTTCCTTGTTTTCCTATTAAAATGGAGTTGTCTTCTGAGTATATAACTATTACTGGGGTATATTCTTTTGTTTTTATTTCTATTTTTGCATCAATTCCCATTTTATTAGTTATTCTTTCTAAATTTTCTCTTATCAATTTATAAATGTCATCTTTTTTAACTACTTCTATTTCAATTTTTTTTCCAAATAACCCAGCTTTTACTTCTTTTTTTGTATAAATGATATCATTATCATTTAATTTTAATTCATATAATGCTTGTTCCTTTGCTGCTTCTTCTGTTTTAGCAGTATAATTATACTTTTCCATTTTTTTCTCTACTCCTTTTAATTAATATATTTTGAATTACAGTAAATAAATTTGTTGTAACCCAATATATTCCAATAGCTGAGGTCATAAACATACCCATTACAACTATCATTATTGTCATTATCATTGGCATTTTCTTCATATTCATACCAGCTGAACCTGCGGAAGCTTGAGCATCTGCGGTAGAAAATTTAAAACTAAAATATGTAGTTGCCGCGATTAAAATAATCAATAGACCATATAAATAATTACCATTTGTAATACCTATCATTGGAGTAGTACCCATTTGTAATGTTAAAAACTTATCTTCAAAAATTGCTGGTACTCTATTAATAGCTTCAAAGAATGCGATAAATAAAGGTAATTGAATTAATGCTACTAAGCAACCTGCAACTGGGTTTATTCCGTGTTTTTTATAAACCATAGTCATTTCTTGACTTTTCTTCATTAATGATTCTTGATCATTTTTATTAGCATATTTTTTTTCTATTTTATTTAAATCTTTTTGTGCTTCTTTTAATAATTCTGATTGCATAGCACTTTTTCTAGTTAATGGGAATACTATAAATCTTATAATTAAACTTGTTATTATTAGCGCAAGACCATAATTATTAACAATATTACCAACTTGAATAATAAACCAAGCTAATGGTTTTACAAATATATTAGTCCATAAACCTTCGTATCCACCACTATTTACTTTTAAATCTTTACATTCTGGTAGTTTCTTTATTTCAATTTTATATTCTTTTTTTAATATCTTTTTATTTTTTTCATAAACTTCTAAAGTTTTCTTATTTTTTGGTTGACATAATATATTAGCAGTTAAACTTTGTCCTGTTTCTGGATTTTTTATTACTTTTTTATCTTTTGTTGTTAATGTTTTAGTACATCCTGTTAAAGATATTACTATAACTAAAATTAAAAATATTTTTGATATTCTATTTATTTGTTTTTTCATATATATCCTCTTTCTTTATATTATTTATTAATGATATAAAACTGTCATTCATTTCTAAAAAGTTTAAATTTAAACAGTTCTTTCTTAATATTATAATATAATCTAGATTATTTTCATAGATTTTTTTATTATTATCTATTATATTTCTTAATTTTCTTTTATATTTATTTCGTATAACTGCATTTCCTATTTTTTTTCCTACAGAAATACCAAATCTATAGTTTTTCAATTCGTTATTTCTATAATAAATAACAAAATTTTTGTTTTTTACATATTTATTACTATTTATCATTTGTTGAAAAATATGGTTTTCCTTTATAATATTGATTTTTTTCATAAAATCACATCCTTACTAAAAAACCACTGTTAAAACAGTGGACTATTTAGATAATCTCTTACGTCCCTTTTTACGACGACGATTGATTATATTAGTTTTCATTCTTGCAAAAAAACCTTGCTTTTTTGATTTTTTTCTATTATTTGGTTGAAATGTTCTTTTCATTGTTCCACCTCCAGACATAAATCTACATTATTGTAATAATTATTAAGTAATTTGTCAATAAAAAATAAAGTTTTTCTACTTTTTTCACATAATTAACAACTTTGTGGAAATTTAAATTTAAATTTGTGGATAAAAAAATTAACACTTGTGGAAAATTAAAAATTATCATATTATATAAAGATATAAATTGTGGATAACTCTGTTTATTATTTGTGCATAAATTTTTTTTCACTTTTTTTACTTTATTTTTATGTTTATTTGTTTTAAAATAAATTTAAAGAAAACTTTATTTTCAGGGTGGAGGTGTTGAATTTGAATTATAATATTATGTGGTCTAATTTTTTAGACAAAATAAAAACTAAAATATCAACGCTTTCGTTTGAAACTTGGTTTAAAGACACTTCTTTATTTGATATTAATAACGGTTATTTAAGAGTAATTGTACCAATGTCTATTCATAAAACACACATTAACGATAAATATAAAGATATTATTGATGAAATTTTATCTTTGGATATTGAAGATTATAAGGGTGTTGAATATTTCTTAGAAGATGAAATTAATAGTTTAATTGAAGATAAAAAAGAAGAAATAATTAATAATAATCCTTCTAATAATAATTTTGAAACTAATTTAATTAAAAAATATACTTTTGAAAATTTTGTTGTTGGTAATAGTAATAGACTTGCACATACTACAGCAGTAGCTGTTGCTGAAAATCCTGGAAGTATATATAATCCTTTATTTATAGATGGAAATAGTGGACTTGGGAAGACACATTTAAGGCATGCAATAGGAAATTATATTAATGATCATTCTAATAAAAGAGTATTATATGTCACAAGTGATAAATTTATAGAAGATTTTGTTGGTATTAATAAAAAAAATAATGAAAATAATATTGATGTTATTGATTTATTTAAAGATAAATATAGGAACATAGATGTATTAATTATTGATGATATTCAATTTTTAGGAGGAACTACTCAATCTCAACAAGAGTTTTTTCATACTTTTAATTCATTATATAATAGTAATAAGCAGATAATTATATCTTCAGATAGATCTCCAGATGATTTAAAAAAATTAGAAGATCGTTTAAAAACAAGATTTTGTTGGGGAATAACTGTTGATATACAACCACCTAATTTTGATTTAAGAGTAGCTATTGTAAAAAAGAAAATTGCTGCTTCTATTATTGAAAAGAATATACCTGATGATGTTATAGAATATATTGCTTATAATGTTAGTGGTGATGTAAGACAATTAGAAGGATCTATTAATAGATTATTAGCTTATTCATCTATGATGGGAGGATCTGATATAACAATTGAATTAGCAATGGATGCTTTAACAGATTATGTAAGTAAAGGATCTTATGAAAAAGATGATGTTCATAAAATACAAAGAATAGTAGCAGAATATTTCAAAATATCTATTGATGATTTAAAAAGTAAGAAAAGAAATTATAATGTTGCTTTTCCAAGACAAATAGCTATGTATTTATGTAGAAATTTTACTGATGAATCTTTTCCTAAATTAGGTATTGAATTTGGTGGAAAAGATCATTCAACTGTTATTCATTCATGTGAAAAAATAGAAAGAGAAATGAAAGTTAATGATGAATTAAGACAAATATTAGATATTTTAAAAAAAGAAATTAATAGTTGTTCAAAAAAATAATCTTTTCAACAATTAATTAACACAAATATTTAAACAAAATCTTTATTAAATAAGGATAAAAAGGAGTTATCAACAATTTCAACAGTAATAATAATAAAAATATAAAAAAAGAAAGAAGTGATAATATGAAAATTGAAATTAAAAAAAATATTTTATTAGAGGAATTAAATAAAGTATCTAAAGCTTTATCAAGTAAAAATATTATTCCTGTACTTGCTGGTATTTGTTTTGAAGTAAAAAATAATAAGTTAATATTAACAGCATCAGATAATGATATTACAATTCAAACTTATATTGATAATGATGATGAAAATTTAAAAATTCAAGAAGAAGGTAATATTGTAATACAAGGTAGATATATATTAGATATAGTAAGAAAGTTACCAGATGAAGTAATTAATATTGAAGTTATTGATGATTCTAAAGTTTTAATTTATACTGATAATTCTGAATTTAATTTAAATGGTATCAATATTAAAGAATATCCATCAATTAAATTAGAAGAAAGTAAAAATAAAGTTATGATAGATAAGGATATATTTAATGATATTATTAATCAAACTTGTTTTGCAGCTTCAACAGATGAATCAAAACCTACACTTACAGGAATAAATTTTAATATAGTAGGTAATATATTAGAATGTAATTCTACTGATTCATATCGTTTATCAAGAAAAATAGTTAATTTAAGTGAAAATAAAGAGTCATTTAATTTAATTATACCTAGTAAAAATTTATTAGAATATTCAAAAATACTATCAAATGAAGGAAATATAGAAATTAATATATTTAATAATAAACTTTTATTTAAATATAATAATATGCTATTTCAAACAAGATTAATAAGTGGATCATATCCAAATACATCAAATCTAATACCAGAAGATCATATTTTAAAAATTACTGTTGATAAAAATTTATTTTATAATACTTTAGATAGAACAAGTATATTAGCAACAGATAAAGAAAAAAATATAATAACATTAGAAATAGATAATACAAATATGAAATTAAAATCTTATGTTGCAGAAATAGGAAAAGTAGAAGAAAAAATGCAAATAATAAATGAAAATGATGAAAGTATTAAAATATCATTTAGTTCTAAATATATGATGGATGCTTTAAAAGCTTTTTCCACAGATAATGTTAATATTTTATTCTTCGGTGAAGTAAAACCAATAATAATCAAATCTAATGAAGATGAAACATTAACAGAGTTAGTGTTACCTATTAGAACATACTAATAAAAAACAACAAAATTCTACATATAAAAATGTTAATTTAAAAATACTACATTTATTGTAGAATTTTTTTTTGGGGGAATATATATGAATTATGAAATTAATGAAGAGACTTTAGCAATAATACCAATTGATGAGAAAAAAACTAGGGTATTAGAAGTAGATAATGAATATATAGTAAATCAATCTACATATGAAATAATGGATAATAGTTGTCAATATTTTGGTAGTACATATGAGGGTAGAAAAATTGGTAGTTCAAATTTATTAGGTAATGGATATAAAATACCTATATTAATAAAAGAAAAGAATTATTTAATTTTTTTTCCTACGGAATCACCACTTCTAAAAAGCTGTATTTGGATATCACTTCATAATATAGAAAAATATGAAAAAAATATTGATACAAGATATACAAATATATATTTTAAAAATGGTAAAAAAATTAAATTAGATGTATCATTTAGATCTATTGAGCATCAAATTTATAGGTCCACAAGATTAGAATCAATCCTTAGAGATAGAAATATTTAAAAAAAGTATATAAAAAGGGCAAAAATGTTCTTTTTTTATTCTATTTATGTTATAATATTAATGTACGTATAGGAGTATTAGAAAATATTAAAAGGTGATTTTATGGGCATTTTTATAGCAATAACATGATTTTAAAAAAAATTGAATTATTAAATTATAGAAATTATGATAAAATTTCTATTTCATTAAATAAAAATATAAATCTTTTTATAGGAAATAATGCTCAAGGAAAAACTAATATTCTTGAAAGTATATATGTTTTAGCTTTAACAAAATCACATCGTAATATTAATGATTTAAATTTAATTAAATATGATAAAGAAAATAGTAGGATAATAGGAAAAGTAAAAAAAGGTAATTTGATAGATACTTTAGAAATAGATATTTCTAAAATTGATAAAAAAGTATTTAAAAATAAAACAAAAATAAGAAAAATATCTGATTATATTTCTAATCTAAATGTTATTTTATTTACTCCAGATGATTTAGAAATAATAAAAGGCTCACCGGCAAATAGAAGAAATTTACTTAATATTGAAATAAGTCAAATATCAAATAAATATATTACGATACTGAATGAGTATAATAAATTATTAAAAACTAGAAACGAGTATTTAAAAATGTTATATATTAATAATTTAAGTGATAAAAATTATCTTAATATTATTACTGAAAAATTGATAGATAAGGCAATAAAAATATATCAAGAAAGAAAAAAGTTTCTTGATTATATAAATAATAGTATCGGTGATATTTATTATGAAATTACAAAAATAAAAGGGTTAAATATAAAATATATAAATAATATAGAAGTTGATAATTATGATGAAAATGAAATAAGGAGTAAGTTACAAAAAAAATATAAAGATAATTACAAGAGAGAATTAATACAAGGTATGACTTTATATGGTCCTCATAGGGATGATTTTGAATTTTATATAGAAAAAGAAAATATAAAATTATTTGGATCTCAAGGTCAACAGAGATTAAGTGTAATATGTTTTAAATTATCTGAAATAGAAATATTTAAAGTATATACAAATAATACACCTATATTATTATTAGATGATATTTTTAGTGAAATAGATAAAAATAAGAAAAATAAATTGATAAAATTTATTGATAACAATATTCAGACAATAATAACAGCTACAGATTTAAAAGGAATAAGTAAAAAAATAATTGATAATTCTTATATTTTTAAAGTTAATAATGGACAAGTAGAAAGAAGGTAAATATATGGATAATGAAAAAAAACAAGAATATAATTCATCTTCTATCCAAGTATTAGAAGGATTAGAAGCAGTACGTAAGAGACCTGGTATGTATATTGGTACAACAAGTTCTAGAGGTCTTCATCATTTAGTATGGGAAATTGTTGATAATGCAATTGATGAGGCACTTGCTGGATATTGTACACATATTGAAGTTGAAATAGGTAAAGAAAATACAATAACTGTAAAAGATGATGGTAGAGGAATACCAGTAGAAATTCATCCTAAAACAGGAAAAAGTACGGTAGAAACAGTTTATACTGTCCTTCATGCCGGAGGAAAATTTGGTGGTGGAGGATATAAAGTGTCTGGTGGACTTCATGGTGTAGGAGCTTCTGTTGTTAATGCACTTAGTGAATGGTTAGAAGTTAAAGTATATAAAAATGGAAAAGTACATTTTCAACGATATTCAAACGGTGGACATGCTGAAGATGAATTAAAAATAATTGATGAATGTCCGATTGACAGAACAGGAACTACAGTTACATTTAAACCAGATCCTGAAATTTTTACTGAAACTACTGTTTTTGATTATGATATATTAAAAACAAGGCTTAGAGAATTAGCATTTTTAAATAAAGGACTTAGAATTTCTTTATATGACTTAAGAGAAGATAATAAAAAAGATTCATTTCACTATGAAGGTGGTTTAAATGAATATGTAGAAATGTTAAATAAAGATAAAAAACCAATTCATGAAACAATTATTTCTTGTAATGGAGAAGAAAAGGATATATCTTTGGAAGTATCAATGCAATATAATGAAAGTTATAATTCAAGTATTTATTCATTTGTTAATAATATAAATACTCCAGAAGGTGGTACTCATGAAGATGGTGTTAAAAGAGCTTTAACTCGTGTTTTAAATAAATATGCTAAGGATGCTGGAATACTAAAAGATAAGGATGATCCTTTAAGTGGTGAAGATGTAAAAGAAGGATTAACAATGATTGTATCTATAAAGCATCCAAATCCACAATTTGAGGGGCAAACTAAAACAAAACTTGGTAATAGTGAATGTAGAGGAATTTCAGATAAAATTTTTTCTCAAGCACTTGAAAGATTTTTAATGGAAAATCCAGATCAAGCAAGAGTAATAATAGATAAGGGAATGACAGCGTCTCGTGCTAGAGTAGCTGCTAAAAAAGCTCGTGAGTTAACAAGAAGAAAAGGAGATTTAGATGTTACAAATTTTTATGGAAAATTATCAGATTGTAAAAGTAAAGATCCTTCAGAATGTGAGATTTTCTTAGTCGAGGGTGATTCGGCAGGTGGTTCAGCAATTAAAGGTAGAGATAGTATGAGACAAGCTATTCTACCACTTAGAGGAAAAATATTGAATGTAGAAAAAGCAAGATTAGA
>CAYRAF010000006.1:0-35357 GCA_964422195.1 uncultured Muribaculaceae bacterium | reverse complement strand
CAGAACCTATGGTTGCAGACTTAGGATAAACTGTAACACTCGTGAGACTGTTACATAGTAGATGGTTTAATTAAATGTATATCTATTTTAGATGAAGTTATAAAAGTTATTAGAGCATCAAAAAATAAAGCTGATGCTAAAGAAAACTTAGTAAAAGAATTTGATTTTACTATAGAACAAGCAGATGCTATTGTAATGTTACAATTATATAGATTAACTAATACTGATATAGTTGAATTAGAAGAAGAAAAGAAAAATTTAGATAAAATTGTTAAGGGATTGGAAGCTATTCTTGCTCATGAAGAAATATTAAAAAATGTTATGAAGGAAGAACTTAGAAAAATTAAGAAAGAATATGCAACTCCACGTAAAACAGAATTTAAAGAAGATATTGTTGATATTAAATTAGATACAAAACAAATGATTAAAGAAGAAGATGTTATTGTTATAATTACTAAAGCAGGATATGTTAAAAGATGTTCACTTAGAAGTTATAAGGCAACTGATGATGAAATGATGATGAAAGATAATGATTATGTTTTAGGTATGTTTAAGTTAACTACTTTAAATACACTATTAGTATTTACAAATTTTGGTAATTATTTATATGTACCAGTACATGAACTTCCTGATATGAAGTATAAAGATTTAGGTAAACATATATCAAATATAATTGCTCTTGCTGATAGGGAAGAAGTAATATCAGTTGTACCAGTTATTAACTTTAATAATAAAAATACAATTTTACTTGCAACTCGCGATGGTATGATTAAAAGAAGTAATATTAGTGATTTTAAGGTTACTAGATATACTAAACCTATTGTTTGTATGAAATTAAAAGACAATGATAAGTTGATTTCTGCAGAAGAAGTAAAAGCAAACGATATCTTTATTGCTACTAATAAAGGATATGGTTTATGGTTTGATGTTAATGAAGTTCCTGTTGTCGGTTTAAAAACTGGTGGAGTAAAATCTATGAAACTAAAAGACGAGGAGATAGTTTCTGTTAATAACTTTAATCATGAAAAAGATGAATATGTTTCTATATTTACTGATAATAAAACAGGTAAAAGAGTTAAAATATCAGAGTTTGATAAATCTAGTAGAGCTCGTAGGGGATTAATGATCATAAAGGAAGTTAAAACTAATCCTTATAGAGTATTAAAAACATTTGTATCTTCTGGTAGAGAACATGTTGGATTAATAACAAGTGATATTAATTATATAAAATTAACAGAATTACCTATTTTAGATAGATATTCTACAGGAGGTAATATTTCTAAAAAGAAGTTTACTGATGTGTTTATGCTTAAATCTCTAGAAGAAAAACATGAGGATGAAGAAGTAGAGATTAAAGAAGAAAAAAGTGTTAAGCAAGTTTCTTTAAAAGAAATTGATGATAGATTAATGACTATTGATGATTTCTTAAATTAAGAAACTTTTTCTTTTGTATGCATATATTTTACTAGGTGGTAATATGTCTAAAGAAAGTTTTAAATTTTTTGTTAGAAAACATCCTGAATTAATTGATTATGTTAATAGTAATCAAATGACATGGCAAAAGTTTTATGATATGTATACATTATATGGTGAAGATGAAAATACTTGGAATAAATATTTTAAAAAGAATAGTATAAAGAATAATACTAATGAGATTTTAAATTATATAAAAAATATAGATAAAGATACTTTACAAAAAGGAATATCTGGTATTGAAAAAGCTTTAAGTTTTATTAAGGATTTAGGATCTTCTTCTAATACTCCACCTGATTATACAAGTAATTATTCACCTAGACCATTATATAGGAGTTTTGATGACTAATGAGATTAGATGTTTTATTTAAGATTAGAAGTGATCCTAATTTATACAGGTATTTAAAAGAAAATTCTTACTGGTATAAATATTTAAATAGGGATCCCAGCAGCATTAGAATAATGGAAGAAGAAATGAAAAAAAAGTATAAGTTAACAACTGCTGATAAGATTAATAATTTATCAAGTAAGCTAAATTTATTGAATAGTTTTATAGAAATAATGAAATAGGACTAGAAGTTAGTCCTTTTTTTTGATATTATAAGTTTAGGTGAGGTTTGATGAGTAAGAATTATTCATATGAAATAGAAGATAAAAGGGTAGTTAGCTTACAATATGTAGAAGGGCATCCTCATATTAAGGAATATATGATAAAGAATGATACTTATCAGGATTATCTTTTATTATTAACAGATGATTATGGTTTTTATGGATATTCTGAAGATAATGTGGATGAAATATATTTTGTGTATGAAGAAGATCATCCTTTATATAATCCTTTTTTAAATTTACTTGGAAAAGATGATAAATTCAGAATACTTAATGATTATAAAAGAGAAGAATATGATGATTTATGTTATATAGATATAACAAAAGTAGGTTCTTCTATTGAATTAAAATTTGTGAATAAAATCGAAAAAGATAAAAATGATATAGATAAGTTTAATTTTATTATTATAAATATTTTAGATGATTCAAGGAGTAAAACTTGGAGGACTGATTCTAAAGATAGAATTCATAAATTTTTTAATGAAGCTATAGAAATTTTAAAAGATGATAAAAAAGTAAAACAAAAAACTTTAAACTAGTTATTATTTATTTTATAATGAAATAGAGGTGAAATATATGACAAATAATCTTTTACCAGCAGATTTATATTTAGTGGTTAATAAAACAGTATTAACCGAAAATGATAGAAAGCTAATAACTACTTTATATCAACCAATTATTGGTTATAGCGCGGTTAGTCTATATTTTACCTTAGTAGACGATTTAGATAAAAGAAATTTAATGAGTGATGATTTAACTCATCATCATTTAATGGGGACTATGCAGTTAAAACTATCGGATATTTTAATTGCAAGAGAAAAATTAGAAGCAGTAGGACTTCTAAAAACATATTTTAAAGAGGATCATGTAAATCATTATGTATATGAATTATATTCTCCTATGACTGCTGCGGAGTTTTTAAATCACCCTATATTAAATATAGTTTTATATAATAATTTAGGTAAAACTGAATATGAAAAGATAGTTGATTATTATAAAATTCCAAAAGTTAATTTAAAAGATTATACTGATGTTAGTAAATCATTTTCAAATGTATTTAGCCCTATTCCTTCAAATACTTTTATAGAAAATGATAATATAATAGATAAAAATTATAATAAATTAACTTTAAAAAGTGAAATAGATTTTGATTTATTAATTTCTTCTATTCCCGCTAGGATGATTAGTAGCAAGTGTTTTAATGAAGAAACTAAAAATTTAATAAATAGTTTATCATATGTTTATCATATTGATAATTTAAATATGCAAGGATTAGTTAGGAATAGTATTAATGAAAAAGGATTGATTGATAAAGCTGAACTTAGAAAGAGTTGTAGAAATTATTATCAATTTGAAAATAATGGTAAGTTGCCTACACTTATATATTCTCTTCAACCTGAATATCTAACTTCTCCTAAAGGAGATAATTCTAATAGAGCTAAGATGATATATACTTTTGAAAATACTACTCCATATGATTATTTAAAAAGCAAATATAATGGAGCAGAACCTCCTAATAGGGATTTAAAACTAGTAGAAAGCTTACTTGTTGATATGAAATTAAAACCAGGGGTAGTAAATGTATTATTATCTTATGTTTTAAAAATTAACAATCAAAAATTAAATAAAAATTATATAGAAACAATTGCTGGTCAATGGAGTAGATTAAAAATTGAAACTGTAGAGGATGCAATGAATATTGCTGAAAAGGAACATAAAAAACTAAAGAAAAAACTAAATAATAAGAAAGATATTAAAATTACAAACAAGAGACAAGAGAAAGTCCCTGTATGGTTTGATAAAAATTTAGATAAAGAAGAATTAAGTGATGAGGATAAAAAAGAACTAGATGAATTATTAAAGGAATTTGCTTAATTCTTTTTTTTATGGTATAATATGTGCCGTTCAGTGAGGAATTGGTTATGAAAAAGGAAATTAGAAAAAGAGTAATATCTATTTTTATTACTTGTATGTATTTTGTACTTATGACTATTTTATCAGTGCAAATTAATAATAATTATACTTTGGCGGCATATAATTCATTAAGATTAGAAGATATATCTGTACCAAATATGATTAATTTATTACCAATAGTTGATGAAGATGGATTAAGTCAAGAACCTTATGTATTTAAAGTGATTAATAATAGTAGTAGAAGAATAAAATATGTTGTATCATTTACAAATGATAAAGATTCTAATATAAATACACTTGATTATAAATATTTAAGATATTCTATAAGTACAGATAATATAAATTATAGTAGAGTAAAAAATATGAATAATGATGGTTATTTGGATACAAGTATTATTAATAGTAAAGAAAACCAAGTTTATTATTTAAAGTTTTGGATAGATTATAATGCTTCTGAAGAAGTGTTAAATAAAACATTAAGTTTTAATATTCAGGTTACACAATTTGACAGTATATAAAAATATATATGTAAATATTCTTGAATATTCATTTAATTTTATGATAAACTTGTAAAGACTGATATTGAAGGTGAATTTAATGAATACAAATAAAGAATTTTTAAATATTGTTAAAGATATATTAGAAAATGAAGAATTTCTTAAATTGAAAGATATAAGACATCATGATACTAATAGATATGATCATTCTTTAAGAGTTAGTTATTATTCTTATAAAATAGCTAAAAGATTAGGTCTAAAGTATAGAGAAGTTGCAAGAGCTGGATTACTTCATGATTTTTTCTTAGAAAAGAATGAAAAAGAGAAAATATCAAAAAGATTGGATACTTTAGTAAAACATCCATTATATGCATATGAAAATGCTAGTAAGTATTATGAATTAACAAAGTTAGAAAAGGATATAATATTAACTCATATGTATCCTATAAATTTAAATCCTCCAAAATATTTGGAAAGTTGGATTGTTGATATTGTAGATAATTTTGCGGCTATATATGAAAAATATGCTTCATATTCATTTAAATTTATGACCATTTCTAATTTTATACTTATGTTTTTTCTAAGAGCTTAAAGCTCTTTTTTTGTTGCTTTTAAATTTGTAAAAGTATATAATAATAGCCAAGAGGTATATATATGGATAAAGAATTATTAAAACTGTTGGATATAAAAGATATATCTTTGTTTTTAGATAAGTTAGATGATTATTTAAGTAATAATAATAAAAATAATTATTATGATTATATTATTGCTAATTTACAATTGGATGTTTTAAATAATGATTATAGTTTTAAAAGGTTTCAAAAATCTTTATATGATGTTATTTCAAATAATGATTTATTAGTAGATGAAAACTTTTTTTCAGAATTATATCAAAATATAGAGCAATCTAATAAATATATTTGTAATATTTATTTGAACATTTTAGATTATTGTGAAGACAAAGAATTTTATGATAAGATTAAAGAAATAATTGATAAGATTGATGATAATGATAGTGAAATAATTATAGATAAATATTTTTTAAAGATTTTTGATGCTGATGTCTTAAATCATGATGTACATTATCAAGAAGTAAAAAAATATATATTTGAACAAAGAAGTTTATTAGATCAAAATGATAATTTTATTCGTTTAGATAAATCTAGATTATCTGATAAGGAATATATAAAAAAAGTAATTAGGGATTGTGATGATATAAATATATTTTATTATGGTGATGGATCTTCTACTAGGATGATATTAAAAAAGAATAATAGTCAGCCCATTAATTTTAAAAAATTATTAAATATTTTTACTTCATCTTATAAAAATAGAGAATACTTTGATTGTATTGATTATGGTAGAAGAATTATTGAAAATAACAAAAGTATAAAACCATTTGTGTTATTTTATATGGGAATGTCATATGTAAAGAATAAAGATTTGAATAGGGGACTACAAATACTTAGAATAGCGGATGATATTACATATAAATCATATTTAGATTATCATTATACCGATATTATCACAAATATAATCAATGATCATAAAATAGATAGAACTAGTAGTACTAAGTTATTTGATAGAAATAATTCATATGGTCTTAAAAATATAGAAAAAATATCAAAGCTAGTAAAAGATAATAATAATGATGTTTTAAAAGTATGTGATATTTTAAATCTAACAGATAGAGAAACTTGTTTTGTATTATTGATATGTGCAAGAGATTCTTTTATAGATGAAGATTATGATAAAGGAAATAAGTATTTAAAAATTGTTGAGAAGAGGAAGAATAGAACCAAGTCAGTAAATAGCGCTTTAAGGGAAATATCTTCTAATAAAAGATTTTATAAGAGTAGGGGCGAAAAAAAATTAATATTAGCAAGTAATATTAAAGAAGTTCATTATGGTAATTAGTGATATTTACTTTTTAACTAAAACCATGTATAATCTTCTTATGTCCTCGTAGCTCAGTTGGATAGAGCATTCGCCTCCTAAGCGAAGGGTCGGAGGTTCGAATCCTCTCGGGGACGCCATTTTTTAAGAATAAATTATTATTCTTTTTATTTTATATATTGGCGTACGTATAAAAGTACGCTATAATAAATATAGAAAGTGGTGATAAAATGAAGGAATATAAAATAACAGATGCTAGATCAAAGTTATATAGTATAGTTAGTGATGTTAATGTCGCTTATAATCCTATTAAAATTGTTAATACTAAAGGTGAAAATGCTGTCATATTATCAGAAAGAGATTGGAATAGTATAGAAGAAACTTTATATTTAAATAGTATACCTGGTTATGTAGATAGCCTTATAAAAGCTTATGAAGATACAAATTGGGAAGATGCAAAAGAATATAATCCAAACGAGGATTGGCATGAACTATAATATTTTATTTTCTAAGCAAGCACAAAAAGATATGAATAAATTATGTGTTAGTAATTTAGATTCAAGTGTGAAGGTATTATTAAATAAGATAGCTATTGACCCTTTTTGTTATCCTCCATCATATGAAAAACTTATATTAAAATATAAAATGTACTCTAGAATGATTAATAGGCAACATAGACTTGTATATATGATAAATGAAGATAAAAAAGAAATATATGTTATTCGAATGTGGACACACTATGATAAGATATAATGAAATAAACTGTAACTTGATATCATAAATACTTTTTGTTATACTTATATTGAAAGGATAGATTATATGAAGAATATTAAAGAAATTAAAAAAATTTTTGATAGAAAAATTAGTGATGTGGAAATAGGATTAAATAGTATTCATCTATTTTCTAAAGATGAAATAGATGATGCTCAAGTAGGATATAGAGTTAATTTTGAAAAAGTACCAATAAAAGAATGGATTGGAGATAGTTATTATGTTATTGGTGAAGATTCTTTATGTGGCGATCCAATAATAGTGGATATAGCAAATAAAAATCTACCTATATATCATATGTTTCATGATAAGTGGGATTCATTAACGTTAATTTCTGAAAGCTTTGATGAGTATATTAATATTTTAGATAAAATAAATGATACTGACTTAAAAGATAAAAATGCATGTGATAATTTATTGATGGAACTTAATGGTATTACATCAACAAAAATATATGGTTATTTTGAAGATTTAATACATGGTGCTTATGAGTTTTATAATGATATAAGTTAAAAGACGAGTTACTCGTCTTTTAAAAATGCATAAATAATTCTATTTATTAATATTTTGTTATATAAATAACAAAAGTGATCTCCAGTTAATTCTATTAAGGCACTATTTTTTATTAATTTATTCATTTTTTTCCCATCTTTTAATAATGTATCTTTATCATCTTTACCCCATATTATTAACGTTTCTGCCTCTATATCTTTTAAGTAATATTTTAAATCTTCATTAACAATATTAATAAATGTTTTTCTCATATTATTATTTAAATTTTTATAATCATTTGATCCAAAGATATTGATAAGTTTTTTTAGATAATTTTTTTTGTTTTTTTTAGGAATAAAAAATTTTAATGATTTTAAAAATTTATATAAATATAACTTAAATAATCTAAATATATTTTTTTTAGGTTTAATTCCAGCACTATCTATTAATATAATTTTATCAATTTTAATTCTGTAATATCCAGATAAAGTGATAATAATTCTTCCTCCAAAGGAGTGTCCTATTAAAATTGGATTATCTATATTTTTGTTTTCAATAAAACTTTTTATTAAAAGAGTATAATCGTATATTGTTAAATCATTATGAGAAAAAGAACTATTACCAAATCCAGGTAAATCTATGATGTATACTGTATGATATTTTTTTAGAAAATTAATTATATAATAAAACGTTTTTCTATTATTGCCCCAACCAGGAATTATTATAATATTTTTACCTTTATCTCCATATTTTTCATAATATAAACTAATATCTTTATATTGATAAAACATATATACTTCACCTAAAGTATAATATGAGAATAAAAAAAAAGAGTTATTATTCAAATAGCTCTTTCTTTAGTATTTCTAAATTATTATTATATATTGATATAAAGTCTAGTTTGTTTTTTTCATCTTCTTCTTTTATGTTGTCTAATCTATTAAATTCTATTGTTTCAGCATGATGATTATCTTTTAAATCTTTAATTATACTATTTTCTTTACTGCCAGTAACAAATATTAAATAGCTGATATCATCATTATCATATAAATTATAAATTATCTCTTTTTCTTTATCTGTTAAGTTAGAACTTAAATCATATACTGTGAAACCATATTTACTAAGCCAATTTAGTGAATTGTCACTAACAACTAAATTTTTATTAACTGAATTAGAAGCAATTGTTTTTATTTGAGCATCTAACTCACTAATTATTACTTCTAATTTCTCATATTTACTATCTATATTATCTTTTAAGTTTTGGTTAATAATATACTCTTCCAAACCTGTTTTTATGTTTTTAGCCATCATAAGTAAATTAGATGGATTTAAATAACTTTCGGTAACATTTGAACTGGAACTCATACCATAAGTGCTATCAATAATTTTCATCTTACTGTTTTTAGAAAGTAGTGCCATAGCAATATCTCTGGAATTTCCTAATCCATTGTATATAAATAAATCTTTATTTGCAGTATCATTGATAATCTTGTTAGTAAGTTTATATTTACTTATTTCTACATCATTTGGATAAATTTTTGTGATAGTTGATTTAGTTCCATATAAGTAATTAGCCAAATACTCATTTGGATAATCACTAGTCACTATTTTAATATCCTCCATATTATCATTAGTAAAACATCCTGTTGTGCACATAGTAAATATCATTATAATAAAAACATAAATAAACTTTTTCATTTTTGACCTCTTTTCATACTTTTTGATGGTACTGGATCATATCCATAACTACCTAGTGGATTACATCTAAGTATTCTTTTAATTCCTAAATAATTTCCTTTGAAAAAACCAAATCTATCTAATGCTTCTTTATAATATTCTGAGCATGTTGGGGTATATCTACAATGATTATGCCATGGACCTGGTATTTTCTGATAGAAACTAATTAGTTTAATCATCATCTTTTTCATTTTACCACCATTAACATTATTTTACCAAAATAGAAGATAATAGTCTAGATTAAATCTAAAATTAATATATTTGCTATAGAATAACTATTAATTTTATGATAAAATTATAGAAGGTGATATAATGAAAAAATTATTTGATAAATTAGGTATTAAACCTAAAAATATTAATTTATATAATACAGCTTTTTCTCATTCTTCTTATACTAATGAGCATAATATTAAGGATAGTTATGAAAGACTAGAGTTCTTAGGAGATGCAGTAGTTGATTTGGTAATTGCAGATTATTTTTATAATAACAGGCATGATAAAGAAGGAAAAATGACTAAAGAAAGAGCATCTTATGTATGTGAAAATGCATTATATCAATATTCTCTTGATTATCATTTAGTGGACTATATTAAACTAGGACATGGTGAAAAGATAAGTGGCTACATCAAAAAGGCAATAGTTGCAGATGTTTTTGAAGCATTTATCGCAGCAATATATTTAGATTTAGGATATAGTGAAGCAAGAAGAGTAGTTCTTGATATCATGGTTCCATATATTGAAGATGATAATATAGAGTTTTTTAGCGATTATAAATCAGCCTTGCAAGAGTATGTTCAAACTGAACAAAGAAGTTTAGTTTATGATCTTATAGATGAAGAAGGACCAGCTCATGATAGAATATTTACTATTGAAGTTAAGGTTGATGATATAGTTTATGGAAGAGGGGTAGCATCTTCTAAAAAGGAAGCAGAACAAGAAGCTGCTCATGATGCTTTAAATAAATTGGCTAAGTAGGTGAGATTATGCAAAGATTTAATCCAGATTATAAAGAAGGATTATCAATAGAACAAGTTAGGCAGAGATATAGTGAAAACATGGTTAATTATGATGAACAACCTAAGACTAAGAGTATTGAAGAAATTATAAAAACTAATTGTTTTACTTTCTTTAATTATTTAAATATAGGGCTTGGTATCTTTGCTTTGGTAGGCGGTATACTTGGTGGGCAAGGTGTTGCCTCTTTAAAGAATTGCTTATTTATGGGTGTTATTATAGTTAATACAATTATTGGTATTATTCAAGAAATAATATCTAAAAAAACTATAGATAAATTATCTGTAATGGCAGAATCTAAAGTTAAAGTTGTTCGTGATGGTGAAAAAAAAGAAGTATCTCCATATAGTATAGTAATAGATGATATATTGCTTTTAGAAACGGGTAATCAGGTAGTAGCAGATTCAATTGTTCAAAGTGGAAGAGTTGAAGTTAATGAATCATTTATTACTGGTGAAGAAAAGACTATTACTAAAGTTGAAGGAGATCATTTACTTTCAGGTAGTTTTATAATAAGTGGTAAATGTTATGTAAAAGTAGAACATGTAGGTAAAGATAATTATATATCTAAAATATCTGCAGAAGCTAAATATATAAAACAAGTTAATTCAGTTATTATGAATTCCTTTGAGAAAATGTTAAAAGTACTTGCTGTATTAATAATACCAATAGGAATTATTTTCTTAATAAATCAATTAATGGCTACAGATTATAATTTTCCAACTGCTATTATTTCAACAACAGCAGCTTTAATTGGAATGATACCTGAAGGTTTAGTATTACTAACTAGCTCGGTACTTGCTGTATCGGTAGTTAGGCTTTCTAGATATAAAGTACTAGTACAACAGCTATATTGTATAGAGATACTTGCTAGAGTAGATGTTATTTGTTTGGATAAAACCGGTACCATTACCGAAGGAAAAATGGAAGTAAAAGATGTATTAGTGAGGGGCAGAAATAGTTTAGATGATATAAATGATATTTTAAAATCGATTACATATGCTCTTGATGATAAGTCACCTACATTTATGGCAATTGAAGATAAGTATAAAGCTAGAAATATTTATAGTGCGGTTGATACTTTACCTTTTTCGTCAATTAGAAAATTTTCTGGTGTGGAATTTGATAACTATACATATTACTTAGGAGCTCCTGAATATGTTTTAAAAAATCAAGAGCTTGATGATGAAATAGAAGAAGCACAGAAAGATTATAGGGTTTTAGTTCTTGCTAGAAATAAAAACAAATTAACTGAGACACCTAGTAATTTGAAAGAATGTGCATATATTTTAATTCAAGATAGAATTAGAAAAGAAGCTAAGGATACATTGGAGTTTTTCCAAAATGAAGGAGTAGAAGCAAAAATTATTTCAGGAGATAATCATAAAACAGTTGCTGCTATTGCCAAAAGAGCGGGATTTAAAAATGTTAATAGTATTAATGCTATGGATATAAATGATAATAATATAGATGAAATAGTAAAAAAATATAATGTTTTTGGTAGGGTAAAACCAGATATGAAAAAGAAACTTGTAATAGCTTTACAAAAACAAGGTAGAACTGTTGCTATGACAGGAGATGGAGTTAATGATGTCCTTGCATTGAAACAGGCAGATTGTTCTATTGCTATGTCTTCTGGTAGTGATGCTGCTAGGAATGTTAGTCAATTAGTCTTGTTAGATAATAACTTTAATTCTATGCCTAAGATACTTGCTGAGGGAAGAAGGAGTATAAATAATGTAGAAAGATCAGCATCACTTCTTCTTATGAAAACTATATTTACAATACTTTTAATATTAATTTGTATTTTTACAACTGAAGAATACTTCTTTATTCCAATACATTTAACATTAATAACATTCTTTACTATATCAGTTCCGTCATTTATATTAGCTTTAGAACCTAATACCAATATAGTGAAAAAACATTTTATGTTAAGAATAATATCAAAAGCTTTACCAGCAGCATTAACAGTAGTGTTTAATATAGTTATGATTTTATTGTTTAAAAATCAATTTAATTTGAATAATGACTTATGTACTACTTTAACAGTATTTTTAACAGCGTCTACTGGATTTATATTCTTAAAAAGAATATGTCATCCATTTAATGTACTTAGATATATTTTATTTGCAATTCTTTTAGGTGGATTTATTTATATGACATTTACTCAATATGAATTTTTTAACATATCACAATTTAATTTTGATACATTGCTTATATATATTGTTTTATTAATATGTAGCATATACATATTCGATAAAATTGATTTATTTATTAAGTGGATTTTGAAGAAAACTAAAATTGATTATTAGTTTTCTTTTTTTGTAATAAATTGTAAATAGATTGTTGCAAGTAACATAATAAAATGTTAAAATTATACTAGGAAAGTAGGTAATTATATGAAGAAGACAACTAATATTATTGGAATAATAATAGGAATAGCATTAGTATTAGGTACTTCATTTGCAATTTTTAGGGCAAGAGATATCTCAGATAAAAAAAATGAAATAAATGCAGGAAGATTAGCTTTAGAAATAGTAAATGAACAAAATGAAATAAAATTAGAAAATGAGCTTCCTAGAAACGATTCTACTGGTATGGAGACTACTCCTTATACTTTTGATGTTAGAAATAGAGGAACAATAGATGCAGGGTATAGTTTATATATAGAAGTTAATAAAGAAAGTACAATACCTACTAATAAAATAAAATATGCTTTAACTAAAGTAGAACCTGAAGGAGAAGAAACAATTGTTACTTCACATAATTCAATTGGTTCAATAACACCATATAAAGATAATTTATATAAAATAGATACAGATGATTTAATAGAAGTAGATACCTTAAATAGTTATAAACTGTATTTATGGTTAGATGAAACTATAACTGTAGATGAGCTTGCAAATAAAACATTTAAGTTTAATATGAAAATAGAAGGTAAACAAATTGTTAATACAGGAATAGTTAGTGAAATAGATTTATCAGAGAATGGTGATGGATCTGTTATGGCTCGCATGTATAAAGACAATAGTATTGTTATTAGTGGTTCAGGTGCTATGAAATCAGAAATAGAGGAAGGCACATTAATGATTACTAATCCTGAGATAATCAAAGTTTATAAAGAAGCTACTAAGTTAGTAGGAATACCTATGCCTGAAGATATTAATGATTTAAATGGTGTCATGGAATGGGTTGGGTCTCTGACTGAAGCTGAACAAGAAAAATTAAATGATAATATGAATACTGCAGTAGATATGAGTATATATAATAGTGTTTTTGAAGAGTTGGGTTTAGAAAAACCAGTAGATTCAATAGAAAATTTTGATGAAAATAAAATGTATATAATTATGTATAAAAAAGTACTTAAAGATTTAGGTTATACAGAGTATGAAAATATAGAAACGTTTAATGATTTATTGGCATATTTTCAAGGAAAAGGTATGATCGATGATGAAGGACAACCTATAGAAGAAAATCAAGAATGGAAGACAATAGAAGAAAAATTTAATGAATTAATGGAAGATGTAGAAGAAAAAATAGAAGAAAAACATAATTCTATTCAATCAGAAACGATTTCTCCATCATCTATAACAATAGAGGAAGGAATAACAAATATACCAAGGGGTTTATTTACAGGAAATGAAAACATCACTTCAATTACATTACCATCGACTATAAAAAGAATAGAAGACGAAGCATTTGAATATTGTAGTAATCTAGAGTCAATTAACTTACCAAATGGTTTAGAATATATTGGAAATAAGGCATTTTATTCTTGCTATAATTTAAAAAGTATTGTTATCCCTGAGGGATTAACAGCTATTAATTACGAAACTTTTCAAAATTGTTCTTCACTAGAAGAGGTTACTATACCAAAATCTATTACAAAAATAGATTCTTATGCATTTGCTTATTGTTATAATCTAAAAAAGGCTAATTATAATGGTACTATAGCTGATTATTGTAATATACAATTTAATTATAATAGTAATCCTACAAATAACAGTGGAGAATTATATATTAATAATCAAAAAATAACCAATATAAATTTTGCTAGTGAAGGTGTTACAGTAATACCACAATATGCATTTCAAGGTAATGCTGGCTTGACTTCAATAGATTTAACAGGTATAACGAGTATTGGATATCAAGCATTTTATGGTTGTACAGAATTAACTGAATTAAATATTCCAAATGAAGTTAATGATATTAATTCAACTTCATTTGATGGTTGTACAGGTATAACAAAGTTGAGTTATTATGCAAATAAAAGCTATTATTTATCACTACCAAATGTTTCAGAATTAATTATTAAAGGTTCAGGTAATTTATCAAATATTAGCTTTGATAAATCATATATTTCTAAAGTTAGTATTAGTGATGGTATTAGTTATATTTCAGATAGTGTTTTTGATGAATGTTTTAATTTATCTAATATTTTTGTAGATGATAATAATTTAAATTATTCTTCAGTTGATGGAATTTTATATAACAAAGAAAAAACTAAATTATTAAAATACCCAGCTAATAATAGTCAAACAACAATTACAATTGACGCTAGTATTAATGATATTGCAACTGATGCATTTAAAGATTGTAATAATTTAGTAAATATAAATGTAGATACAAATAATGCAAGTTATACAAGTGTGGATGGTATATTATATAATAAAGATAAAACTGTATTAATCAGATGCCCAAGTGCTAATAATCTTTCAACAATATCTGTATCAGATACTGTTGTGAGCATATATAATTTTGGTTTTAGAAATTGTAGTAATTTAGAAACAGTAACTTTGCCTAATACTATTACTAGTATTGGTGAACGTGTATTTGAGTATTGTACAAATCTATCATCAATTAATATTCCTGATGGTATAACCGAAATTCCTTCATTTGCTTTTAATGGATGTAGTTCACTTCCAAATATTAGTTTTCCATCAAATATTTCTTATATTAGATCATATGCTTTTGGTGAGTGTGATTCTATTACTGAACTTGAGTTACCATCTAATATAAATTATGATACTAATGCTTTCTATAGTTGCAAGGGAGTAAAAAAGTTGACAATTGATGTGACTAAGAGCAAGTTAGGTACTTTCCCTAATGTAGAAGAATTACATTTAACAGGAACTGGATCTATGTATAGTTATGGTCTTTGGGATAGACCTTGGGGGGAGAACGTAAAAAGTGTTATTATCGATAATACTCTTACTAGTATTTCTAATTCTGCATTTTGGAATATAAATAGTATAAATAGTATTACAATTCCTAATAGTATTCAATTTGTTGACTGGGGTGCATTTTGGAGTTGGTCATCATCTCAAACAATTAATATAGATAATACAAGTAGTTATGTATCAAATAATTGGAATAGTAATTGGAATCAAGATTGTTATGCTAATATAAATTATTTACAAAATTAAAGGAACTTAATTAAGTTCCTTTTTTATTTTGATATTTTCTATTTTTTTATATTTAATATTGTTGTTATTTAAATTATTAATTATTTTTTGATTGGCTATTATCTTTAAATTAATTGTTTCATTATATTCTTTATTTAGTATATTTTCTTCTTTTATTAAATAATTTAGTATTTTTTCATTTTCATAATTAGTATTTATTTCTATAATATAGCCATCTACAAGCTCACATATATTATTTTCTATTACACTTTTACAACTAGTTGAATATGCTCTAATTAAACCATTCGCACCTAACTTGATACCACCGAAATATCTAATTACTATACATAATACGTGATCTAAATTATTTTTTCTTAATACATCTAAGATAGGGGTGCCTGCAGTACCACTAGGTTCATTATCATCACTTGCTTTAATATTATTTTCATAAATATATGCGTAACAACAGTGTGTATAATCTTTATACTTATTTTTTATTTCATCAATATATTTGTTTATATCACTTAAGTTATTTAATCGAAAAATATGTGTTATAAACTTGGATTTTTTAATTATCATTTCATTACTAGTATTATTATTTACTGAAAACATGTAAATCACCAACCTAATTATATCAAACTTACTTGCTTTATCAAACAAAATTTTATATAATTATTGTAGATAATGGAGGATGATATTATGGCAAAAGATTCTAAAAAACAAAAGAAAGAAAAGAATAATAGTGTTTTAAATGGTGCTCAAGTTCTTGTTAGTATTGCAGTTATACTAATGGGTCTAATTGCTTTATTTGGGGCAACATATGCTATTTTGAAAGTACAAGATACTGGTAAGAAGAGAAATGTCTTAAGCACTGGTTCTTTTGATGTTAATTTTATTTCAGGTCAAGTAATAAATATAAAGAATATGTCTCCCTTATCAATAAATGATGGTATGAATACTACACCATATAAATTTACTCTTACTAATAATGGAACTATGGATGCTATTTATAAAGTATATTTAGAAGAAAACAGTGATGATGTTAGTACTATACCTAATACTGATAAATTAATGATTTCATATAAAAAAGGTGATGATGATTATAGTGCTCCTGTAACAATAAGCTCTTTATATAATGGGAATACAATAGTATTAAATCATAAATTAGATGTAGGTGATAGTGAGAACTTTGCTATAAAAATATGGTTAGATGAATCTGCTGGTAATGAATATCAGAATACTACTTATAGTGCAAGGATAGTTGTTGAATCTTCACAGATATTATATGATATAACATCAGTTGATTTTGCAAATGAAACAACTTTAGAAAGTCCAGCTGGAATGCCTCTATATGATTATAAAATATATGGAAATGATGGGGGAGTTGGAGATTTAGTTAATAACGGTAGTTACAATGGTAAATATAAAATAGGTATATTATCTACTTCTACTGTGAATAATGCTAGTGTAGAATCAGCTGCTGATATATATCTAGATACACCATTATATAAATATGATAATACTCATAGTGATTATATAGATTTTTTAAATGGGGTAGTTGTGCGATGGACAAAAATAGAAAATGGTAATGTGGTTTTACTTGATAATAAAGTATCTAAAAAACTATCATTACCATATGTAAATACATATAGTGAAGATACATTGATAAAAATAAATACGGAAGTAGAACCAAGTAAAAGTGAAATAAAATATTTTAAAAATTAATTAATGATGGAAGGATGAATATGGAATACAAGTTTACACAAGAAGAGTTTATGGATTATTTAAGAAAAAATTTGGATGGAACTACTCAAATAGGCCTACATTCATTAAGAATTGATAAAAAAGTAATTGATAGTTTTAAGGGTATGGAATTAGATGATTTAAAAAATAAGGAAAGTGTTACCAAAGATGATATTGCAGCTAGTGTTTTTCAAAATGGTTTATTAGTAAATGAAGAAAGTGCACTTCTTACGATGTTTGGTATGGGTTCATTGTCTTCATTAGATCAAGAACAATTTTTAAATTATAATTATTGGAGCTATGATCCTGAATATGTTGATGGTTTAGTTGATGAGGATCCATATAATCTAATAATTGCCATTCCACCACTTTTTCCATATAAAAAGGAACAATACTTTGTTGGTTTATTACAAGATAGTGAAAGTTATGAGCATAATAATATATTAACTAATTATTTATTAAAAAATGTTGTTCCTAGTGAGTTTATATTTGGATATTATAAAAAAGATGATGATGGTAATGTGATTTTTAGTATAAATCAAAATTATATTAGTTATAAGAGTGAAGATGAACAAGAAATTTTTTATACTAGATTAATTCAAAAAGTAGGTAGCTTAGTATTTAAAGTAGCGGATAATGATAGTTATTCTAAATCGCCTGAAGTGACGAGAATTTTAGAACAAACAATAAAACAAAAAAATATGTTTTTTGATGTTAATGATAATAATAATGATAAAAAAAAATCTAGCAAAAGCTAGATTTATTTTTTTAATGGCGTCCACGACAGGATTCGAACCTGTGACCGATCGCTTAGAAGGCGATTGCTCTATCCAGCTGAGCTACGCGGACAGTTCTTTTTCAATTGCATAAATAATTATACAATAAAAAAAAAGATTATTCAAGCTCTTTTATTGATTTTTTTATAATCTCTTTATTATTAACCTTATACATGACTGTATCTATATTATAATTATCATAAATAGAATAACCAATTGTATACATAACTTCTTCTAAAATATTTTTATCTTTGGTAAATATATTATCACTAAAATTTAAAATTGCCATATCACTATTTAGTTCATAATTTAATAATTTGGTATTTTGATTTAACATACTCATTAAATTTGGTTCATATATATAACTGCTTGTTAAATTCTTGATTATTATTTTAATCTTATCTTCATTATTATTTATATATTTAGTAACAGGTACATAATATTTTTTATTATTAATATTAGTAATATAATATACAACTACTTTATCTATATTATCTCTTGTTTTTATATCATATTCTTTATTAAGACCAAAATCTCTAGTAATGATCTCTGGTAGTTTAATATCATTAAATTCCTTAATAGTTTCATTATTAACTTTAATGCATATTCCATTAATATCTTTTAAGTCAGTTATACTAAATACTAAAGATTCAATTACTTTTTCAGATATATCAGGATCTGTTTTAAATAATTCATCATTAAAATTAAGATGAGCAATATCATCATATATTTCTACATCTTTTAATTCTACATTATTATTTAATAATGAGTTTAATCCTTTAGGTATAAAGTTTGTTTTATTTTTAGTTAAAGCTTCAACAATATCAATTACTTTTTCTTTTGTAGTATTACTATTTAGTAATATTTTACTTTTTACTAATAGATTATCATTATTTAATAAATATATGTTGTTTGTATATAATCCTGTTGTATATTCTATTTCTGAATATACTGGCTTTGTATCTTCTTTATTATATGGTATTAGGTATACACATACTAATATAAATATTGATAGGGTAGTTATAGAGATTTTTCTTAAAGCTTTTCTTTTTAGCATAGTCTTCACCATTTTATTATATGAAAAAATGTACTAATATAGTACATTTATAATGTAATTTCTTTTAATTTTAGAAGTTCAATCACTGCGGCAGCTCTACCTTTTACTCCCAGTTTTTGAATGGTATTTGATATATGATTTCTAACTGTTTTTTCACTTATATTTAGTATTTTAGCTATTTCTTTCGTAGTTTTATTATCTATAAGTAAGTTAAATACTTCTTTTTCTCTATTAGTTAATATTCTTTTCATTTATATCCCCCTTAATTAATACAATATCACTAATATACTTTATGCATGTATTAATTAATGGTGTAGGTATTTAACTATTTTGTAAATGTCACAGTTATGTACATTTTTTCCTTATATTGTTCTTGGATGGTACGCATTATGTCGTTAGCTAAGGTTGTATTATGTTTTGCTTCCGTAGAAGTAACAGAAATATTATTATTATCTATTTTAATAAAACAATCAATATTATGTTTTTTCTTTATTAATGATTCTAAATTTTCTTCAGATGAAGATAATTGTGTTAGATACTTAATCTGTTCATAAGCATTATTTTTTTCCTCACTAGATAAATTACCTTCTTCTAATTGTTTTTGTAATGTTTCTATTTCTGTTTGTCTTTCTTCATCAAGTGTTACTCTCATTGTTGTTAATGTTTCACTTTCTTTTACTACTACTTTAGTTTCTTTTTCTTTATTATGGTTACTATTATTTGAGAGTAAAAGTTCATTTGGCATAGTAATATAATAAATACTAAGTACAAGAATTAAACTGAATAGTGTTAAAAACCATAAACTTTTTTTATTAATCATAATTATCTTCCTTTCTAATCTAGTATATTTTTGGTTGAATAAAAATATTCAAAAATTATATAATTTAATATGAAAAGATTGCGATTATTTAGTATTTCATTGTTTATAATTGGTAGTATTTTTATTATATGTGGGGCTTTTGAATTAAATAGTGCTAATAATAAATATGATAGGATATTAGGTTATTGGTATGAAGAATCAGGAATGTTATTTAAATTTGAAAATAATGTTTTTTATTGGTATAAAGATTATAATGAATTAAGTGATAATTATTATCAAGGTAATTTAGAAATTATAAATTTATGTGATTATCATTTAAATAAACAAAAAATAAAAGATGTATATGGCAATATAGATTGCCATGATTATTATGAATTAAAATTATATCCTAAAAAGATTATTAGTAATAAAAAAGTGAATTATTATAATAATAATTATTATTTAAAATTAGCTATATATTTTGAAGATATATATCATGTTCATTTATATGATTTTACTAAAAATAAGATATATGATATTGCTAAAATGTTAAACTTTTAAAAAAACTTTTGCATTATTCTTTTTTTTTGATATAATACATATAGGAAACGAGGAGGGATATTATGGCAAAACAAGGAAATAGACAAGGAAAAACACTATTTTGTAGTGTTTGTAAGCATGAAAACTATAGAACAGATAAAAATGTAAAAAATACAACTGATCGTTTAGAAATAAATAAATTCTGTCCTAATTGTAACAAACATACTGTACATAAAGAAAAGAAATAAGATAAAAGGAGATAGGTAGTATGGAATATATCAATGTAAATGACTTTAAAACTGGTGTTACTATTATGTATGAAGATAACATATATCAAGTTTTAGAGTTTCAACATGTAAAACCTGGTAAAGGAGCTGCTTTTGTAAAAGCAAAACTTAAAAATTTAAGAACTGGTGGTACTATCGAAAAAACATTTAATTCTGGTATTAAAGTTGATACAGCTAGAATTGAAAGAAAACCTATGCAATATCTATATCAAATGGATAATAAGTTTTATTTTATGAATATGAATGATTTTGATCAAATTGATTTGGATAAAGATGTAGTAGGAGAAAATGCTAAATATTTAAAAGAAAATTTAGATGTATATATTACTTTTTATGAAGGAGAAGTACTTGGAATTGATTTACCAGATAAGGTTGAATTAAAAGTAATTGAAACAGAACCTGCGGTTAAAGGAAACACTACTAATAATGCATTAAAAGATGCTAAAGTAGAAACAGGGTATAATGTTAGAGTTCCATTATTTATAGAGAATGATGAAGTTATTATTATCTCTACTAAAGATGGTAAATATGTATCAAGAGCATAAGGTTTACGTCAAGTAAGCTTTTTTTATGTCAAAATATTGACATGTGGGGGGGTAAGTATTATTATTGCAGTTATGATAGTAGTTGCAGGTATTTCAATTATATGTTATAAGAAATATAAAAAACTAATAGTATAAAAAGAGTATTTTCTTATAAATATGTTTATGATTATAATAGTTTTATAAAAACTAAAAAAAATTATTTTTTGCTGTTGTAAAAATATAATAATTTTGTTAATATAAATGTATAGATAAATTTGTGATGAAAAGGACGAGTAATAGATAATATTGTTTAAGAAAGTTAGTGGGTGATGTAAACTAACCAATATGTCTATGAAGGCTACCCTTGGAGCAAATCGGCAATGTCGTTATAAGAATTAAGGCCAAAGTAGGATGGTACCGTGTATAAACACTCCTATATTTGGTCTTTTTGTCTTTTATGGAGGTATTTATGAAATTAGTTTTATTTGGTGGAAAAGCAAATTCAGGGAAAGATTCATCTGCAGCATATCTAGATAAATTATATAAAGAAAAAGGTTTAAAAGTGGTTAATATACAGATTGCCTACTATATAAAAATGTATGCTAAACAGATAGGTAATTGGGATGGTAGTGAAGAAACTAAACCAAGAGATTTATTACAAAGAATTGGTACTGATGTAATTCGTGAAACAATAGATAAAGATTTCTTTATTAAAAGAATTTTAGAAGATATAGAGGTATATTCTCACTTTTTTGATGTTATAACTATTAGTGATGTTCGTTTTCATAGAGAATTTGATAAGATAAAACAAAGATATAATGAGGCATATTGTGTACATGTAACTCGCCCTAATTATGTATCAAGATTAACTGCTAAACAAAAAGCGCATGCTACTGAGGTAGAAGTAGATTCTTATAATGGATATGATTATGAATTAGTTAATGATTCTACATTAGAAGATTTAGAAAAGAAAATAAAAGTATTAATGAAGGAGATTGATAAACATGAGAAAGATGACAAGTAATGAGATTAGAAATACATGGTTTAAATTTTTTGAAAATAAAGGGCATTTAAAAATAAAAAGTGCTCCTTTAGTTCCTATAAATGATGATACTTTGCTTTGGGTAAATGCTGGTGTTACTCCTTTAAAAAAATATTTTGATGGTAGTGAAATTCCTGAGTCTAAAAGACTTACTAGCATTCAAAAATGTATACGTACTAATGATATAGAAAATGTAGGGGTAACTAAAAGACATCAAACTTTTTTTGAAATGATGGGTAATTTTTCAGTAGGAGATTATTTTAAAGAAGAAGCTATTGAATTTGCTTATGAACTTTTAACTAGTGAAGAATATTTTGCTATTCCTAAAGATAAATTATATATTACTGTATATCCTAAAGATAGAAAAGCTTATAATAAATGGTTAAGTGTAGGAATAGATCCCACACATATTACAAAACTTGAAGATAACTTTTGGGAAATAGGAGAAGGACCATGTGGGCCTGATAGTGAAATATTTTATGATCGTGGTGAAAAATATGATCCTGATGGAGATGCTTTAGAAAAATTCATGAAGGGTGAAGATAATGAAAGATATCTAGAAATATGGAATAATGTTTTTTCACAATTTAACGCTAAGGATGGAATGGATAGAGATAATTATCCAGAATTACCTAATAAAAATATTGATACAGGAGCGGGTCTTGAGAGATGGTGTTGTATATTTCAAGATGTAGATAGTAATTTTGATACAGATTTATTTACACCTATTATTAAGCAAATAGAAGATATATCAGGATTACTTTATAATGGAGAAATGTCATTTAAAGTAATTGCTGATCATATTAGAACTATAACATTTGCTCTTTCAGATGGGGCAGGATTTGAAAATGTAGGTCGTGGTTACGTACTTAGAAGATTGTTAAGAAGAGGAGTTAGGCATGGTAAAAAGCTTGGTATAAAAGATAATTTTATGTATAAGTTAGTATCTTCAGTATGTACAGTTATGGGTGAAGCTTATCCAGAAATAATAGAAAAGAAATCTGAAATACAATCATTAATCTTAGTAGAAGAAGAATTATTTAGAAAAACACTTGATGCTGGAGAAAAAAAATTAACTGAACTTATGAATAATTCTAAAGATAAAACTATAAGTGGAGAAGATGCTTTCAGATTATATGATACATATGGTTTCCCATTTGAACTTACTTTAGAAACTTTAGAAGAACATGGTTATAAAGTAGAAAAAAGTGAATTTGATAAATACATGCAAGCCCAAAAAGATTTAGCTAAGAATTCACGTAAAGTTGAAACTGTGATGAACTCACAAAATGAAGCTTTAATGAAGTTTACTAAGGAAAGTAAATTTATATATGATGTTTACGAAACTAAAAGTAATGTTATTGGTTTATTTAAGGATGATAAAGAAGTTAAATCTTTAGATAAAGAAGGATTAGTAGTATTTAAGAAAACTTGCTTTTATGCTGAATCAGGTGGACAAATTAGTGATACAGGTATGGTGACAGCTAAAGGATTTAAGGCTAGGGTATTAGATGTTATTAAGGGACCTAATGGTCAACATCTACATAAGGTAAAAGTTCTTTCTGGTACAATCAACTTAAATGATGATTGTAATTTACAACTAGATAGACAAAGAAGAATAAATATAGAGAATAATCATAGTTCTGTACATATTTTACAAAGGGCTTTACAAGAGTTACTTGGTAATAAAGTACATCAAGCTGGCTCTAAAGTAACTGATGAATATTTAAGGTTTGATTTTACATGTACTTCAAAAGTTAGTGAAGATACTGTAATTAAAGCTGAAGAAATAGTTAATAATGTTATTGATGAGGCTTTAACTCCAATAATTCAAGAGATGCCAATAGAAGAAGCTAAAAAATTAGGAGCTATGGCTTTATTTAGTGAAAAATATGGTGATATAGTCAGAGTAGTAACAATTGGAAATTCAATTGAGCTTTGTGGAGGTACCCATACTAAGAATACTAAAGATATTGGTAAATTTGCTATATTATCTATTGAAAATAAAGGTGCTAATGTCTTTAGAATAGAAGCTGTTACTGATAAGAAAATAGAAGATGCTATGTTAGAAGCTACATCTAAATATAACGATGGTATGATTAAAGCTTTAATGAAAGCTAAGAATATACTTGCTTTAGCTAAAAAAGATGGTATAAAGTTAGATTTTGATGTAGAAATAGATAACTCTACACCTGCAAGTTTTAAAGATATTATATTTAATAGAAATGAATATGAGTATGTAACTAATGAACTAAAAAAATTAGAAAAAGCTTATTTAAATGAAAAACAAAAATTAGCTTTATCAGATTTATCAAGTTATTTAGATAAAAAAGAAGTAATTAATGGGGTTAATACAATAATAACTAAGGTTAGTAATTTTGATACAGCAGTACTTAAGGATGTAGTAGATGCCTTAATGAATGAAATAAAAGAAGGATTAATCTTAATTGCTAATATTAAAGGTGATAATATTAACTTCATATGTAGAAGTAATTGTAATGTTCCCGCAGGATATTTAATTAAACAAATATCAGAAGAATGTGGAGGAAATGGAGGAGGATCTTCTAAATTTGCTCAAGGTGGAGGTAAGACTGTAAGTAATTTAGATCAAATTTTAGAAGATATAAAAAGTAGTATTAACAATGAGTAACATATATTATATAGAAAATAATAATTCTTATTTAATTGACAAAAAAATAAAACAATTAAATAAAGAGTTAAAATATGAAGTGATATATTATGACTATACTTTAAAAAATATACAAGAAGTAATAGAAGAGTTAGATACTTATAATTTCTTAATAGAACACAAAATAATAGTTTTAACTTCTTCTAATTTCTTAAAGGTATCACCTAAAAAAAGTGAAGAAAAAAATTTTGAAAGTTTAAAAAAATATTTAAAAAATCCTAATAAAGATCATATTTTGATATTTGCAAATGATGAAATAAGTAGTTTATCTAGTATTACAAAAATACTTAAGAAAAGCGCTGAGGAAATTAAAATAGAAACAGATATTAGAAAAATAATTAAGGAAGAGTTAAAGGACTATAAATATGATTTTGGATTTGTTAGAACCTTACTTTATTATACTAATGAAGATATAGATATAACTATTTCTGAATTAAATAAACTTAAAATTTTAAAAATTGAAGAAAAAGAATTAACAAGTGATGATGTTATAAAAAGTGTTAGAAGAATTATAGATGACTCTAATCAGATATTCTATAGTCTTATAGATAATATTCTATCAAAAAATATAAAAAAATCTTTAGATTTATATAATGATTTAAAAAACGCAGGTATAGATGATATTAAAATTATTGCCACTTTAGCATCACAACTTAGATTAATGCTACAAGTTAAATGTTTGGAGAATAAAACAGATAAGGAAATATGTGAAAAACTTAATGTTAAAAGTTATCCTGTAATTAAGGCTAGAGAAAGGGCTTATAATTATACAAAAAAAGAAATAGCAGAATTACTTAAAATGCTTTCAGATATAGACTATAGTATTAAAACTAGTGATGTTGATTCATCTTTGCTTGTAGAAATGTTTATTTATAACCAAAGTAAATAATTTATAGAGAGGTGTATTTATGAAAAAAGGTAAGTTAATAGTAGTAGAAGGAGCTTGTGATGGTATTGGAAAATCTACTCAATTTAATTTATTAAAAGAAAGACTTATTAAGGATGGAATATCTATTTATTCACACCATTTTCCAACATATAATACATATCAAGGTGTTCCTGTAGAAAAGTATTTAAATGGTAATTATGGGAAACCTAATGAATTATCTCCATACTTTGTCAATAGTTTATATGCTATGGATAGGGCTATTACTTGGCAGGAAGAATTAAAAGAAAAATATGAGAATGGTGAAACCATTATATTGGATAGATATACTACTTCATCAATTATTTATCAATCTGCTTTAATTGAAAATATGGATGATAAAAAAGACTTTATAAATTATGTTTGTGATTTTGAATATCAAAAATTAGGTATAATGGAACCTGACATGGTGATTTTCTTACATGCACCATTTGATTTAGTAACTGAGTTACGACAAAACAGAGGAGATAATGGTGGTATAAAAAATGATATTCATGAAAGAAATTTAGACTTTATGAAAAAAGTATATGATAATGCTATGTTTATTTCTGATTATTTATCTTGGGATAAAATTGATTGTAGTAATAATAATAAATTTAGAAGTATAGAAGAAATACATAATGAAATATATAATTTAGTGAAGGAAAAAATATATTAATATTTTTTCCTTTTTTATTAAAAAATTGTCGATAAAATTCTTGAATATTTTTATTATTAATGATATCCTATAATAGGAGGGAGTGATAATAAAGATAGTTGTTTGATTTATTTGTTTTGTTAAAAAAAAGAAGAAAGGAATGAGGAAATGAAAAAAGTAAAATATGTAGTATTAGCGATTGCATTATTTTTAACATGTGGATATAACGTAAAGGCAGCAAGTAAAACAATAAATGACGGTGTATATACAATTTATAGTGCAATAAATCAAAATTATACTTTGGATGTAGCAGGAGGAAAAATAGATAATAAAACAAACATCCAATTATATAAGTCGAATAATACAGCAGCGCAACAATGGAAAGTAGAATATCTAAATGATGGATATTATAAAATTACAAGTGTTAAGGATAATGATTATTCATTAGATGTAACTGGGGGAAAAAAGAAGAAAGGAACAAATATTCAATTATATAAGTATACAGGTGCTAAAGCACAACAATGGATAATAAAGGATGCAGGAAGTGGATATTATTATATTATTTCAAAATGTAATAATTTAGCAATTGATGTAAAAGGTGGAAAAGCTGCAAATAATAAAAATATCCAAGTATGGACACAAAATAAGAGTAAAGCTCAAAAATTTATATTTGCACCAGTAGTAACAGGAAGCAAAACAATTGAAGATGGAAATTATTATATAAAAACTAGTCTAAATAATAGTAGTGCTATCGATATTAAAGGTGGCAAAATAGCAAACAATACAAATATACAAATATATAAATCAAATAACTCATTAGCCCAACAATGGAAAGTAGAATATCTAAATAATGGATATTATAAAATCACAAGTGTTAAAGATAACAATTATTCATTAGATGTAAAAGGTGCAGCTAAATTAAGAGGGACAAATATTCAATTATATAAGTCAAATAACTCATTAGCTCAACAATGGGTAATAGAAGAAGCAGGATCTGGTTATTATACAATAGTAAGTAGAGTAAATGGACTTGCTCTAGATGTAGCAGGAGGAAAAACAGCCAACAGCACTAATGTTCAAACATATACATCAAATGGAACAAAAGCTCAAAAATTTAAGCTTGAAAAAATTGTTTCATTAAAAACTCCAAAAATTGATTCTTATGAGGGTGGTTGGAGTACATCGTTAACTCATTATATTATTTATGATCTTAACTATGAAGTTGGTGGATGTTCAGGAGAATCTTGCGAAGAACAACCACAATCAGTTGAAAAAGATTATGATAAAACAGAATTATATCTTTCTACAAATGGAAAAGACTATAAGTTAGTAGGAACATTTGATAAAGAAGATGAGACAAGTGTAAGTGTAGACTTAGGAATAAAAGCTTATGTTAAAACTAGAAATTATAAAACTATAAATGGTACTAAATATTATAGTAATTATTCAAATGTCTTAGAATTAGAAAATTACTACTTTATGGATGTTAGTGGTAGTGTAAATTATGATAATGATATAGAAAAAGATGATGGTTATAATTTTGATATTAACAATTATTATGATAGAGAAGATGAAAAAATACCTGATAAACTAGATATATATGTTTATTATTTAAGTTATGATAATGTAGATGAAGAAGAATATCCAGATTATAAAGATTTTACATTAGTTAAATCTTATGATGCAACTAATGAAGTTCAACCTAGTTATGCTAGTTATTTTACTAGAAAGGCTGGATACTATTACTTTAGAAGCGAAATTACAATAAATGGTAAAAAGTATTATAGTAGAAATAGTGAAATACTTGAAACTAATTATTTAACCCATAATTTTGCTGTATCGTATTATGCTGTAGATGGTGCATCAGAAGGTAAGGAAAAATTTACTATAGTTGCTTCACAATCATTTGGTAATGATGGTATGGATATTTCTAGATATAATGAAGATGGTGAATTAGAGGTGCTTGCTACTACTACAAATAGTGATTTATCAGTTACTATTGAACTTGATACAGATACTACTCATGAGTTAGTAGCTACGTTGTTTGCTGTAGATGAGCATGGTGAAAGAATTTATAATGATTTTCCTGAGCAATATAGTTTTAGTATAAATTTAATCAACCCACATACTTATATTCCGGAAGAAAGTAAAAGTATTTATTATGATGAAGAGAAAGAAAGTAATGTTGTAACTTTTACTATTGAGGTTGATGGTAGTTGGGAAAAAGTTGATAGATTAGAATGGTCTAAAGAAGTTGAGGTTGAATCTTATTCAACATACTATAAAGATTTAACAGGAAGTAATGAAGCAACATTATATAGAACTTATGAATATGATAATGCTGAATTTAATGAATACTATGATTTTAGAAGTTGGCTTATTTCAGATATGATTTTAGATGCAACTTCAGAAAATATTTATGAATTATGGATAGAAATCAATTATAAAGATGGTTCTAAAGTTAAATTACCAAGTACTACTTTAGACACAAGAAGTCCAATTGCTACTAAGATTAAATCAGTTGATACTTCTAATGAAGACTATGATGAGTTAACATTAGTAGTTACTGGTAATAATATGAGTGAAGAAGATATTACAGTAGTTGGATACTATTTAGATGGTATGATAGATGATGAAGATGAATTTGATATTGATCAGTTTGATGCTAATGATCATTGGATGTTTCATATTGTCGGATATGATATTTCTAAGGAAGATAATAAAATAACTGTTAAAGTTCAGGTAGATAAGGGTGTTAAAATAGCATTAGCTGCAGCTTATTCTACACATGGCAATGAATCATTCTATTCTAAAGCTGCATATTATGAAAATTAATTAAAGAATGCAAAAAAATGCATTCTTTTTTTTATTTGCTATTTTATTTATTAATTATCTATGTTATAATCTAATGTAGAATAGAAGGTGTTTGTATGCTAGGTAGGATTATTAGTATTGTTAATAATATAGCTAAAATAAAACTAGATATAGATATTGATAGTCAAGCTAATTTAGTTAATATTCATACTGTTTTTGAAGATGGCAATAAAAAGATTGTTGGTGAAATTACTAGTATTGATAAAGAATATGCTTATATAAAGATAGTTGGGGTTATAGATAATAATAATTTTATCCCAGGTTTTAGTAAAAAACCTTCTTTTAGAAGTACAGTAAGAGTTGTTACTATGGATGAATTAGCTTTAATATTTGGACCTCAACAAATAACTGGTACTAATAGAATATATTTAGGTAAATCTAGTATATATAGTAATTATAGGATAAATGTAGATATTAATGATTTTTTTAGTAATCATTTTGCAGTTTTAGGAAATTCTGGTTCAGGTAAAAGTTGTACAGTGGCAAGAATAATTCAAAACTTATTTACATCAACTACTAGTGTTCCTGTTGGTGCTCATTTATTCTTATTTGATGCATACGGAGAATATGCTAATGCCTTTAAGAATATAAATAATATATCTCCTAATTTAAATTACAAGTATTATACTACTAACACACATTTTCCTGAAGGAGAAGTGTTAAATATTCCTTTATGGTTGTTAGGTGTTGATGATATATGTTTACTTCTTAATGTAGATAATCCAGCACAAATACCAATAGTAGAGAAAGCTTTAAAATATGTTACTGTTTTAAAAGATGATAATCCAGATGTAGAAAGATATAAAAATGATATTATTTCAAGAGCTTTACTTGATATACTTACAAGTAATAAAGAAGCTGCTACTATAAGAGATCAAGTAGTCGCAGTTTTATCTAAATTTAATACACCATCTTTAAATTTAGATAGTGTTATTACTCAACCTGGTTATAATAGAACTTTAAAACAATGTATATATGTTGATAATACAGGTAAAATACTAGATATTGATGTAGTAGTTAATTTTATAAGAGATTTTCTTATTGATGAGTTTGATTTTAATGAAAAGCATGGTACTATTGCATATACACTAAACGATTTAGAAAATGCTCTTAGTTTTGCATTAATATCTGAAGGTATATTGAAAAGTGACAAAGTTTTTGATTATGCAAATGTTTTGTTAGTAAGATTACATTCTATTATTAATTCTGAAATTGCAGAATATTTTAATTATAAGTATATGATTTCTAAAGAAGATTATATTAGGAAACTTACTTTAACTAATGATTTAAAACCTTGTCAAATAGTTAATTTTAATATTAATTATGTTGATGATAGAATGGCTAAAACATTAACAAAAATAATATCTAAGTTATTATTTGATTATTCTACTATACAAGAAAATAGAGGGGCAAATCCTTATCATATAATAATAGAAGAAGCTCATAGATATGTTCAAAATGATAAAGATCAAGAGTTACTTGGTTATAATATATTTGAAAGAATTGCTAAAGAGGGAAGAAAGTATGGTGTTTTATTGGGACTTATAACTCAAAGACCTTCAGAACTTTCAGATACAGTTATGTCTCAATGTTCAAATTTTATGATTTTAAGAACACTGCATCCAGTAGATATAAATTATATTCGTAATATGGTACCTTATATTACTAATGAAGTAGTAGAACAATTAAAAAGTTTACAGCCAGGACATTGTATATCATTTGGATCAGCATTTAAAGTAGCAACAAATGTTATAATAGATCTTCCAAATCCAAGACCATTGTCAAATAATGCCGATATTAATAAAAGTTGGTATGGACAAAATAGTAACTAAATGATAAAATTAAATATAGATAGTAAAGTTAGGAGAGGATAAAATGGCTTTTGATAAATTAAAAAGTATGTTAGGTGGAGGAGAACCTCAAATCGAAGAAACTATGGAGGATGAATATTATACTCCAGAGGAAGGAAAAAATATTACTAGAAATATTGATAGCAAAATGATTTTATTAGAACCACGTGCATTTTCAGAATCTCAACAAATCGCAGATTATTTAAAAAATAGAAATGCTGTAGTTGTTAATTTAAAGAGAGTAACACCTGATCAAGCAAAGAGAATAGTTGACTTCTTAAGCGGAACTTTATATGCTATTGGTGGAGATTTACAAAAATTAGGTGGAGGAATTTTCTTATGTACTCCAAATAATTATGCTGTTGATGGCAAAATATCAGAGGAAGCAAATGCGGCAAAGACTACTAAATCTACAACTACTAGAAAAAAAGTTCAAAATGATGATGATGAGTTTAATTGGTAATTAATAATTAATTATTCATATGGGATGTGAGGTGATAACACATGGAAAAGTTTAGTTATGAAGAAAATGGTTATAATCGTCATGAGGTTAACCTTTTTGTTGGGGAAGTAATTAAACAAACAGAAGGTGTTATTGCTAGAGTTAAATCCCAAGAACAAGAACTTTATAAGTTAAGAGCAGAGCTGGAACATTATAGAAAAATAGAAGGGACATTAAAGCAAGCAATATTTAATGCCGAAGAAGCGTCAAATAATATTAAAAGAATGGCTAGAGATGAAGCTGATATGATTATGAGAGATGCTAGACATAATGCTAATCGTATTGTTAATGAAGCACTTTTACGTTCTGAAAAAATTCAAATGGAAAGTGATACACTTCTAAGAAATACAAAAATATTTAAAAATAGGTTAAAAGCTGTTGTCGAACAACAGTTAACAGTAGTAGAAGAAATAGAAAAACTTGAACTTGAATAAAAAGTATGCTACAATAACAAACATATAAAAAAACAGATCAAGAAGACGGGATATAATTAATACTAAAAAGAGAGTTTATGTTTGGTGAAAATAAACAGTTAATATTATATCTAGATCACTTCTTTTGTGGTTTTATGGATAAGATAATTCCGGTAACGCGTTATAGTTTTGAGAACTTACTTAAGTTAAATTAAGGTGGTACCGCGAAAGATTCGTCCTTATGATGAATCTTTTTTATTTTGTAGGAGGAATAATATGCGATTTTCTGAATTTAAAATTAGAAATATGTTATATAATGTGATTGATAATACAGGTTTTCATATTAATAAGAATAAAGATTTGTATTCAAATATATACACTGATTATATTAAGAATATGGAAAATGAAAAAGAAAATGTAGATATAGATAAGCATATAGAAGCAATTGCTAAAGCTATAAAGGATAATCCTATTATTAAAAGTACTGATGATTTTCCTTTAGATAGCACTTTGGATGATAATGCTATAATTTTGATGGAAGCAGCATTATATTTATATAAAAGACCTTTCTATCTTGATAGAAACAATTGTTTACACCATAAAAAAACTGCTGATTATGATTTTTATTTTGCTAATAATAATGGAGAGTATTTAGCATCGTTCAATAGGTTTAAAAACTATTTAAATGATGAATACCATACAGTAGGAAATATGAAAGCTTTATATCAAAGAGCAATAGCTTATGAGAAAATGGTGGGGAAAATAGATGAAAAGCAAAGTACAAAAAAACGTTAATTATGGATTAATATCTAATAAAGTTTCTGATAGTGATAAGTTATTACAAAGAGATCTAAAAGATATCGAATCATTATATAATGAAATAAAAACATCTATAAATATGCCTATATTACTTGAAGATGGAGAATTTACTACTGATTTAGTGGATGCAGCTTGTATAGCTAGTGCAGTTTATATAGATGAAATAACAAAAGATAAAGGATTAAATCTTCAAATAGCTCTTAATAGTGGATTAAAAGCTTATGAAGATACAAGGGAAAATATTAATATAAATAAATATTTACAAAATAATAGTGATGCTTATGATAGTTTAATCACTAATGAGCTTCCTATATTTATGGAATATGAAAGAACTTTTTTAGATTATTATTATTTTTATCCAATTTGTTTAATACATTTTTGTTATTTAATAAATGATACATATAATGATATAAAGAAATGTCTAGGAGGTGATTCTAATGCAAAAAATAAGTGATGAAGAATTAATGGATTGCATATATGAAGTTGGTAGTAATTTAAAAATTAAATCTAAAATAAAAGATTCTAAAATGTTATTATTATTTTTTGATTATCATATATATCAGTCTACAATTACTAATCAAAATATTGAAGATAGTAGCTTTTTAGCAGCTGCTATTATATGTAATTTATTTATAGAAAAACATATTATGCAAATAAAACAAGAAGATTATGATTTAGCAATTAGAGTTGCCTTAAAACTATGTGAAGAACCAATAGAATACTATTATGGTGAGGATAAACCAAAAATTTATAAAAGAGTAAGTTTTGATTATTTGTATGAGAATAAAGAATTATTTGGTGATGATTTTAATAATAGGTTAGTTAAATTAATTGGGTCTAGTAGTGATAACAAAGTTGATAGGATTAAAAAAACTGCTAATTTATTTAAAAGTATTTATATGCAAGCTTTAGATCAAAAAAATAATAATACTGGAAGAAGAAAATAAGGAGGAATTTATATGAGTAATTTTAAAAAGTTATTTAAAACTAAAGTTTATGAAAGTGAAAAAGAAGTTTTGGATAAATGGAAAAAGATGAATATTTTAGAAAAAACTATAAAGAATAGGGAAGGAAGAGAAGATTTCGTTTTCTATGATGGGCCAATTTATGCAAATGCAAAACCTGGTATTCATCATGTATTTGCAAAAACTATTAAAGATGCTTTTTGTAAATATAAAACAATGCAGGGATATAGAGTTTTAAGAAAAATAGGTTTAGATACACATGGACTTCCAATAGAAGTAAATGTAGAGAAAAAACTTGGGTTTGAAAATAAAAGTGATATAGAAGAATTTGGTATAGAAAACTTTTGTAAAGAGTGTAATAAGGAGACTGCTACTAATATAGATGAAGTTAGAAGAGTTACTGATATGATGGGGCAATTTATTGATCAAGATAATCCTTATGTTACTTGTACTAATGATTATATTGAATCAGAATGGTGGATTATAAAAGAACTTCACAAAAAAGGATTAATTTATCATGGAAATAAAGTATTATGGTATTGTCCTAGATGTGGTACAGAACTAGCATCGTTTGAAGTTTCTCAAGGATATCAAGAAGATCCAGTAAACTCATTAATACTTCCATTTAAAAAGAAAGATGAAGAGGCATACTTCTTAGTATGGACTACAACTCCTTGGACATTAATGGCTAATGTTGCACTTTGTGTTAATCCAGATCTTACTTATGTAAAAGTAGAATCAATGGGATATAAGTTTATTTTGTGTAAAGACTTGCTTGTGAGTGTATTAGGAGAAGATACAAAAATAATTGAAGAATATAAAGGAACTGATCTAGTAGGATTAAAATATGAACAATTACTTCCATTTGTAGGAGTAGAAGGAAAATGCTTTGAAGTAGTTGCGGATAATTATGTATCAGCAGATGATGGTACTGGAATAGTTCATATCGCACCTGCTTATGGTGAAGATGATAATAGAGTATGTAGAGAAAATGGTATTGGATTTGTAAATCCAGTAGGTGCTGATGGATGTTATACCACTGGTCCATGGGAAGGTAGATTAGTTACAGATAAAGACTTAGAAGTAGAAATTATTAAGTATTTA
>CAYRAF010000005.1:0-37269 GCA_964422195.1 uncultured Muribaculaceae bacterium | reverse complement strand
AAATCACTCATATCATATCCAGCATCATTTAAATGACAAGTATCTAAGCATACACCTATTTTATCTTTGTTATTAACTCCATTTATAATACTATTTATTTCCTCAAAAGTTCTACCTACTTCACTACCTTTTCCTGCCATAGTTTCTAAAAGAATAGTTACTTTACTACCATCAAGTATCATATTTAATCCATCAATAATATTTTTTATTCCTACTTCACTACCTAAACCTACTGAACTTCCAGGATGTAAAACCATATATTTGATACCTAACTTTTCACAACGCTTAACTTCTTCTTTTAAAAAGTTAACTGAAAATAAAAACTTATCTTCTTCCTTTCTATTAGCTAGGTTAATAATATATGGAGCATGTACTATTACTTTTGAATAATCAATATTATTTTCTTCCATCTTTTTGATAGCTTGTTTAGTTAATTCGTCGTCTATTTCATATCTTTTAGTATTTTGAGGAGCTCCTGTATAAAACATAAATGTAGTTGAATTATAACTTAAAGCTTCTTCTAAGCTACCAAGCAATTGCTTATCTTTTGTAAAAGATACATGTGAACCTATTAACATAATCATCACCTTCTTAATCATATCATATTTAGACAAAATAAAAAAGCTTCAATTATAAGAAGCTTTTATTTTATTATATTACTCCAAGTATATATAGTTGTTGATGCGGAAATTGGTGCCTGTACTTTTTTTGAATCAATTGCAGTACTCTCAGTTAATGGTAATCCATTATTATTATTATCAACTAATTGTATATAGTATTTCCAATTTTCTCCATCTTTTACTATAGCAACAAATGATTTTGACTCATTATATGCTGCACTAAAAGCACTTTGTTTAGAATTTCCTCTTTCCATCTTAATATCAGAAATTTTTATTAGATAAGTAGTTTTTGTACCAATATCAGTACCAAGGCTATTAGATTTTGCTTCCTTTATAATTGTAGTAATTGATGTATCTGCAGTTGGATTACCACCAGGTAGTGTCAATACGTAAGTATTAGCACCTGATGCAAACAATTGTGCAGAGGATGCAAATGTACCTTTTCTTGAATCTTCAATAACTGATCCTATTGCAGGAATAGCTATTAACATAATAATACCTAAAATAACTATAACTGCTAGTAATTCTATTAAAGTAAAACCTTTTTTATTTAAATTTTTCATTTTTATTCCTCCCTATTCTATATAAAATTATAGACTAAAAAAAAAGTTTAGTCAATATATTTTAGCATGAGAAACTTTGATTATTTTCAAACTTTTTAACTAGTTCATACCTTTCAGAAGTATCTTTATCAATATCTGGATAATTCTTTAATATGTTTGAACTACTTACTCCCTTGGAAGCACGTATTTCATTTTTTCCATCTGTCATATATATTAAATAGTATTTAGTACCACTATTATTACATACTAAAACTCTAATTTGTGTATAATATTCATTAAAAGCGGATTTATCTGAAATAGAATCAGTATTAATATTAGTAGTCCCAATACCATGATTATTTATTTTATATGATGCAGGATAAGATGCATTATTCTCTCTTCTATCTTTAGAGCTTACTAATCTAATAGCTGTTTTGGCATCATTAATAAATGAGTCTCTTTTATTCTTTTCCATCAAGTTTAATGTATTTGGAACTGCGATTAACATGATAAGCGCTAAAATAGTCATAACTGCAATTAACTCAATCAATGTAAAACCTTTTTTATTCATCAAATCACCTATCCTATATATATTATATAACATATATTTTAAAAAAAACAGGATAAATTTATTATCCTGTTTTTTTGATTATTTTTATTTTAGGACTTTTATTATTTTCATCTAGCTCTTTTAACACATTAATTGAAATATATGGTTTTATTTTTTCTTTTAAATCACTATCTAAAAAACTATATACTTGTTTTAAGATATTTATATCTATGTTATCTAAAACATTTAATTGAAAACACCCTATAATTTTCTCTTTATAATTATCTAAGCATACTTGTTCTTGATTTAATTCATAGTTATAAGTATATTCTCTTAACTGATTCAAAGTATCTTGTTTTTCATTAATAGAAGTTTTTTCATCTAATAATTTAGCATTAAGCTCTTCAACTTTTTTCATTATTACTTCACATGGAGTAGTATTAGTACTTTCATATAACCAATTTAATATTTGACCTATTTCATAGTTTTCAATAATATCAGTTTTATTTTGTTTACAATAGTTTAAAATATTATTAATATCATTTACGATTTGAGGAAATATATATTCGTTATATGATACATAATATATTTCATAATATTTTTGAGGATTATATTCAAAATCATTATTAGCTCTTTCTTTTAAAAAGCTCTTTTGTAGATGGCGATATGTTAAAAGATCTTCTATTGTATATTGAGGAGGAATTCTATCACCAGTAAACTCTCCTTCTATATGCCTAATATAACTACAATTAGTAATTATTTCATATTTTAATTTTTCTAATTGTTTAGTATTAACTTTAACACTATATTTTACTATTTTATTATCTTTTACTTCTAAATAGTTCATACTATCCCCCTATAAATAACAATTAAGCTCATCATTTTGAATAAATGAAAGTTCATTTTTAATTAATACTTCTTGAATATCTTCTTGTCTAATTTTTCTATTATTTGGATATGCTTTTAATATTTTATTAATCATATCAACTTCATCTGTAAATTCAATTTCTTTAACAAGAGAAGCCTTAAAACAATCTTTTATTTCTTTAATATATACTGCATATGGATAATCATGTTTAATTATATTATTTTTACATCTTCCATCATTCATATTTTTAATAGAACGTGGAACTTGATATTTATTTAAAAATGATAAATTCCTATAATCTTTTGTTTCAATAATAGCATTTAATTCTTTAATAATACTAGGATAATAAATAATATCATAATCAAACTCACATAATAATCCAAAAAATAAATATTTATATGTATAATTAACAATAATGGAATCTCTTTCAATAGGATTAAACACAGCTGAAGAAACAACATTTTTATGTTCTTTTATACCATGTTTTTTTATAATTTTATTTATTATTCTATTTATTTTTTTATCAACCTTAATATCATAAAATTTTATTTTATTTTTAATTATTTTGTAATACATACTAACCCTTCTTTCTTTAATCATAATACATTTTTATTTTTAATATTTCTTTTAAATCTATATAATTTAGCAGGTTTATTTCCTATAAATCTTTCTTCTTTATTAACCTCTTCAACTAAATTTAATAGTTTTTTTCTAAAATTTCTACGATCCAATTTTTTATTTAAAATTATTTCATAAGTTTTTAGTAATTCTGGCATAGTAAAATCCTTAGAATAGAAGTTTCTTAGAATATCTGAATTAATAATCTTCTTTTGCAGCTCTTTTATATTTTCTGTTAATACTAAATTACCATCATAAGCCAGGTGTGGAACTGCATCTATAGAAAACCAATCAGCATCTTTTGTTTTTTCAGTTAATTTTTCAATACTTATTTTTTTACTATCAATAATTCCTATATATGAAACACAAAACATTCTAAATATTGGCGATCTATCTATATCATCAAATATTGAAGCTTTATATATATTTATATCTGTTATATTAGTTTTTTCTCTTATTTCTCTAAGCATAGCTTCATCTAATGTTTCATTATTATATACAGCGCCTCCTACTAAGGACCACATATCTTTATATGGTTTATTATCTCTTCTAATAAGAAGAACTTTAATATTTCCTTTATAAACTGTAAATATTGTAGCCAGTACATGCATACCTTGATTTTTATATAATGGATTTTTTATATTCATACTATCACTACCTTACATATCAAGTATATGTGTATTTTTTACACTTGTCAATAATAAAAAAATATTTTTAACAAATTTTACATAAACTGTCAAAAATACTATTTTACTGATTTACTTTTTAAATACATAACACCAAAGCTTTTAATATCTAAGATTGATTTTCCTATATAAAATATTGCAAATAACAATATTAGAAGATCTGCTTTTACATATTCATATTTCATGTATGTTAATATGGTATATATTATATTCATTATAATTATAATTAAATATATAAATGATAAGATGAAACTTCGTTTCACTTGTTTATTAAAAATTGTTCCATCAACTTCATAAATCTTATTAAATACTAAAAACAATTCAATTATTATTAATATTAAGAAATATGTAGGTAATCCTCTAGCAATAAGTAAAGGTATATTATCAAATTCATCCCCATTAAAGAATATTTTATATTTGCACATAATATATGCGAGCATTAAAAATATAGCTGTTAATAAAGTAAATATTATATATGTAAGTATTCTATATTTCATAATATATCCATTTAATTTACTAATATCCATTAGTTTCCTTGAATGTAATTTATCAACTTTTTTTATTTTTGATACTTCTTTTTTATTAAAAAATAAATTTAAAAACACATCATCTTTTTTCATATTACTCACCTTTTATATATTTAATAGCTTTTATTAATTCTTTTCTATCATCATCATAAGTTACTTTTTCTATTGCTTCTTTTTCCTCTAACCAAATAAGTTTTTCTATTTCACTTTCTTGATTTTTTTCTTTGCTTGTATCATTTTTTAAAGTAGCAACAAATAAAATAACATCTTTTAATACATTTTCTTTAGGACTATATCTATGAACTGATCTAAATCTAGTATCTATATTAACATCTAAGTTTGTTTCTTCTTTTATTTCTCTGATTGCTGTTTCTTCTTCCGTCTCATTATTCTCTACATGTCCCTTTGCAAAAGAATAATGCCCACTATTATGTTTTAATAATAAAATGTATAAATCATTATTAATATATTTATAAATAATAGCTCCACAAGATTTTTCTAATCTCATATGTACCACCTATAATAATTATAAATTATCAAATAAAAATTGTAAATTAAAAAAAATAGTTTTTTCCCAACTATTTTCATTTAAAACTTAATTATAATGTTTATTTAGTATTTCTTAATATTTTAGCTAATATTTTTGGAGTTTGAGTTTTTTCCTGTAAATGTTTTAAGTTATATTCTAAAGCATCACTATCTGGTAATATATCCCATGAATCTATATCAATAAAATTAAAATGATTATTTTCTCTATCATAAACAATATTTAAATTAGTTAAATTGCACATATGAATTCCCCTCTTAGAAATAGCACCAATATCATCTAATAAATTTCTATAGGCAGATAAAAAGGAAATAATAGTTATTTTAGATATTTCTTCATCAGTAGCTAAAGTTTTTAAATCTACACCTTTAACTAATTCTTTAGAGTAACCACATAAACCATATGGTTCTATATATACCTTTTCTTCTGGTACTATTGCATGATGTATTTTTAAATCTAAAAACATAGGTTCAAGTTTCATTATTGATAAACTATCATTTTCAGATGGATAACTAAAATTATCATAAACTTTAATAGCTTTATTTCTTTGCGTATCAAAAAAAACTGTAGCCATGGTTCCAGAACCAATAACATTCTTCTCAATAAGTTTATATTCTTCATTTGTATATTTAATTGTATTCATAATACCCCTCCAACTGGTTTCCTATTATAATACAATTTATGAAAAAAGTAAAGAAAAAGCACATATGTGCTTATTTTTCTATATATCCTATATATGGTAAATTACGATAATCTTGATTATAATCCAATCCATACCCAAGTACAAAATAATCTTCTATTTCAAATCCAACATAATCTGCGATAAATGGAATTACTCTTCTACTAGGTTTATCAAGTAGTGTACACACTTTTATACTTTTAGGATTCATTTTATTTAGATAAGGTATTAAATAATTCATAGTTTTTCCTGAATCAATAATATCTTCAACTATAATAACATCTTTATTTTTAATATCAGGAAGTAAATCTGCGATTAATTGTACTTTTTTAGACTCTTCACCAGAGTAACTTGCAACTCTTAAAAAATCTATTCTAACATTTTTTTTAATATATTTAGCTAAATCTGTTGTAAAGAAAATAGAACCCTTTAATATACATATTAAATTGATTTCTTTACCTTTATAATCTTTTTCTATTTGTAATGCTAATTCTTTTACTCTATTATGTAGTTTTTTTTCATCAATTAAAACTTTAATTTCTCCCATAAAAAACTCCTATTATAAATATTTTAATAATTCACCTTTAGTATATCATTCATATTTTTTTATTTCAATATAACAGTTTACTCATATATGATAAATTAAGTAAAACTATATAGTGATAATAAATGTATTAAACCTAGTATTAATTAAAAAGAAAATTTGATGAATTTAATATTGTACTAGGAATCCTAATTCCTATTGAATTACCCCATTTTTGAAGTCTTAGTTCCATATTATCAACTCAACACAAGTACATACAATGTATAAACTTCTGCCAATGATAATTTTTATTTTTTAAATCTAATTGCAACAATTCCATATTTTTCTTGTTCTTCCTCGCTATAAAATCTTTTTAGTAAATCTAAAAAATATTCTTTAGTGTATCCTGGTAAATATATTTCTTCTATACTATAATGTTCTATCATTTCTTTGGCATTCCTATAATAAGATAGTTCTTCTATTATAGTTTCTATTTTCCTCTTTTCATTCATATCTAAGAAAATAAGTTTATCGCCAATATGTAGTTTTTGTCTTTTCTCATCATTTAGTCTTATCTCAACACATTTTGTACCATTATTTACAACTTCAAATATATCATCTGCTAAATGTAGTTTCATTTCCATAGTTATTACCTCCACATATATACTAACATATTTTAATAAAAAGAAAAAAGAGATTAACTCTCTTTTTCTATCAATCAATATGATTGTTCAACGTATTTTATTGGTTCATATACAGTACCTGCGAACCAAACTTCACCACTATCTTTATCTCTTACAAAATATAAATATGGTTTATCAAATGAAATATTAATTTTTTCTACAGGTACATCATATTCATATTCAAATCCACAACCAGTTGCACCTTTTCCAGCTAATGCAGTTGCTGCTCCTGCTTTTATTCCATCATTTGAAAATTCAATATTTGCTTTATGAACTGCTTCAGCAATGAATAAATTTTTGCCCTTTATCATATTAGATAAATCTGCTTTGTCTTCCTCAAATACATCTTTTATTCCCAATGTTTGTAAATCATTTAATAAATTTAGATCATATTCCATCTTAAACATAGGTATAAATCCTGAAACTTCTGTTATCACACCATCTTTAAAGTTTTCTAATTTAATATCTTTTAAATTAGTAATTATCTCATTAGCTTGTTTAGCATCTAAATTTTTAATATATTCATCTAAAGCTATTTGTTTTGGCATAATTCCAACATATTGTAATGTAGTTCCATCATAAGTTTTTAAATCTTTAGCAAATGATTTAACATTTTCATCATCATAGAAATAAAAATCTGTTGATGAACTAATTTTTTTATAGTTACTATTAATTTCTTTTATATATCCATCTAAAAATTTATCAACATTCTTTTCTACTGGTTCACATACCTCATCAGATTTTAACCATTTTTTATATGCTTCTCCAACTTCTTTTCGTATTTTGTCTTCTCCAATTTCTTTTACAATATCATATTTATTTGCAGTTGCACTAATTTCTGCTGATTTAGCTGCCATTTTCTTATTATTAAATTCTAATGATGGATATCCACTATCTAAAGCAGATACAAAAGCAGAGTACTTTTCATGTTCATAATTTACTCCATAATCATCATGTTCTGATTGTATTTTTTTATTCCACTCCATATCAATTGCAAGTGCATTAATTAATATGAACTGTGAATCTGTTACTGTTTCATCAGTAAGTAAATTATTAACTAATTTAAATGTTTTATTTGATACCCAATCATTCATTGGTTTAGCACTTGAAAATGGATCATAAATAACTTCAGCACCATATTTACTACTTAAATTTTTAGTATAACTCTCTTTCACTTCACTTTTAAAACTATCTTTTATATACATAGCATTAGCAAGTGATAAATTCTTACTATTTGTATATTTTTTAGATTTGTAATCTCCTATTACATCTGTTATTTGCTTTTTACTCTCTCCAGCTGTTCCTTCATTTAACATTGCAAGTGCATATTTAATTGATAATGGACTATAAACTTTATTTTTTTGTTCATTTTCTAGTTGTAAAAAACTAATATCAAAATATTCAAGGCCATTTCCACTCATCCTATATTTTGATACAGGCCTTTTTTCAGCAGTTGCTGTTTTATCATTTGTTTTAAATATTTTGTCTTTATATAAATAACATACAACTCCTGCAACAATTAATAAGACTACTACTATAGCAATAATAATCTTTTTCTTTTTGCCCTTAGGACTTTTTGCTATTTCTGTAGTTGGTGTAGTTGGTATAATATTCTTTTCTTCTTCCATATTTTCCTCCTTTTTATTTTATATGACTATTGTAATATTTATTGTAAAATTTGTAAATATTTTTTAATATATAAATTATGTAAACTCAACCAACAGTTTGTATATTTTTTTTATTTTTATTAGTATAATATAGATAAGAAGGTGATATTATGGACCAAATAAAAATTGGAAAATTTATAAAAGAAAAAAGAAAAGAAAAAAATATAACACAATCTCAATTAGCAGAAAAACTTAATATTACAGATAGAGCTATATCAAAATGGGAAAATGGTATTAGTATGCCTGATGCTTCTATCATTAAAAATTTATGTGATATATTAGATATCACTATTAATGATCTATTTTGCGGAGAAAAAGTTGATCAAAAAGAATATGATACAAAAGCAGATAAAGTTATTCTAGAAATGAAGAATAGGATAGAATTGCAAAATAAAAGACTAATGTTCAATGAAATTATTATTGGTTTTATGTCTTCTATTTCATTTTTTATACTAATATTTGTATCTTCTTATTTAATTGAAAATAATATAGCTAGAATTATATTAATAGTACTTTCCTTTATATTTTTCATAATCGGTGTATCTGTTGCTTTAAAGATTGAAACAGAAACAGGATATTATGAATGTAGAAAATGTCATCATAAATATATACCTAAATATAAAGATGTATATTTTGCAATGCATATAGGGACAACAAGATATTTAAAATGTCCTAAATGTCATATGAAAAGTTGGAATAAAAAAAATTATAAAGAAAAATAAAAAATCAATTTATTAATTGATTTTTTATATTATTTCAATTCATCAAACTCTAGAACTTCTATATTAATAACTTTATCACCATCTAAAGTTAGTTTAAAAACCTCTGGTGAATTATATGGTCTATCAATAATAACTTTGCCATTAAATTCTAATTTTCTTAATAAATTACTTTGTACATCTAATAATTTACACCAATTCATTAATAAAAATGTTAAAGAAGTACCATGTGCAACTATAACTATTTTTTTATAATCTGTTTTAACTACATCATAAAATGCTTCAGTAATTCTTTTAGAAACTTCAATTTGTGATTCTCCGTTATCAGCTTTTAGATATTTATCATGATACTGATCACAGAAAAAGTTTGGATATTTTTCTTTATCGATATCTCCGTTAGTTCTTTCATTAAATCTTCTGTCAATATTTAGTTTTAAACCATCATGTAAAAAGTATTTAGCAGTCTGCATAGCCCTAGCATAATCACTAGAATACACAGCATCTACATTTTTAAATTCTTCTTGCCTACTTAAAATTTCTGCCCTTTTCTCACCTTCTACACTAAGCATTTTCTTTTCTGTTTGAGTTTGTTTATTATCCAAAGTATTATATAAATCAATATTCTTAGGATTAAACTTTACTGAATGTCTTATCAAGTATATTGTTTTTTGCATAATACCACCTCCAGAACAATTATCTTTACCATCATTATAACATATAAAGTATTTTAATGATGTAATGATTTTACTTTTGTTTTTGTCTTTGAGTGAGCATATATTTTTTTATAGCGTGTTGCAATTTCATAATTATTATTAGCATCTAATATTAAATCTCTCAAAACTTTGTAATCATCTAAACAGTGATAATAACATATTGATAAATTTGGTTCAAATTCCTTTAATGTATTTTTGGCGCCGACTAACATCATACGTTCTGCACCTTCAATATCAGCTTTAATAAAGTCAACTTTATTTAAATTATTTTCTTTAACAAAATCATCTATCGTTATTGTCTCAACTGTAGTTGATTTCTCATTATGTCCAAAAACATTATCGCTTATCTCTGTAATTCCATTACATGCACTATTTTCAGTATCTATACTAAAAGGAACTTGGATATGACTTTTATCAGATACAGCCATATTAACAATTTCGATATTTGGATTTAATAAAGATGTTATGTTTAGATATCTTGCTATTGTATCTTTTGTAGGTTCAAAAGCATAAACTTTACACCCCTTAGCACTAGCAAACGCTGAAAACATACCAACATTTGCCCCTAAATCTAAAACAATATCTTTATCACCTAAATATACATCATTATATTCATATGGGCCCTCATGAAAAGGAATATTACTAACTTGGGGATAATCAGCTAAATAAGGGAGTATTAAGTCAAAAAGCTCATTTCTAAAGAACTGCCTATCATTTTTTTGCGGAATAGGTAATCTTATTAATTTGTTATCTATTAAAAATTCATAATGATTATCTTTTTTATATTTGTCTAAAAAACTATAAAAATTTTCAAGTTGTTTTTCATTTATTAAATAACTACCAAATAAATATTTCGGTAAGTTTTGTTTATATATATCACATAAATATAAATAATAAGATATATCATCCTCAGTAAAATTACCAGGATTTTTAAATGCTCTAATAAAAAATTCTTCATTTGGTAATCTTCCTTTTATTTGCCATTTAACAAAATTTAAAAATGTTTTAATATCCATATTAATTCTCCTTTAATTTTATGATGTTTATTATAGCATAACAATTAATTATAGTAAATATTGGACATTAAAAAGTTTTAAAAATTTGTACAATATAATTACATATTGCTTATTTATTTACAAAATATTATAATGTTAGTATAAATACTATCTTTAAAAGAGGTGATTTATTATTAAAGGAAATATATCAAAAAAACAAATTGAAAAAAAATATAAAATATATAACATTTTATTTATTATGATGTTGATATTTATAATTCTGTTTTTTTCGTTTATCTGTATTGAGTTTATTTATGTATATTTTAATGGAATAGAGCCAGATTCTTTATGTGGATTTTTAAATGGTGGATGTAATAGAGAATATGGAAGTGAGGCTGTTAACACTTTATGGTTAAGTTTAATATTCTTAGGTATATATTTATCCCCTATTATAATTATTTTTATAATACTTTTTATATTAGTTTATTTAAAAAGAAAACAATATAAAAATTTAATACATCGTTAATTGTGATTATTTTGAAACAGATACATAATTGTGTATCTGTTTTTTTCATTCCTTAAAATAAAAAACAAACTATTATATTTATAGTTTGTTTATTTATATATATGGGGCGGTATAAGAGGATCGAACTCTTGCATACTAGTGCCACAAACTAGCGTGTTAACCACTTCACCAATACCGCCATGTAGTCGTATATAAATATACTATTTTTTAAGATAAAAGTCAAGTTATATAATAAAAATAGTAGGATTATCCTACTATTATATGGAACAAACATCTTAAAAAATTACCTATGTAATATCCTAATTTATATATAAAAATGAGGTATACACCTAGGAAATAACATAATATAGGTAAAAATATTATTAAAAATATATATCTTATTTTAGTGGACATACTTTATTACTTGAAACTCTTCTTATAGAAGATCCTACTTCTCTACCTATATTAAAAATTAATTCTGATAGTTTATATATGGCATTTATATAAGTAGCATTAAATGTCATAGAACCACCTTCTATGTTATAAAGTTCTTTTTTTTGTAATTTCATCATCCGTTATTACACCTCGTAGGATTTACTATGCCCGTAATTATTCCTGAGATAAATACTACTGCGGTTGTAATAGCAGTTACTAATAAAATGTTTATTCCTCCTTCTACTTCCATCATTTCCTTTTTTTCTAATCTATTCATAATACTCCTTTCATTTTATTTATTATTATTTTGTAAAATCTATCACTTTTCAATTTGATTTTAATTTTTAAAATATTGAAATCATTATTTATAGTATCATCTAAAGTGATTTTTAATCTTACTTCTTTATAATAATTATCCCCCACTGCGTTTATTTCTTCAGATATATCATACACACTATATTCATATTCTTTATTATTCATATATAAATATCTATTACTAGTTATTTTGTTAATATCATTTATATTGACATTAATAACAATAAGCTCATCTAATATGTATCCCTGCAGTTCATAAAACTTTTCTACTTTTAATAAAGATAATACAATAATTATTAATAAGCATAAAATTACTATATATGAATAATACATTTTTTGTTCCTTGTTTAATAATAAATAATCATTAATATCAATGTAATTATCCATAATGACATACTCCATTTTTAATATTAATAATCTTATCAAATAAATCACTATTATCATAGCGATGAGATATAAAAATAATTGTTTTATCTTTATAAATATGAAACAATTTTTTTAGTATTATTCTTTCACTTTTAATATCAATTTCACTTAAAGCTTCATCTAATATATAAATTTTTGATTTTTTTAGAATTGCTCTAGTAAGTAAAATTTTCTGTCTTTCACCACCACTTAAATTGAAGCCATCTTCTTCTAATAACATTTCATAACTAATTTTTTTAGTATTAATCATATCATCCAACAAAGTTATTTTAGATGCTTTTAAAAAATCTTCATATTTTATTTTTCTATGTAATAATACATTATTATATATACTATCAGTTATTAACATTTCATTTTGTGATAAATAACAAATATTATCCCTTAATAGACTATAATTATAATCATTAATATCAATATCATCTATATATACATACCCTCTTGCCACATCTATATGTTTAAATAATATTTTAGCTAATGTAGATTTACCTACACCACTATTTCCACATAGCATTATTTTAGAACCCGGAGTTATTCTTAAATTTAAGTTATTAAATATTATTTTTTTTGAATATGAAAAAGTTAAATTATGAATATTGATATTACCTTTGAAATCTATATTACAATGATTATTAACTTCTTCTTTTACAAAATATAACTCTTTTATTCTATTAAAACTCTCTTTTGTATTTTTAATACTAAGTACTGAGGTAAGCAAATCTTTATATGATAACAATAAATATGAAAAGATTTGTTGATAAGTTAAAATAAAACCAACATTATAATTTTTCATATAAATAAGTAATACTGCGATGAAGATAAATGTTACATGCCCAAAAGTATCTAATAAATTAAAAGTTGTATTTAAATTATTGCATTTATTTAGAAAATATTTGTTTTTTAATAAATATTTTTTATAATCAAATGAAAATTTATGCTTTATTACAGTATTTATATTTAAATTTTTTATTGTAGAAATCATACTGATATTTTCTACTAAGTTATTATTTATTTTACCTGTAGCAACATGAATTTCTTTATTTATTGGATCTATTATTAAACTTGCTATATAGAATAGTATAAAATAAATAAACATCAATAATAATAAAATTGAAAAAAATATTTTATGGAGAATTAAAAGCATGAATAAACTAATAATTATAATGATAGAATTAACAATTATTTCTGTAATACTTTTACTAATTACTTCATTAATCTCTTTGATATCTTTAATTCGTGATAATATCTCACCAGTAGGATGATTCTTATAATAAAAATATGGAAGTGATAATATATGGTCAAATACATTTATAGTTAAATTACTATCTATTTTTTCATTAAGACTAATAATAAGATTATTCTTTATGTGAATAAAAATATTTTTTAATAAAAATAATATAAGAAATATAATACTTATTATAGTAAGATTATAAAATGATTTATAGGCTATAGTATTGTCTATTATTACTTGGATGTAATAGCAAGTTATTAAGTGGATCACTATATATATGAAAGAAAATAATATACTACAAATAATATATTTTTTATAATGAAAAATATATTTTACTATTAAATCTTTAAATTTATTTTTTATTTCAATTTTTTGGAGAGGTTTACTATATTCTAATATACAAAAATAACCTGAAGAAAAATCATTAAATTCTTCAAACGAAATATACTTCAATTTATTAGCTGGATCTGCGACTAATATTTTCTTTTTCTTCTTATTTATTTTATAAATAACTATAAAATGCTTATATTTCTTATCAAGAATACCATGTGCTATTATTGGTAATATATCATTGCTTATACTATCAATATTAGCCTTAACTCCATAGCTATTAAAACCTATTTTATTAGCTGTTTCTGTTAAATTATAAAGATTAGTACCATTATTAGTAGTTTTAGTTAACTCTCTTAAATGCTCTAATGATACATTACCACCATAGTATTTAATAATCATAAGTAAACAAGCACATCCACAATCTTTATAACCCTGTTGTTTAACAAAAATATATTTTTTAATACTATCACTTCCTATAATATTAATTGTCATCTTTTTTACAAATTCCAAATTTTTTTATATATTTTTTATTTTTTTGGTAATATCTATGATATATTTAAATAGGAAGTGATATATATGATGCATTTAAAAAGTTATAATAAATTAATTAAATCAATAATCGCAATTGTATTATTTTTATTTAGTAGTATTTTTGCAATTATACCATCATTAGTATTTAAACTAGATTTAAATAATCTAACTGCATCTCAAGAAGCATACATATCAATTTTTGATAATATAGTATTAATTATTATTTATATAATAATGTTTAAAAAAGAATTGAAAGAAGAATTTTTAGAATATAAAAATAATTTTAATTCAAATATGGATATAGGTTTTAAATATTGGATAGTTGGTCTATTCTTTATGGTTATTTCTAATTTTATCATTCTAAAATTAATTCCTGGTAGTAGTTCTAATAATGAAGAAGCCATTCAAGCATATATTAAAAACTTTCCTATTTTATCTATAATATCTATTAGTATATTAGGACCATTTATTGAAGAAATTGTTTTTAGAAAAGCTTTTAAGAACATATTTAATAATAATTTTATATTTATCATAATATCAGCATTAGTATTTGGATTAATGCATGTAATTGGACAAGAAAGTAATATCTATCAATATTTATATATTGTTCCATATGGAGCTTTAGGTGCATCTTTTGCATATATGTATTATAAATCAGATACTATGTTTACATCATATACAATGCATTTTATACATAATTTGGCATTAACTATAATATCTATTATAACGATAAGTCTTTAATAAGACTTTTTTTTATGTTATAATTTTTATGGTGATAATATGCCTAAGATAACTAGGAGTGAGAAAAATAAAAAAAAGCATAAAGAAATTACTAATGAAAAAATAAAAAACAAAAGTAATTTTATTATTAGATTTTTAATTATACTTGCTTTGATTATTACTTTAATTGTTATTTATGCTAGATATACGGAAACTAGTGGTTTAATAGTTAATGAATACAAGATTGAAAATGACAAAATACCTGATAATTTTCATGGAATAAAAATTGTTCAGTTATCTGATATTCATTATGGAACAACTGTTAATATGTCATATTTAAAATATATTGTAAATAAGATTAATATCTTAAAACCTGACATTGTTTTATTTACTGGTGATCTAGTTTATGAGAATTATCCACTGGACAATGATGATATAAAAGATATAACTAATATACTAAATAATATTGATTCTAGTATTTCTAAATATGCATGTATAGGAAATGAAGATTATTCCAATGATCAATATAATATTATAATGAAAAACAGTAATTTCAATATCATCAATAATAATTATGAAAGAGTTTATTATAAAGATAATAATTACATTATTATAAACTCTATTGGATCTGATTTAGAAAATGATATGGATTTGAATAAAGCTTTTAGTTTTGAAGAAAAAGATAAGTTTGTCATTACAATGACTCATGAAAGTGATAGTGTTAAAGATATTTTGGAATATCAAACAGATATGATAATAAGTGGTCATAGTTTAGGTGGATTAATTAGAATTCCTTTCCTAAATGGATTATTTTTTGAAAATGGTTCTAATTATTATAATAAAAGAATTGAAAAGATAAAAGATACATATATATTTAATTCATATGGTATAGGTACAAACCAAATTAAATTTCGTTTATTTAATAAACCTAGTATTAATTTATATAGACTAACAAAAAAGTAAGAAATATTTATTTCTTACTTTTAATTTTAGCTGTATTATCATGAGTAAACTTTCTAATTAAATCCTTATAAATACCATTACTATAACCCACTATAGTTTCTAATCTATTATTTAAAAATTTATCAAAAGTATCATTATTAACTATATTGTCTTTAATATATATCAAACTATAGTATCTTTCATTCTTTTTGGCAGTCAATGAAAAGCCTTTACATTTAGACAAATCAATGATGCTCTGTATTTCACAATTTTTTATTTTCTCATATGGAATATGTATATATTCTTGAGGATGTAAGTTAATATATTCAGATAATATATAATGATGATACCCAAGTGTTGTATCATCTTTAGGTATAGTAACATAAAATTCTAAAAAGTCTTCGTTATCCATCAAAAACACCCCTGTTATAATAAATGCCTATTTTTTTTATTTGTTATTTTCTTTTAAGAATTCTATAGTCTTACGCATTTCTAAATCATATTTTACCATATCAATACCACCAAATTGCATTAGGAATTCATCCTTTTTCATTTGATACTTCTTAGCAAGTTCTTCTGCTTCTTTTTCAGCATCCTTTTCACTAACTTCAAACTTTTCTTGTTTGCATATTTCTTCTAGCATTAAACGATATAAAACATTATTATATCCTTCTTTTTCTAATTGACTTCTTAGTGCTTGCTCATCAGTTTTAGCAAATTGGTAATATAGTTCTAAAGAAATACCTTGCATTTTTATTTGTTCTTCAAATCTATGTAGTAATCTATCTACTTCTTCTTCTACCATTTCTTCAGGAATATCTACTTCAACATTCTTAGATACTTCCTCTAATAATTTATCAATATATTTGTTTTCAGCATCCATTTCTTTTTGTGCCTTAATGCTATTTTTTATTTCTTCTTTTAATTTATCTTCAGAATCTATACCTTCCATTCCTAAATCTTCAAAGAATTCTTTATCTAACTTTCTTTGTTCTTTAAATTTAACTTCATTAACTTTAACTTTAAATACAACTTTAGCACCTTTTAAGCTTTCTTCTGGATAATCTTCAGGGAAAGTTAAATCTATATCTTTTTCTTCACCTGTCTTCATACCAACTAAAGCCTCTTCAAACCCTGGTATAAATGAATGAGAACCAATTTCTAATGAATAATTTTCACCTTTACCACCATCAAATGCAACACCATCTTTGAATCCTTCAAAATCGATGATTGCAATATTACCTTCTTCTACTGTACCATTTTCTTTTACAACTAATTCTGTATATCTTTCAAGTATATGTGAAAGTTCATGTTCTACTTCTTCTTTTTTTACAGACACTTTTGCTTTTTCTACTTTTAGTCCTTTATACTTTTTTATATTTACTTCAGGTTTAGTAATAATAGTGAATATGAATTCTACACCTTTTTCATCAATACTCTTTAAATCAACTTTTGGTTGTACAACTGGGATTAATTCTTTATTTTCATCCATTGCTTTTTCATATGCACCAGGTAAAACTAAATCAGCTGCATCTATAAATAAACTTTCTTTGCCAAACTTTTTTTCATAAACATTTCTAGGAACTTTTCCTTTTCTAAATCCATCAACGTTTACTTCTTTTTGTTTTTTTGCAAAAGCTTTATCTAATGCATCATTCCATTCTTTCTTCTCTACTTTTATAGTTATTTTTGTTTCATTTTTTTTATTTGCCATACGACACCTCCAACAGAGTATATTATATAATATTAAATTAAAAAACTCAATATATATATGAGTTTTTTTAGTAATTTATTACTTTTATCTATTTATCCAATTATCACATATATCATAAGCTGTACATAAATTTAAATTATCTTCTACTTCCTGAGCATCAGTATTAGTTTCTTTTTTAGTAGTACTCATAACTCTTAATGACAAAAACATTATTAAACTTGCTAGAGCTATCATACCATAAACCATAACTGTAACTGCAAATCCCTTATTATTCATCGCTATCACCCTTTTTATATATAAATATATATTTATCACCATATTTTTTTTCTTTTATTAAAAGTAGATTACTATAACTTGGTTGTAATTTATTATCATCTGTCTCTAATATAATCAACCCATTTTCTTTAATCAATTCATTTTTATTTATATAATCTAATATACTTTCATAAACTTTGAATTTATATGGAGGATCTATAAATATAATATCTAATTTTATATTATTATTCTTTAAATAATCTAATGCTTTAAGATAATCCATATTTAACAACTTAGAATATTTTTCTATATTAAAGTTTTTTATATTTTTTTTTATTTCTTTTATACATAAATTATTATTATCCACAAAGTATACTTCTTTAGAACCATTTGATATAGCTTCAATACCTATAGAACCAGATCCCGAGAATAAATCTAAAAAAACACTATCTTTAATACTATTTTGTATCATTGCAAATAGACTTTCTTTTACCCTATCCATTGTTGGTCTAGTACCTTCTATTTTTTTATTTTCAATAATTCTTCCTTTTAAATAACCACTTATTATTCTCATAGACTACAACTCTTCTTATCATTTATTACTTTTAATTTTTTATTAATATCAAGTGTTAAAAAATATAATTCATTTTCTAATTGCTTATATTCTTTAATTTTAGGATTTGTAATTAGTTTTTTCTTAATTTCTATATATTCTTGTGAATATTCATTGCTTAACTTTTTTAAATCATCTAAATCATTTTTTATACTAATATCATTAGTTATATCCTCTTTCAATTTCTTATAACGTAAAACTAAATCACTACTATCAATTATATTTAATATTTCATATACTTTATCAATCATAATATCACTCAAGATAATTATAATAAAATTTCTTTAAGTAAGCAAGTAATAGCCTCATATACTATTTTTTTATTATCACTTCTTTTATCTTTAGTTACCTTTACTTTTTTGTTATTATGTTTATCTTTATTTTTATCATATATACTAATATATACAATATCATCTTCATTAAATGGATTATTATCATCACTCTTTTTTAGCTTACCAGTTATGCCAATTCCATAATCACTATTAGTAAAATTAGAAATAGCTTTAGCCATACAGTCAGCTACTTCCATACTATAAACAGTATATTTATCAATAATATCACTATCTACTCCCATTTTAATTTTATACTCATTAGAATATGTAACAGCAGAGAACTTTAAGACCTTTGATGAATTTTCTATATTAGTTATTTCATTAGCAACATATCCCCCAGTACATGATTCCATTGTAGATATAGTCTTATTATTCTTAATTAATATATTAACTATTTCTTTCATAACATTCCCTTTCTTTTAAATAACCACGCTAGTAATAAAGATAGTAAAATAGAAATAATAATTATAATTATAAAACTATTTGGATCTGTTCCTATTTTTCCTAAATAAACATTCATACCTAACATTGAAGATATCATTGTAGGTACTGAAAATACAATTGTAATAGCCGCTAAAAATTTCATTACATCATTTAAATTATTAGAAATAATAGTAGCATAAGTATCTGTCATAGAAGTTAATATTTCTCTATAAATGTTTGCCATTTCAATTGCTTGTTTATTTTCAATAGAAGCATCCTCTAATAAATCAGCATCATCTTCATACATAGGTATTAAATTACCTTTAGTTAGTTTTTCTAATACCACATCATTTGCTTTTAAAGATGTAATAAAATAAGTTAACGTTTTTTCTATATCTAATAGTGATACTAACTCTTTATTATTAGTTGATTTATATAATATTTTTTCTTTATTTGTTATATCAGCATTAATAGCTTTTAATTCTAATTGATAAATACTAGCTATTCTAAGTAATATTTGTATTACAAATTTTGTTTTTTTATTAATATCAAATTCTTTGATTTTACCATTTTTAAAATCATTAAACACTCCAAAATCTTTTAGTGATATTGTAATAAAATAATCATCACTTAATATTAATCCAATTGGATCAGTATTATATTTGTGTTTATATTTATTATTTGTAACATAAGGGGTATCAATTACTATTAATGTAGAATTATCTTCTATTTCTATACGAGGAAGTTCCTCATCATCTAATAACTTACTTAATAGATTAATATCTGTTTTTGTTTCATTTGCAACATATTCTATTTCTTCCATAGTAGGATTAACTATCTCTATCCAACACATTTTTTCAATAACATCTATTTTCTCAACTTTATGCATATTTTTTTTATCTGTCTTATAAATATTTATCATTTTACCACTCCTATTTCGTTAAATTATAATATGTTTTAGAGTTTTCTAATAACTCTCTATGTTTACCTATGGCAACTATTTTACCATTATTAACTACAATTATTTTATCAGCTTTTCTCATAATATTTTTTTTATGAGTTATCATAATAACCGTGTGTTTTTTCTTTAGTTCATTAATTAGTTTAATTATTTTATTACTTGTTTTTTCATCTAAAGACGCTGTTACTTCATCAAATAATAATATTTCTGCTTTGGATAACAACGTTCTAGCTAACGCTATTAATTGTTTATTAGCAAACGATATATTAGAACCATCTTTTCCTATTTTAGTATTATACCCATCAGGAAGAGACATAATAATATCATGTATACCCACTTTTTTACAAGCTCTTACTTGATTCCTAAAATTAGAATCTATAAGATTAAAATTTTCTCTGATACTCATATCAAATATAAATGGTTTTTGAGTAGCTACAGAAACATTTGATGAATATACATCTTTATTATAATCATAAATATTAATTCCATCTATTAAAACTTTTCCTTGTTTTATCTTATATAATCTAAGTAATATCTTAAATATTGTTGATTTACCAGCCCCGCTTTTTCCGGCGATAACAGTAAAACTATGTGGAGCAATTTCAAAAGAAACATTTTTTAAAGTATTATCATTTTCATAATCAAAATATACGTTTTTGAATATTACTTCCCCTTTTATATTATCATTATCATATTCTCCATAATCTATTTCATGTTTATTTTTATATTTTAATATTTTATTTATTCTATTTAATCTAACTCTATTAGATGACAATAAATCAATACATTGAAATAATTCATCAGAATCATCTATAACAGTATCCACATAAGATATTATTAATACTAGTATACCTATACCATATTGCCCCTTCATTATTAAATACGTCATAATTGTATAAATAATAATTTTAAAGATACTTATAATTGCTGGATCCAGTATTTCTGCCTTATTTACATTATCCATTTTATTAAAATGAACATTACTCCAACCTTTATTTATGCTAAATAAATGTTTTTTTAAATTATCAGACATATCAAATGCTTGTATTTCTTTTTCGCCTTCTAGTACTTGTCCAAGAAGGTGCCCTGTTTTATCTCTATAAATAATTTCGCTATTTAAATAATAATCTCTTTTATCTAAATGATAATTTAATATAATTAAATAAGATATAACAATTATTAAAGTACAAATACCAAAATATATATTTATTGTAAATATAATAACTATTGAAAATATTAATATAATAGCATATTTAATAGAATTAAATGCTTGATCTGGAATTTGAACAACTTCACCTATATCGTTATATGATGTTGATGATAAAAATGATTCTGACATATCTTTAGAATAATCTTCATCTATACTAGATAATTTTTTTAATATCTTTTTTTGTAATGCATTATGAGTATAAATAGCATGTTTTGTAAAGATTTTGTAATTATAGTGATATACAACATAATATAACAAATAACATATTGAGAATATTACCAAAGTAATTATTGTACTATCATAATTTTTTTCAGTGATATATGTAATTATTAATGCCGCTAAATAAGGTAAAGCAACTCTAAATCCTGCGATTAATATGACGGTTATAAATAATAATATCATATACTTTTTAGAAGAAACTTTTAATTCTTTATATTTTTTTAACATTTTGATATATTTAATCATTCTCAAACACCTCCGTTCTACTAGGAGATCTATAGGCATTTAAATCCCGATATAAACTGCTTCTTTTTATCAATTCCTTATGTGTACCGCTATCAACTATTCTTCCTTGATCTAATATTACTATTTTATCTGAAATTTCCATTAATTTTTTCTTTTTAGTAATCATGATAATAGTATGATCTTCCTTTAATTCTTTTAAAATTTTAGGTAACATATTTATTATTTCTGAATCTAATGAAACTGTAATATCATCTAGAAGAATAATTTCTGATTTGGAAAGCAACATTCTAGCAATTGATATTAATTGTTTTTGAGTACTAGATATATTAGTAGCATTTTCCCTTAATACAGTATTATATCCATGTGGTAATGACATAATAAAATCATGAACTCCAACTTTTTTACAAGCTTCAATTTGATTTTCTATATTAGAATCAACCATATCTAAATTTCTTTTAATACTCATATTAAAGATAAATGGTTTTTCACTAGTAATAGCTACATTACTGGAATATACTTTTTTAGAGTATTTATATATATCTACATTATCAATTGTAATACTCCCTTTATTAGGTTTTGCCAATCTTAGTAATAAATTAAAAATCGTTGTTTTTCCTGATCCTGATGGTCCAACTATTGTTAATACTTTTCCATCATGAGCTTTGAAACTAATATTTTTTAAACCTTTATTACTATTTTTAGGATTATAACTAACATTCTTAAATTCTACTATTCCTCTTATATTATCTTGATCATAATCACCATAAATTTCTTCTATTTCATTTCTATAATTTAATATTTTATTGACTCTATCAAGAGATGTATAATTTTCCCTCATACTAGAAGAAGCTTGTAAAAATTCATATAAGAATCCCTCTAAATATTCAAAATATGATACTACTAGTATTAATAAATCAACTGTATAACCATGATTAATAATCAATACAAAAGATATAATATATAATATAATTTTAAAAAACACTGTAACAAAATTAACATCATTATCTCTTATTTGAATATATTTTCTCCTAAGCTTATAATGCTTAATAAAAGTATTTTGAATATTATTTAGCTTTTTCTTAATACCATCTAACATATTAAATGATTTAACTTCTGATAATCCTGTTGTTGTTTGAAATAGTAAATGACTATATTTATCTTCATCTTTTTTTACTCTTTTAAAGTATATATTCTGATATTTATCCGATTTAATAGTAATAATTAAATAAATAACTATATAAATTAAAATAATTAAAGAAAGATAATAATTATAAAGCCAAATTATTATAAGCAAAAATATTATTTGTATAAAAGTTGTAATAAATTCTGATATATTATCTAACATATCACCTACATTAGAAGTATCTACTGTAATATAGTTTATTAACTTAGCTTTAGTTATTTTCTTACTAAAAGAACTATCTACTTTTAATAATTTACTTAATATTTTATTTTGTAAATCTATATAACACTCTTCCATATTACGAGTATATACTTCATAATTAACCCACTCTGCGAACATATAAAACATGTATACTAAAGCATATATAAATATTAAAAAATAAACTAAACTAAAATTACCTAAAGATAAATACTTAATAATAAGAGATGCGATTATTGGTAGAATAAGTACAAATATTTTAGAAAAAGATGTAGATAATACCATATAAAATAAGTTTTTAGTACTACTACATGTATATTTAAAATATTTTTTTATATATAATATATAATCCTTCATAAGCATCCCTACTATTCTATCTATTACATTATAACAAAATATGACAAAAAAAGTAAGTTATTTGTAATAAAAAAAACATATTATAAAATATGTTTTTCCTTTGTTTTTAATTTATATATTATAATACCAAAGTATATATTTATAATTATTACTATAAAAGCAACTAAAAATATATATTTAATATCAAAATTAAACAACATTCCACAAATAAATATTCCAATTGATTGTCCTATATAAGAGACTATATCTCTCATATTAGAAAAAGCAAACTGATAATTATTTTCTATTCTATTAATGTATGGAGCATCTAAGACATGTCCATAAGCAGGAGATAATAATAATGTATATGTAAGCGCTAATAAATATACATATTTATTACCTATGATAAATGCTAATAAGAAAAAGATACCTCTACCACCACATTTTATTAGTATATTATAAATATTATTTTTAAAAGTAAATTTATGAAGAATTGCTATTCCTAAAATATCAGCTATAATACTGACAATAAGTAAATAAGTAGAAGCCGCACTAGCTCCAAAATCAAGCATTTTAGTCAGTAAAATCATTTTTAATCCAGCAACAATATTAAAAGATATATTAATTGTTAATACAAACATAAAATATCTTTTAGAAATTTTATCCTTTTTTAAGTACTTAAATAAACTATACAACACTTCATTATTATCAATTAGTTTTATCCTTTTAACTTTTACTTCTGTTTTAAGTATTAAAAAGAAGGATAAAATACAAAAAAAGATAGAAAGTAATATAAAAATATTAAAGTTAATAGTTATATTAAAAAGTTTTTTACCTAAAAATATTGCTCCTACAAGGATTCCTATATCATAACATGTACTTTTAATTAAATCTTTTTTTCCATATAATTTATCATCTTTTGTAAATAATGTTAATAACGGATAAAAACTAACTAGTATTTCAGTATCTAAAACTATATCTAGAAGTATTAATAATTTGATAGGAACAAAAAGATTAGATCCATTCATAAAAAATAGTGTTATCAATGTTAAAGTTTTTAAACCTATCAAAATACATATAAATTTTTTTAATCTTTTTTTAGTAATAAAATCAAATAGTAGTATCATGGCTGATACACAACCTAATGCTGATAACGATGTAACAGTCGATATAGTAGTAATTGATAATCCGTTATCTAAAAGCCATAATGATTGATAATTATACCATAATCCTCTAGATAACGAGAAAAAACCTATGGCAATAAGTACCCACTTTAATTTATTTTTCATTATTTAATATTTTTATCATATTCAATATCTTGGATATGATACTTTCTATTTTTAGATATAAATTTCATTAATTTATTAACTGAATATCCAATAATTGCTAAAATAAAGAAATAAAATACTCCAAATGATGTAAAAGTAGGTGCAGAATTAGTAAATAAACCTATTAATGAAGCCCCTACACCCATTGATGTAACAATAGTTAAATTGCCAATAGATTTTTCGGTTACTTTTGATTCTAAATCAGAGAATAATGATTTAGCTGAATTAACATAATTCTTTGTCATATTCCATAAATGTTGAATATATGTTAGAGTATCCTTCAATGTCTCATATCTATACCCCTGAATAGCTAAAAATTCAGTTAAATCTTCATCAGATTTTGCAATTTTTTCACGAGTTGTAATATACGTTGACATTTGATTTATCCTACCTTCTATTAAAGTGATAGTTTTATAATAATCTTCTATCTTTCCACTAAATTCTACAATGTTTTTACCTTTAACATAAGCATTTTCTTTTACATCTGCTATTTTTTCCCAAATAATTCTATGCAAATTTAAATATCTATGTAATTGTCCTTTGAATTCTCTAATAAATATTTGTTCTTCAATATACCTTTCAATACTATCAATATCACCTGTTTTATTATTGATAAAATAGTATTTATCTCCTCTAATTACATCAAATTTTTTGTTTTTTATTTCAAAATATTTTTGTCTTTCGGTTCTAGCCATCAAATCTGTTATTTGATTTTTTGTTGCTTTATCTAAAATTACAAAATACGGATATATATTTTCAATATTTGCTAATTCTTTTGGTACTGGTGCCCCTAAAGAAAATAAGTAATTAATAGCTTTTGATAAATTATTTTCATAATAGTCAGTTAATTTTTCTATATCCATAAATAAGGTATCTTCACTAGCTTCTTCATTATTTAGTGTTATTAATCCATCTTCAAATATCTTAACAGTAATTCCAACAGATGTCATGTATTCTATATACTCAAGTCCTCTAACATAATAATCTATTCTACCTATCATTAGATTTTTCCTTAAATTTTCTAATTTTCTTTTATCTAAATCTAATTGTGATGAACCATTTCTCAAAAAGTCATATATTTCAGAAAGTTGTAACATGGTTCTTTGAAACCATCCTCCTATATATACTTTATTAATCTTCATATTCTTACCTCCTTTTTATATATCTTTTGTAAAAAACTTAGCGTCCATAATTTCAAAGCCGTATGTTTTATACAACGAATGTGCTGGCACTCTAAAATTCTTAGACCAAAGTTCTATAGCTACACAACCTTTTTCTTTTGCAATTTTCATACAGTAATCTAATAGTTTAGTACCTATTTTATGTCTTCTATATTCTTCTTTTACACAAACATGATTTAAAATAGCATATGTATTCATATCTTCATACATAGTGGGAATAACTGTAATTTTTGTATGAGCAACTATTTTGCCATCTAATTCTCCTACTACATATATTTGATTAGGATCATTTTTAGTTTCTTCAAAACTCTTTTGTGCATATTCTAAAGATGTATTTTCATTAAATACTTCATTACATAAGTTAATAATACTTTCTACATCTTTTTTTTCTGCCAATCGGAAATTAACATTCAATATATCACATCCTTATTATAACTATAATAAATATAACATTTATACTATTTTATTTCAATATAAAAAGAACAAATATTGACATTTTAAGACATTTATAATTTGTTCTTATAATATTTTTGTTTTCATGATATGTTTTGACATTTTGTTAATTTTTTTTCATAAATACTTTCTAAACGAAATTCTGTATTATTATTATATTCTTGTAAGTTTTACTAATAATACGGTAATTATTCTGAATAACTGCTCTCAACGAGATATCTAATACTATCTCTTGGATTTGTTTTTCTAAGAACAAGGCATTTTTCTTTTTGCTCTTTAGTAATATTAACTGATGCTGCTGCAAGATGACCATTACCTCCGTGCGCTTCTGCAATTTTACCAACATCAAAACCAGCCACAATCGATCTATATGACTTTTGACCAAATGCTCCTTTTTCTAGCGCAATAATAACAAGATATTTAAGGTCATTAGAATTAATTTCCCTAACAAATTCACCTAATTCATTTCTATATTCATAATCAGCAAAAACTCCAGCAAATTTATTATCTTCTTCATCTACAAAAAATTCTGCATCATTCCATATTCTTTGTAATGTTGCTAAATACTCAGCTTTCTTCTTTTCAATTACTTTATTTTCATTTTCCGCAAATTCAAATGAGTCTTCATTTGCTTTTACTTTGGCATAAATTCTATTAATATAGTTATTTAGCCCTATTCCATTTAAAAGTATTGCTAAATCATGCGCTTTAAGTCCTTCTTCTCCTGTTTTTTTCCATTCCCACGTATCTTCTAATCTAGTCAACTCTACAAATTCATCTAATGCTTTTGTTTTAGATAATAAGCCATTCAAACATAGATATTCATAAAATAAATCAGTTCCACTTCTTTTTCTTCCACTTTCGTCTATTTCTACTATTTTCGTAAAACTGTATCCCCTGCATCCTTCATTTATTGCTGATCTATGGTGATCAAAAACTAAAACCTTTTTTGAAAGTTCAGGATCTTTACTAACCATTTCTAAAGATGGATTATATAATGCAAGATCTGTCACAAAAATTCTATCATAGTTATGTAATAACCCTTTTTTTAAGCAATCCCTAAACTTTGCTTCAAGTATATTGACATTTGATGCCAAAACGTATTCAATTTCTCCAAAAGCCATTTTTCCTAAAATGATATTACCTAATCCATCAATATCATTTTCATGACTAAATATTATTACTTTCTCTTGTTTTATCATACTCTACTTCCTCTCTAATACACAGACACTCTCGCAATGGCTAGATCGTGGGTTTTTGCGTAGTCATTTTTTATATGTTAGTGGGTCTTTGCATTTCTAAAACCAATAGTTTACCAACCTTGTCTATTGGTTTTTGCATTGTCATTTATTTTGACTGTTTTCTAGTCATAATTAATCTTTTTTCTAATGGTAATATTTCAGTTTCATTATTAATTCCAAATTGATTAGCAAGTTCGATTGAACCATTTAATAATTCTTCTAAACTTGAAAATGGTTCATTATTAGTATCCGTTTTATATAGCCAATCTAGGTATTTAATCTTTTTGGTTTCATCAGGTCTACCATAAAGTACTTTTCCTGTATGAATCCAATATCCAAATTCTACATTTGTCGTAAAAGCTGGCATATCTGGTAATGTTCTTGGAATCCAAAAAGCAATTATTGAAGCATTTGATAAAGCATCTCTTTCCCACTGTGCTTGATCAACATAATCTGCTTTAGGTTTCCATGTTGAATACTCTGGGACATATACTACTCCATTAAAACCATTATCTTCTAAGTACTTACAGGCACTTGTCCTCCATGATTCAGTATTCTCACCTCTTGGAGTTGGACCCGCTAGGAATATCGATTTATGTCCTTTTAATACTTCTTGATCTGAATAGTTTATAACCATAATATTACCTTCTTTCTAAACCTGTGATACTTTCGCAATGGGTTGTATCAGTGTCAGTGCTAAGTGCTCTATCCTTGTTTGCGTATTAGTGCTAAGTTTTTTTCTATAATGTATTCGTCACTCTTAGATAATACTTGATAAGGATGTTGTTCTCTATAAATTCTAGTTTCATCCCAAGTCATTTTTCTTACGTCATCTGCCAAATCAATATGTAGTATTCCATTTAAATGATCGAATTCATGACAAAAAACAGTTGCTTTAAATCCCTCAAAGATTTCATGTTTTTTTTCACCTTTAATATCATAGTATTCAACCTCAACAGAGTATGGTCTATCAACCGTTCCAACATAATCCATACAGCTTGCACATCTTTCAATAAAGCGAGTATGTCCCTTTGCAGTCAATATAATAGGATTAATAAGAACAATGCTTTCATCATAATTTGAGTCCTTATTTTTAGTCATATCAGAAGTTGTATTTCTAAAATAAATCATTCTTTTAGGAATACCAATCTGTACAGGAGCTAAAGCATATACTGCATTATTTTTACAATATTCTTTCAGTGCTTCGATATATCCTATATAATCATCAGTATCAAAAGTTACTTCACTAGATATTTGTCTTAAATATTCTTCATCTTTTTCTATAGTTTTTCTATTTAATCTCACAGTTTTATCTCCTTTCTAATATACAGACACTCTCGCAATGATATGTATTCATAAACATATCTACACATTTTATTTTTTCTAATTTATAATGGCTATCAAAATAATTTATATCTCTAGCCATAGTAATTGGATCACAAGATACATAAATAATTTCTTTAGCATCTAACTTTTTTATAACATCAATAACATGTTTATCAAGTCCACTTCTAGGTGGATCTACAATTATTAAATCATGCTTTCCTTTTATTAAATCTATCTTATCTTCTACTTTACCTAAAATAAACTCTATATTACTTATATTATTTATTTTTTTATTTTCAATCGCGGCTTCTATTGCTTGTTGATTTACTTCAACTCCTAATACTTCATCTACAAACTGGCTAACTATAATACCAATGGTTCCAGTGCCACAATATAAATCTAACACACTTCTATAATTACTTTTTTTCACAATTTTTCTAACTATATCATATAAAACTTTTACTTGATTATTATTAACTTGATAAAAAGCATCTTTCTTTATTTTAAACTTCTTATCAAATAAATTATCTATAAGATAATCTTTTCCTTTAATATTTTTATTATCCATAATAATATTAATATCATTAAAAAAATTTAAAAATTCTTTATTTTCTTTCTTATCTAATAACATTAGTGCTTCATTATTAAATGCTCTAATAATAATTGTTGAACTTAAGATTTGATTATTATTTGCATATCTATGTAATCTACCTATTATTGCATTAATACTTTTATCCAATAATAAACACTCATTTATATTTACAATTCTTTTACTATTTTTTTCAAAATAACCTATTTTATTATCTTGAATATGGAGTGTTACTTTATTACGATAATTAAGATTATCATTTCCGTATATTTCTTCTATTCTTATATTTTTATATTTAGTATATTTCCTTACTATATCCTCCACTTTTTTTCTTTTATAATCTAATTGTTTTTGATATAAAAGATGAGCAATATTGCATCCTCCACACTTTTCATAATAAGGACAATTATATTTTACTCTATCTTTACTCTTTTCTATATAATTAACAACTGTTGCTTCATTATATTTGCTTTTTTCTCTTGTTAAATCAATATCTACTATCTCATTAGGTAAAGCATTTTCTACAAAAGTAATTTTATCATTTATATAACATATTCCTCTACCAAAATCATCTAATTTTTCTATTTTAATATTTTTATACATCTAATCACCATCATCATTATAACACTTCTTAAAAGCATTTGTATAATATTTGATTATTTTTACATATTAATAATGGTGATAATATGAATGACTTAGTAACTAAAATAAAGAAAAAGATTGGTCTTAGTAATGACTTCATTTTTAGAAATATTAATGTAGATGATAAAAAAATAACTTTAATATATTCAGAAGTAATTACATCAACATCACTTATTAATGAATTTATATTAGAACCTCTTTTAAATACTGAATTTAAAAATATTTTAGTAGTAGATATTTATAATAAAATATATAGTATATTACCAGATAATAACGTATTAAAAGATCTAACATTTGATAAGATGATAGATCTTTTATACAATGGTTTTGCTTTAATCATTATAAATAATGAAGCTATTGCAATAGAAGTAAGAGAAGATTTATCTAGAGGTGTTAATATACCTCTTAATGAGCCTGCTTTACAAGGGCCTAAAGATGGTTTTTGTGAAAATATTAATACTAATTTAGGACTAATTAGAAAAAGAATTAAATCTAGTGATTTATATATAGAAAATATGACTGTTGGTAGTATTAGTAAAACAAAAGTAAGTATTGCTTATATGAATAATATATGTGAAAAAGAATTAATTCAAGATATTAAAATTAAACTTTCTAAGATAAATTTAGATGGCATTGTTGATAGTGGATATATTAAAAGATATCTTGGTGATAAGAATAGTTTTTTCCCAACTATTATGTCTAGCGAAAGATGTGATAATGCTACTCAAGCTTTACTAGAAGGAAAAGTTGTAGTAATTGTTGATAATAGTTGTTATGTCTTAATATTACCTACTTTTTTAATTGATTATTTTCATAATCCAGATGATTATTATCAGAAATATTTAAATGTTAGTTTTATTAGAATTATTAGAGTTCTTGCTTTTATAATGTCTATTTTTTTACCAGCATATTACATAGCAGTTTCTACTATTAATCATGACGCTATTCCGATAAATATGTTAATTAATTTTACAAAACAAAGACTTACTGTACCTTTTCCCGCAATTATAGAAGCTTTAATTATGAGTATTGCTTTTGAAATACTTAGGGAAAGTGATATGAGAATGAGTAATAATGTAGGTACAGCAGTATCTGTGCTTGGAGGTTTAGTACTTGGTGATGCAGCAGTATCAGCAGGTATAGTATCTCCTATTATGATTATAGTAATAGCGTTATCAGCTATATCTGGTTTAGTTTTTTCATCTATTGAATTAACATCAGCGATTAGATGGTGGAGATATATTTTTATGGTTTTTGCGGCCTTTCTAGGAATATATGGAATATTTATAAGTACTATATTTTTAATAATATCTTTATCTAAAATTAATAATTATAATAAACCATACCTATATCCTTTTGCACCATTTCATAAAAAAGATATTACAGATTCTTTCATATTTACTCATAACAAAGTAAAAACTAGAAATAAATATTTGACTAAAAATATTATAAGGGGGAAACAATGAAAAAAATTGGACTTCTCATAATTATTATTTTCTTTTTTACTGGATGTACTTCATATACAGAATTAAACGATTTACTAATTGTCAATACTATTGGTATTTCTAAAGAAGATAATGAGTATATAGTAACAATTGCAACTGTAGATACTAACAATTATAGGAATAATAATAATTATGAAAAAATTATTTATACTGAAAAAGATGAAAAATTAACTCAAGCATTTAACAAATTGTATTTATCTCTAGATAAAGAAATATACATATATCATTTAGAAACCTTAGTTTTATCATCTACTCTAAATTATCAAGATATTAATAATATTAATAGCTATTTCAATAATATTAAGAATAATCGAAATTCATTTGTTATTACATATACTAATTCTAATATAGAAGATATTCTAAAAAATAATACTAATATTAATAGTTTATTAAAAATAAATAGTAACAACTATTCTTTAGCGTATCCAATAACTTATGAAAAATATTTAAAAAACTTAAATAATGATAAGTATAGCTTTTTACCTACTATAAACATAGATAATAACAAATTAAAAGTTTATGGCTATAGTTATTTTTATAATAATAAATATATCAATCTTCTAACAGAAGAAGAAAGTATTAGCTATAATATTTTAAATAATTATGTCAATTCTATTAATTTATCAATTAATAATGAGTTTTATTCTATAACAAACATTGATTGTAACGATAAACTTCATAGTAAAAAAAATATTATTAATATTAATTCTTCCGTATACTCTAAAGAAGATAATTATGTAAATATATATAATAGATATTTAAAAAAAATTTTAAAAAACTTTATTGATAAGTATAGCTATTATCAAGAATATAAAATTAATACTTATACTAAAGGAGCTAATTATGAAAAATAATAATACAACTACATTTCAATTAAGTATACTTTTATTTTTTATAAATTATGGAATCATAAATATATTAGGATATAAAACATTTTTAAATATTTCTTCAAAAAATATAATTATAAGCTTATTATTAGGCTTTATTTTAGGATATATCTTATTAAATATATATTTATATATTTTTAATAAGATTAATATTAAGAATTATATAAATAATAAAATATTTAAAATAATAGCTTTAACTATTTTAAGTATTTTATTTGTTTATTTTATATATAAACTTACTATCTTTATTCAATACATATATTTAAATAAGAGTAGTTTGATTTTTATTATAATTACTTTATTATTTTTATTTTTATATACCTCGTCTATAAACTCTGTTATTTTAAGTAGATCATTAGAAATATTATTTTATATACTTCTATTATTGTTTTTATTTAAAACTATTAGTTTAACTTCACTTGTAGATACTAATTATTTATTACCTATAATTTCTAATAATTATTTTAATATTCTTAAATCTTCTTTATTATTTGGATTTATATTTAGTAGTTCTTTATTATTAATATATACTTTTTATAATAAAGAAATTAATAATAAAAAAATTAAACACTATTTAACTACTTCATTCTTAGTAGCGTTTATTATGATAATCATAAATTTTATATTAATTATTAGTATTATGGGTATTAATTTAGCAACTATTTATGAATATCCTGAGGTAATGATGTTAAAAAATATTAAATACTTTAATTTTATTGAAAGAATTGATTATTTACTTTCTTTTGAATATTTAATTAGTATTTATGCCTTACTATCTATAATTTTATTGAATATAAAAAAAATAATGAATAGTTTTAAATCTAAACTTGTTAGTAAGAATTTTTATCTATTCATTATATTATTATTTATTATTAGTATAATTATTTGTTAGAAGCTATAGTACATGTATACTCATTAAGTTCATATTTAGCTTTTAACTCATCAATAGTACCAAAATATTTAATTAAATTTAAATTATCTTTAGTTTTATCGTTGTATTCAATAGTGTATACAACTCTATTTTCTGCTATATCTTCAGTTACTCCTTCTATATCTATTAATTGTTTTTCTTCTGGAAATATTTCACTTACATAATTTTCATACGTTACCGATACTTTAGTAATAACATTATTATTAAAATTGGTATTTATTATTTTTTGATATCCACCTTCTACACTATCTTTAGAAACACACCTTAAACTTTGAATATAAGCTGTATTATTAAAGTCATTACCTTGAGGTAATAAAAATCTAAGAAGTGGAGGTAATATAATAATTAATAATAAAATAAAAATAATAAGATAACATAAAATATCAATTAATTTACTTTTATTAGCTAACATTGTCTTCACCTACATATTTATCTTTATCATTAATAATTTTCATATATTTTTTCATAGCAAAGATAAAGAAAAGTAATGTTATTAATACTAATACACTAATACCAATAATTAAATATAGGTATTTACTTTCAAGTCCATACTCATAAATTCTTAAGATAACACTAATACCATAACCTAATGATAGTGAGAACAAAACAGATCCATAGAATAAAGCAATTAAACTTCCCCAAAAATCTCTTTTGTATAAGTATGAACCACTATTTTTGTTTTTTTCTTTTGTGATCATAATTATATAGATTGTTAGTATCACAATTAATGGTACAACTATTAGTATACCTAATATTCCAAACATACTTTTATGCTCTATCATAAGCCTCACCCTATCATAATATTATCATAACATAGAACTTTTTTCAACTTAAAAAGTAGAAGTTTCTTCTACTTTACATCTTCAATTCTATCTAGTGTAATTTCGCCTAAATATCCTTCTTTTAAATCTCTTATAATATAAGAATAAACCTTATCATAATCTATATTTCCACCTTTAATTAATGCCCCTCTTTTCTTACCTATTGTATCTAAAGTTTCCTCTATATCATCTATATTAATATTACCATATCTTTCAGTTAAATGATCTTTATATAATTTATCCATAATATTTAGTATAAAAATAGCAAGTTCTTCTATATCCAGTATTTCTTCTTTTATTGATGATAATGCACTTAGTATTAATGCTTGTTTATTAGATGAAAACTTAGGCCATAAAAGACCTGGTGTATCTAATAATTCTATATCTTTATTAATTCTTATCCAAGATAATACTTTTGTTACTCCAGGTTTATTTCCTACATTAGTTGCTTTCTTTCCTACTAACTTATTAATTAAAGTAGATTTACCAACATTAGGCACACCAATTATTAATACACGCATACTTCTTTTTTTCATGCCTTTTGCTTCCCTTTTTTGATTCATTTCATTTAATACTTTTTCAGAAGATTTTAATATTTCGTTAACATTCTTACCATTCTTTAAATCAACTGCGATTACAACATGACCTAAAGATTTATAATAATCAATCCATTTATCGGTTTCTGTTTTATCGCATAAATCATATTTAGTCATTATAATAATCCTTGGCTTATCTTTTAAAATATCTTCTACATCCTCCATCATAGAAGAATAAGGCATTCTAGCATCTATTACTTCATATACCAAATCAACTAAGTTTATTTTTTCTTTTATTTCTTTCTTTGTTTTAGCCATATGTCCTGGGTACCAATTTATATTAGTTTTATTTTCATTCATTTGGATTACCTCCTTTTATTTATTTAAAAAGTCTTTAATTTCTTTTATTTTATTAATATCTAATTCTTTTCTAGAAGAAAAACTATATCTTTTTACCACTGATAATTCAAGATATTTTTCAACATTATGAGTAGATTTAGTCATCTCTTCCATTGTAATACTATCATCTTCTAATGCACCAGTATATATAAATACTATTTTCTTATCTTTTAAAAATGATCTTTTATACATAAAGTGTAACCTATCCAAAAAGTTTTTAAAGAATCCACTCATTCCTCCAAAATAGTTTGGGATAGCAAAAACGATTATATCATGATTCAACATTTCATCTACAAGTTTATTTAAATCATCGTTAATAACACATTTAGCATTTTTATCACAATATAAACAACCTTTACAAAACTCTATATTATAATCATTTAATTTTATTAACTTTGCATCAAACACATCTTTTTCTATTTCTTTTAATATTTTATAAGAATAAGCATCCCTATTACTACCATTTACTAATAAAACTCTATTCATATACTATCACCTCTTTTTCAAAAGTTTAACCAGAAATATCAAGTATCAAATACTATGCTATTTTTGACTATTTTTTATATATTTTTAATACTTTTCAGTAATTATTTATTAATTATGTAACAAGCATATACTTGTTTTTCTTTATTTTATAGGAGTTTCATGAATGGATAGACTAAATCAATATCAACCAATTTATATTAGTTTTATTATCATTCATTTGGATCAACTCCTTTTATATTATAGTTTTATTTTACCACTATTTATCTTATCAATTATGGCTTTTGCTCTTGACTCTAATTCTGGCAAATTATCTAATGAGAAGAATTTTAACTTGTTACTTTCACCATCATTTATTTTTAATTCTCCACTGTAGTTTTTAACTTGATATAAAACAATTACACAATCTACCTCATCATCATTTGGATATTTATAATAATATTCATTTCCTGATAGAACTGTAACTAATTCTAAATCACTAGCATCAAGATTAGTTTCTTCCTTTAATTCTCTAATTGCACATTCTTCTAAGGTTTCATTTAATTCTTTTCCTCCACCAGGTATTCCCCAATCATTAGTGTCACTTCTTAAATTTAATAATATTTCTTTATTTTTATTAAACACTAAAATTGTTGAACCTACATTTATAATTGGTTCATGTCCTACCTTGCTTCTCATATTCATTATATAACTCATATTTACACCTCATCTTTATAAATGTTTAACTATCAATACCAAGTATAAAATACTATGCTATTTTTGTTCGTTTTTAATCTATTTTTTATATTTTTTAGTAATTATTTATCAAAAAATGTAATTACTAAATATTAGTTTTCCTTTATTTTATAGGAGTTTCATGAATGGCTAGACTAAATCAATATCAAC
>CAYRAF010000004.1:28429-41320 GCA_964422195.1 uncultured Muribaculaceae bacterium | reverse complement strand
CTAGGATTATTAGATTTTTCAGCTATAACGTTAACTACTTCTTCATTTAAACCTAAGTTAAGAATAGTATCCATCATACCTGGCATAGAAGCTCTTGCTCCTGAACGTACAGAAACTAAAAGTGGATTTTCTTTATCACCAAATTTCTTTCCAGTGATTTCTTCCATTTTACCAATGTACTCATTAATTTGTCCTTGGATTTCATCATTAATTTCTCTACCATCTTCATAGTATTGAGTACATGCTTCTGTAGTAATTGTGAAACCTTGTGGAACAGGTAAACCAATATTAGTCATTTCTGCTAAGTTAGCACCTTTACCACCAAGTAGGTTTCTCATATCTGCATTACCTTCTGTAAAAAGGTATACCCATTTAGTCATTTAATCATTCCTTTCTTTCTTCATACCATTATAGTATAACAATAGTTATAAATTTATTCAATAAAAAATGCCATTTTTTTTACAAAAAATGACAATTATTTAATTCTAATTTTACCATAAAACAATGCTATAACTTGGTGCATCATTCTTAGCATCAGTAACAAAACTATAATTATTTGTAATATTATATCCTATTAATTTACCACTTGAATCCTTAACAGCTTTAGTATTTTTTATACTATCTGGTAATTCTTCTGGAGAACAACCCTTATCACTACCATAAAATGTTAGATACTTACTGTAAGGTTTATTTGTCATATTCTCAGATTTTTCAATATTAGCTTTTTTAGTAAATATACTAGTTTTATAATATGGTTTATTTTTCTCTGGATAGTTATATATGTAATCATAATAATCAATGCTAGTATCAAAATCACTTATATTACTAATAAATGTGCAGGAGGCAGTATAATATTTTTGATTAACTTGATATTTAGGTGCTTGCTTATTATCATTTAAATTGTATTGTGCTCCCGTAGTAAAATAATCTTCTCCAGTTCTACATATTAAATCGTATTCAAAATCAAAATATTTACTACCTACTTTTGGTTGGCAAGCAGAAGGAATTTCTTTATCATTAAGCGAATTTAAATGTGTGAATTTACTTGTACCACAATCTTCTGGAATTATATTTTTAATTGCACTATAGCTATAAGTTGTTTTACATTTAGTAGCTCTATTATTATATTCTTCCCCATCAAATCCACCAGTGGATGATAAACGATAGCTAGTATGATAATCATGATTACGGAAATATGTCCAAGCTATTTCTAATAAATCGTTCTCTGAAGTTCTATTAGCATGAGAATTCATTCCAGTATCATAATTATATGAGTAATTTAACATTTCAAAAATATTTTTATCATCATTATTTGGTGTTTTAGTAACCCATATTCCATCCAAAATATTATTGCTTAAATCCTTAAAACCATCAGGAATTGTGTATCCTTCTTCAAGTGAAGCACCTTTAATTATATATTTTAAGTCTTTTGTATCGTTGTTATATGAAAATTCAGGTATCCAGACAAATGTATTTAATACATCTTTAGTATCAACTTCTTTTCCTATAATAAACTTATTGTTTTTTCTATACTTGTTATAGGCTTCCATATTTTTCATGTATGCACCATTTGCTGGATATCCTTTAGGATAATCATACCAAGAATAATCATTTTCAAAAGTAGAAATTTTAATATTATTAATATCTGCAACTACCCATTGACCATTTTTATATTTTATAGGGACTAAATAACCATCCAAATGTGGTTTATTAACTGTCTTATCACGATCACCACCATAACCATCTTTATATTCCAATACTTCATATTCACAAGTAGAATCTGTAAACTCTGGACTTAATATTATTTTATTATCCTTATCATATAAATTCACTTTATATTCTATTGCATTCCCATCTGTATCAGTATTTACATAAACAATACTCTTACTAACATCCTTTGAGGTACTACTAATTAATTCTGCATTAATTAAATCAGAATATTTTATTTCATAACATCCACTTATAATATAACCTAGGTTTTCAAAATATGTCTTACCAGCCGCTCTTAACATTTCTCTATATGTCTCATATGTTTCTCTATTATTTTTAGAAATAAATTTGTTAATTGATGGAAAAGAGATTATTAATAATACACTCATTATGGAAATAGTTACTAATAATTCAACTAAAGTAAAACCATTTTTATTCCTCATATTATCACTATCCTATCATATATTATTTTAAATAAAAAAAGGATTACTGTCAATAATCCTATCTAAAATTATAATAAATCCCACCATTTTTTAATGTATTATATCCTTTATATTTAGCAAGCTCTGATACAGTTACTAATTGATATCCTTTATTTATAAGTTCTGGAACTAGTTCTTCAACTGCATCTGCGGTTGTTTCATATATTGAGTGCATTAATATAATTCTTCCATTGTAATCTGATACTGCATGAACCTCACTTAAAATACTATTTTTATTTCTACTTTTCCAATCTAAAGTATCAATATCCCATAATATTAATGGATGATTAACAGTATTTCTAACTAGTTGACTAGTACTACCATATGGTGGCCTTAATAAACTAACATCATGGCCTAATATTTTTTTAAATACGTTATCAGCTTTATTTACTTCTCCTAAAATACCATCTCTTGATAAACCAGCTAAATCAGCATGAGAATATGTATGAGAAGCAACCTCACAACCTATCTTTTCCTCTCTTTTAATAACATTAGGATAAGAACTTGCTAAACTTCCAAGTTCAAAGAAAGTTGCTACAGAGTTATATTTTTCTAATGTATCTAATATTCTATTAGAAGATGAAGGATTAGGCCCATCATCAAATGTTAAAGCAACCATTGGTTTTTTAGGATCAATCTTTCTATTCCCTATATTTAAATATGTCTCATTACTTTTCACAACCAAATCAGATGATTTAACAAAAGCTATTTTATTATTATAAATAACTTCATTCCAATTTTCTTTTTTACCAATTCTACTTAGACTAGTAATTTTATTTAAAGTAGCAATTTTTTCACTCTTATCATTATCTTCTTTATAAAGTATAGCTTTATTTTTAATCTCAATCTTATCACTTACATCAGTATATCCTAACTTAGCAACTGGTTTATCAGATAAATATTTAAATAATACATAATAGTCCTTATCATTATAATTGACTTTACTAAACTCAATATTACCTAATTCAAGCTGTTCTACTACTTCTCCTTTTTCTAGTATTAATAAGACATCACTATTTTTATTAGCCTTAGCATATACATTAGTTTTAGTTTTTATATACATTATCTTTTTGTTATCAGTTAATTTTTCATTTCTGGATATCTTTTTTATTTTTTTAACATTCTTAGTTGTATCTATGTTAATAATATTCTTAAAATCATCATATTTAAAAGTTATTTTTTCAATACCCTTTTTATTATAAATACCTTTCTTATTCATAATAATTAAAATACCATCTTTTGATAATGCATAATGATATTTATTATCTTCCTTTAAAAAATCTTTATAATTTTTAGATAACTCTTTTTTATCTTTATAATAATTAAGTAAAGAATTGCTTATATTTTTAGTATAACCTTCTACAAAAATGTAATTATCTTTTACTTTACATGCTTCCTTTAATGAATAATTACTTGTATAAATATTTTCTGAAATCAATTTATTTTTGTTATTTACTATATTAGCATAATAAACTACACTAACTATATCATCAACACCATAATAAGCATCATAATCCACAAATAAATAGTATTTAAATTTATTAAATACAAATTTATTACTCTGATATTTTTTATAATAATCTTTTTCAATCTTTTTTACATCATGCAATATATCATTATCAATTCCTTTTATACCTACAAAAGGATATCTAATAGAAGAGCTAACATCTTTAGAATATGAAATTAGCTTTTTATTCTTACCAAAGTCTTTATTAACTTCCATCTTTTTATAGTACTTATCTGCTTTATTACTAATCATCTCTTTAGTTTTAATACTATACACAAATCCAAGTGAAATTAATAAGATTATAAATATTAATACACATATCCCACTTATTATAAATTTCTTTTTTATTTTTCTTTTTTTATTTTTGGTACTCCTAGTTATTTTTGGAGTTTCTTCCATTTTTAATTCCTCTATTACTTCCTTTTTACTACTTTTACTCATACTACTCTCTCCTATACTATTTTAGTATACCACTAAATTGTTGTTTAATAAATTAAATTATAAAAAAAATACGATTTTTTATCGTATTCTTTATTTATGCTTATGACTAACTATTTGCTTTACTCTTAATTCTTGATCATTAGCATATTTTGGTTGATTAATTTTAATATTATAAAAGTTATATATTTCGTTTATAGCACTTTCTTTACTGTCAGATGCATGAACAGCATTTGCTGGACCAAAATCAGGGTTTCCATATTTAGCGCGAATAGAATTTGGCGATTCTTCTCTTGCTTTTAAAACATTTGTAGGTCCATTAATATCTCTAACTTTTTTTACTGCATCTTCACCAAATACTATCATTTTTAAAATTTTATCACTCATAAAACTAGCTAAATCATTAAAGAAAGGTTTATCTTTTAAATGCTCATAATGCTTAGATACTTGTTCATAAGTTGCTACTGCCTCATCCATAGTTATTATATCTAACCCATTATCATTATAAGTATTGATAATATCTTCAATAATTCTATTTTTTTCATTTTCTTCTTTATTCATAATATCTGGTTTTATCATTACATATGTAAACTCTAACATTTAATTCCCTCCAATCAGTATTGTTAATATTATCAAATAAAAAAGAAAAAATCAACTATTTTTGATTTTTTCTAAAACTTCACATACTGTTTGATTAAAATTTTCATAATTAGTATTAAACCATAATACATCCATTTGATTATTAAAAAAAGTATATTGTCTTTTAGCATATCTTCTAGAATTTCTTTTGATATTACTAATAGCATCATCTAAAGTTACTTTTTTATCAAAATAATCATATAACTCTTTATATCCAATTCCTGTCATTATAGCTTTACTTCTAATATTTTGTTTATATAAATTTTCTACTTCATTTAAAAGACCATCATCAAACATTTTATCTACTCTAGTATTAATAATATTATAAAGATTATCTCTAGATGTTGTTAATCCTATAGTTATAAAATCATAAATTTTATCATTATTAGTATACTCATTAATAATATCTCCATTATCTATTTTTTGAAGCATTCTTACTAATCTCTTTCTATTATTTATATGTATATCACAAGTAGTAACTTTCTCAATTCTTGCTTTTATTTCCTCATTAGACAAATTATCATATTCATTCTTTTTAATTTCATCATTCAACTTATAATCATATAATGCTGCTTTTATATAAAGGCCAGAACCACCTACAAATATTACTTTTTTACCCTTATTTAATATTTCCTTTATTTTATTTCTAGCATCTTTTTGATAATCATATATTGTATACATCTCATTTACATCTTTAATATCAAACAAATGGTGCGTAATACCTTCTTTTTCCTCTTCTTTTATTTTGGCAGTACCAATATTTAAATCTTTATATACTTGCATACTATCAGCATTAATAATTTCTGCATTTAAATTTTTAGCTAATTCTACACTTAATTTTGTTTTACCTACTCCAGTAGGCCCAACTATCACAATTATATCTTTCATAATTACTCCCTATAATCTCTTTTAAACATTTTCTTGATTTCATCTACAGTAAACTTAATTATTGTTGGTCTTCCATGAGGACATGTAAAAGGATTATCACAATATCTAATATTCTCTAATATGTAATTAACCTCACTTTCTGATATGTAATCATGGGCTTTTATAGATGTATGACACGCTATAGAAGTAATAATACTATCTACAAACTTTTCATATGAGAAATCCTTATTATTGATAACTATTTCAATAATATCTCTTATGCTTGATTCTGCATAATCATTATCAATCCATAAAGGATGTGATCTAATTATAAAAGTATTATCACCAAATTCTTCTATATCAATATTTAAATTCTTAATAATATTTATATTATTATTTAAAATAATAGCCTCATTCTTAGGAAGTTCAATTTTAATAGGAATTAAAAGTTCTTGTTTTCTAGAATCTTTTTCATTAATTTGCTTTAATAATTTTTCATATTTTATTCTTTCTGCAGCACCATGTTGATCGATTAAACATAATCCTTCATTACTGCTTGCAATTATAAAAGTTAGATCGTATACTCCTATATACTCCATTTTAGGTACTCTTGCTTCATTTAATTCCAATTCTTTTGATTCTTCATGCACTTCAAAATCAAAAGTAATTTCCTCATAATTATTTGTATCATCTATTTTAATATTTTCTTCATTATTAGAAGTGTTTTTAATTTGATCTAAAACATCATTAACAGATAAATTATCTCTTACATTACTATCAGGTATTAAATTAATTTCACTTAATTTTTTACTAATAGATTTACTAATTAAATCCTTTAAAGTATTCATCTTTGAAAACTTAATATCCATTTTAGTAGGATGAATATTAATATCAATTAGTATTGGATCAACTTCAATATTTAAAACAATAATAGGATATCTACCTTTATGAATATATGTATGATAACAATCAATGATAATTCTATTTAATTCATTATTTTTTATTACTCTCCCATTAACTAATGTAGTAATTGAATTTCTACTACTTCTAGTATTTTCTGGATAAGATATATACCCAGATATAGTATAATCATCATTTTCATCATTTACTTCAATCATTTTCTTAGCTACATCTTTACCATAAATCTTATATATAACTTTCAATAAATCTCCAGAGCCATCAGTAGATAGTAAAACTTTACCATCATTACTAACAGTAAAACTAATATCAGGATAAGATAAAGCCATTTTATCCACATATTCTAAAATATTTGCCAACTCTATATATAGATTTTTGATATATTTTAATCTTACAGGAGTATTATAAAATAAATCACAAACAGTAATAGATGTTCCTTTTTTTAAGTCAGAATTATCTATACTTTCTATTTTTCCTCCATTAATTACTATTTCTGTTCCTTCTTCGCCATTTGATGTCTTTAGCGCTAATTTAGAAACAGCAGCAATAGAAGGTAAAGCTTCTCCTCTAAAACCTAATGAATCAATATTAAATAAATCATCTAAAGTGTAAAGCTTAGAAGTGGCATGACGAGAAAAAGCAAGCTTTGCATCTTCCTTACTCATACCTATTCCATTATCAGTAACTTTAATCTGTTTTACACCTGATTCTAATAATTCTATTTTAATCACATTACTACCGGCATCAATGCTATTTTCTACTAATTCTTTAACTACATTCATGCATTTTTCTACTACTTCACCAGCAGCAATTTTATTAGCTAAGTTTTCATCCATTATTTTTATTTTATTCATTATCATCACCCTTTTCTGGTGAAATTTACTTCTTTAGTAAAAGTATATTTTTGCCCAAAATAATTTATAGTTGCTACATATGTTCCTTTTGCAGAACTACAGACATTACTATGAAATATATAACTATCTCCATTAGATTCTAAACATGATGGCCATGAAGATTCTTTTGTAGAAAAAGTAACATCTACTACACCTGAAAAATCATCAGGCGTTATTCCGACAGCTCTATATACTCCTTCTTCACCACTTGTAACAATTCTTTCTCCTTCATATACAAAACTATATTTGCTATTTTTTCTTGGCGTAGGAACGACTGTATAAGTTTCAATATTGTTATTAGGAAAATGTTCTGTAATTAGTGGTTTAATAGTTACAGTAGCTTTATTTTTTGATAAATGTTTTGTATATACTCTACAATAAGTAACACCTGGGCCACCATTGATTGTAGAAACAGATATAGAATCATTATCAGTAGTGCATTCTAAATTAGTCACACTAGTAGCCAAACCTCCATTGTTTCCATAATTAAATACTGAATCATATGTATTACCTACCGCTAAAGAATAATCTTTATATTCTGATACATTTGTTAATGTAGTATACTTATCATTTCTAACAGTTACATCAACAGATCCTGAATAGCCTATATCTGTCCCTCTTTGATAGATAACTTTTATTTTAGTTTTCCCTTCAATATTTCCAGATTTAAAATAATGTCCATTACTATCTGAACCTAAAGTTATAATATTTGGTCCATCAATAGTATATTTAGCATAGTCCTCATTCTCTAAGTCATTAAAACTAGTTATAATTAATGGTACTTTTGTATTAGTATTAACGACAAAGCCTTCATTACTCACATTAATAACACTATCTTTATCACCAGAATATGCAAAACCAATCCAATCACTTGCATCATGACATGTATTAAGTCTCTTGTCATCATCACCATTGAAACTACCACAAACCAAACATATTGAATAACTAAGTTTTTTATGAGTATCATCTGCCTTAGCCTTATTAGTAACATTAACATAAGAACTTTGAAAATTACAATTCTTCTTAGTTTCAGGGTTTTTTATTGGATCAATATATGATTCATCAATTAAATCTTTCAATCTTATTTCATAAGTATATTCAGGATCTAAACTATAATTTTTATCCATTACATATTCAGTAGCCGCAGACTTTATATTTTCATAAGTAAAATTAATATACGATTCATTAGACTTTTTTAACAAATGTGAAGTACTAGGAATAGCAATTAAAGTAATAATTGTTAATATTACTATTACTCCTAATAATTCTACAATAGTAAAACCTTTTTTATTTTTCATTAACATCACCCTTTTTTATCCTTTCTATATTATTTAAAAACTCATATGTATCCTTTGCTACATTTTCTGGAAGAATCTTCTTTAATTCTTCTAAACTAGCCTCTTTTAATTTCTTATATGAACCAAAATTTTTTATTAATTCTTTTTTTCTTTTTTCACCTATACCAGGAATAGTATCAATAATACTAGTTAGTAATCCTTTACTTTTAATATTTCTATGATAACTAATAGCATATCTATGAACTTCTTCTTGAATCTTACTTAAGAAGAAAAATAAATTACTATGTCTATCAAGCTTTATTTCATTAAAATTATCATCAATTAAAGTACTTGTTCTATGATGTTCATCTTTCTTTAGCCCAATAATTTTAATATTTAAATGCAAAGAATCAATTATTTCTTTAACAACATTTAATTGAGTTTTACCACCATCTACTAAAATTATATCAGGTTTTTCTAAATCTTCCATCAATAATTTATAATATCTTCTATAAGTAACTTCTTTCATTGCCGCTAAATCATCTTTAACAGAAACATCAACCCTATATTTACGATACTCATTTTTTTGAGGAACAAAATCTAAATATGATACCATTCCCCCAACATAATATGTTCCAAACAAATGAGAGTTATCAAAAGCTTCTATTTTAGATACCTCATGAATATTTAAAACTTTCCTTAATTCATTAATAGCTTCTATTCTCTTAGTTTCATCTTGAGTAATTAAATTTATTTGTTCATCTAAATATTCTTTAGCATTTTCTTCAGCTAATGACAACAACTTATGAATTTTACCCCTTTTATATGTATTTACTTTAATACCTAAATAATTACTTAATACATTAGTATCTATATTACTATTAACAACTATTTCTTTAGGCAATATATTTTTTTTATCATAAAAATTAATTATATAATTTAAAAACTCATCTTCTGGATTATCGATAATATTAAATATTTCTCTATCTCTACCATAAAGAATACCATTTTTTATAAAAAATACTTGTATTGATAAATAATTATTATCTACATAATAATTAAATAAATCAAAATTATAATTATTATTTAAGTCTATTTTTTGCTTTCTTAAAGTTATATCTATATCCTTTAACATTTCTTTTAATTCTAATGCTTTTTCATAGTTTAAAGCTTCACTAGCTTTAGACATTTCTTCTTTTATCTTTTCTACTATTATAGAAGCATCGCCATTTAAAAAAGTTATAATTTCTTTTCGCATATTATCAATTATTTTTTTATCGATATTATACTGGCAATAACCTAAACATTCATGTATATGATAATAAAGACAAACTTCTTTTTTTAAATTATTACATTTACGTAACGGATATACTCTATTAATAATCTCCACTGTACGACGAGCTGCTTTTACATTAGGAAAAGGCCCAAATAAATTATTCTTATTTTTCTTTTTTTTAACGTTTCTAACCACTTTCAAAGTAGGATATTTATCTTTAGTTAATTCAATATAAGGATATGATTTATCATCTTTAAGTAAAATATTATATTTAGGATTATACTTCTTAATTAAATTTATTTCTAATATTAATGATTCTAATTCTGATGATGTTACTATATACTCAAAGTCATATATATCGTTAACAAGCATTAAAGTTTTACCTGTATGAATACCTGTAAAGTATGATGTTAATCTATTTTTTAAATCTTTTGCTTTACCAACATAAATAATATTACCTTCTTTATTCTTCATTTGATAACTACCTGGTTTATGAGGTACTAAAGCAAGTTTTTCTTTTATCATAACATCACCACCAATCAATACTATTATTTTATCAAAAAAAAGAACATTTATAAAGTTCTTTTTATTCAAGTAAAAAACTGATACTATCATCCATACTACTAAACTTGTTATTACCAGTTACTTTATACTTAGTATTACATAGATCATTATTGCTATTTGTAGTTTTAAACATAACTAAATATAATTTAGTATTGGAATCATATTTAACTAAATATGTACCTTTACAAGAGGCATATTTAAATGTATTATCAGAATTTAAAGTATAGGAATTACCTCCACCAACATAAGTACCATAATTAAGTTCATATTCTCCAGCATCTATAACTTTATTAGCTTCTTCCTCTTTTTTTGCTTCTTCCTGTTGTTTCTTTAATTCTTCCTCTTCTTTTTTCTTTTCTTCTTCCTTACGTTTATTTATAATTATTTCTTTTAATTTATCTTTATCAATATTATTATTATTTAAAAATTCATCATTTGTATAATATTCATCAATAATATATGAGATATCTTTATGCAATTGATCAGTAATAGCATTGATTTCAATATCATAAATATCTTCTAAAATAAATTTATTATTATATTTATTTTCTACTACATAATAATCATCCACAAAACTTTCTGCAGAAACACTAATATTACTATCAGAAATTATTTCATAATTCTTTTCATATAAAGTAAACCAATAACACTCTGTATTATTAATTGAATATAGATAACCTAAAGATTCAATATTATCCATACTATAAGAATTAGCAAAACTAACATCATTAGATATTTCATATACAAGCAAATCATTTTTATTATTAGATGCATATACTAATAATTCTTTATCATCATCACTATCAATATCTAAAAACATAATACTAACACTAGTAGAATTATTACCTAAATTATCTAAATTATCTTTAATAGATTCTTCTAATGAACCATCTTTTATATTTCTTATTAAAATACTCTTAAAATTATCATTATTAACTATCTTCTTTTCCTTATTTAACATTAATAAACAAATTATTACACCAATAACTAAAATAATGGCCGATATTATTATCATTATTTTCTTTTTCTTTTGTTTTTCCTTTAATTCTTCCTGTTCTGTTTTAGATAATCTTGTATTTTTTTGTTTTTCTTCTTGATTTTTCTCCCTCTTATCTTTATTATTGTGATTTTTTTTCTTAGAATGAGATTTATTATTAGATGTTTTCTTTTTAGAAGATTCATTTCTTTCATAATTATCATCTTCATTATCTTCAATTATTATAGTATCTTCTAAAGATTCAATTTCTTCTTCATAAATCTCTTGATTTTTTTCTTCCCTTGTCATATTATCACCCTTTTATCTTAAACTAATTTTATCATTTTACTCATTTTTGGTCAATAAAAAGGAAGAATAAATCTTCCTTAACTATTATCTCCTTCTTCTAACATATTAGTAATAAATATACCATAACCTTTGATTGGATCAGAAACTACAACATGAGTAACTGCGGCTACTAATTTATTATCTTGAACTATTGGGGATCCACTCATACCACTTACAATACCATTAGATTTTGAAATTAGTTTTTTATCTGTCACTTCAAATAATATATTTTTAATCTTATTATTCTTATTTATTTTATTAATATTAATTTCAAAACTTTCAACTTTATTTCCTTCAACTACAGTATACATATAAGCTTTACCTTCATGAATATCATTAACAGTACCTATATCAATTAAATCATTTTTATTATATTTTTTAGTATAATGTCCAAATATACCACTTTCCTCATTTAACTTAATATTTCCAAATTTTATTCCACTATTGAAAGTAGCATTTTTCTCACCGGGGTTTCCACCGGAACTCTTATTAATTCCTGTAATATTTGAATAAAATATTTTCCCGTCTTTTACTTCAACTTTTTCTCTAGTAGATGATTCATCAATCTCATGTCCTAAAGCTCCAAAAACATCATTACCTGGATCAATATAAGTTAATGTTCCTATACCGGATATTTTATCTTTAACATAAAGACCTGTTTTATATACACCAGTATTATCTTTTAATAAATTAAGTGAAATATCTATATATTTATTATTTCTTTCTACTTTAATACTATTAATATTTTCTTTTATATTTTTAGTCATATCTGATATTTCATCAACTTTTTTACCATTGACTTCAGTTATCTTATCTCCTATTTTAAAACCAGCTTCTTTGGCAATATAATTACCATTAACTTCATAAAAACCCACGATCATAATATTATTAGATTTTACTTCTATTCCTATTTTTTGTAAGGCTAATACTACTTTATTGGATTAGAAGTATTTTGTATTTAGTTTATGGTGGTGGGTTGTGTTGATGTTAATGGGA
>CAYRAF010000004.1:6725-28419 GCA_964422195.1 uncultured Muribaculaceae bacterium | reverse complement strand
ACCTAATACTACTTTATTGGAATAAGCAAATACAAAACTTGGTACTATAAATAATGTAAATAGAAAGAGACTTAGTAGTTTGTTTTTAAAATTCATAAATATCACTCCTTTTAAATCAAACTACATTATTATTATGATTTATATGTATATAAATATATTATAAAAAAATTGGTAATTAAGAAATATTATGTAATGACTTATTTAAACCTGTAGTTAATACTTCAGTTAAATTTTTAATAATAAAATCTATTTCTTTAACTGTGACTATTAAATTATAACCAATTGGTTCTAATACTTCCTGAATAAACACTTTTAATTCATCTTCAGTTAAAGTACCTATCAATCCCATTATTTGTTTTTTCTCAGAAGTACTTAATTCTTTTATATCACCTTTCAAATAATTAATTTTATTGCTAGTCTTTAGTTTATCTAAAGGATTATTTAAGTTTTCTTTAGTATAAGATATTTTTTTATATAAATATTTAATAGTATCACTAATTATAGTAGATAAATCTGTAACAGTTGGAACACCTATAGATATTACATCTATACCTAAAGAATCTTTAGAAATTTCTTTTCTTTTATTTCCTACACCACTACCAGGTGATATACCTATATCAGATATTTGAATAACTTTATTAACTTTATTTATATTCATAGCTTTTAAAGCATCTATTACAATTATAAAATCAGGTTTAACAATTTCTTTTAACTTACAAACAATATCAGATGTTTCTATCCCACTACTACCAAATACTGATGGAGAAAAACTAGATGTAATTCGATAGTTTTTATCTAGTGTAGTAACTAAAGATATATATCTAGTTACAATCACACTATCTGCGACTTTTGGTCCCAAAGAATCCGGAGTTGACTTACTATTACCAAGACCTATTATTAAACATGATTTATCAATACTTAAGTTTTTTTTAATTAAAAGTTTTTTTAATACTTTTACAAATTCATTTATTAAGTTTTTTCTATTATTTACATCAGTAATATCATCAAAAAGCAAAGATATATAATTACCCTCTTTAATATTATTATTTATAGAAGCATTACTATCAACATAAACTTCTTCTACTTCAATATTATTATTAATATAATTATTAATATTAATCCCTGTTTTATCTTTTATTTTATCTAAACTTTCAGTTATTAGATCAGTTCTAATATTTAAATTTTTTAAATCAACTTCATGTTTCATAATACCACCATTTATAAAATAACCAAAAATATACTATTTTATTTGCATTTTTTAAAAAAATTTGTTAGAATTATATATGTTTAAAAGCGAGGTGAAAAAATGCCAAATATTAAAAGCGCAAAAAAGCGTGTAAAAAGTAATGCTAAAAAAGCAGTTAATAATACTGTATATACATCAAGTATGAAAACTGCAGTTAAAAAATTAGAAAGATCTATTAAAGCAGGAGAAAAAGATGCTGCTAAAGAAAATTTAAAAGTAGCTATTAAAAGAATTGACAAAGCTAACAAAGTTGGTTTAGTAAAAGATAATAAAGCTGCTAGAGAAAAATCAAGATTAACAAAGAAAACTAATAATATGTAATAAAGTTCTACTAAAGTAGAATTTTTATTTTGTTTATTAATTTACAGACTATATTTTTTTTGTTATACTATTTATGGTGATATAATGAAAAAGTTCATATTTTTTTTAGTTTTACTAACGATATTCGCATTATCCTATATTTATAGAGATAATATAATGGAAATATATTATGACAAAATAGTATATGCCAATAAAAATGTTAAACCTCCAAAGAAAAATAGTTATTTTAGAGAATATGATTTTGAATATGTTCAAAATACTGATGATTTTTTACCAAATAATTATCAGGAAATATTAAATATATATTACACTATACTAAATAGTGGTGTTGATGAGTTTAGTTTTTTTTGTCCTAAAGAATATAGTGATTGTTTAGATGAAATTGATAATTTGGCTAAAGATAATACTACATTATCTCACATAAATAATTATGTACATCCATATAATAGTTTTACTGAAGTTAAAACAAATTATAATGAATTTGGTAAAGTTACTGTTAATATTACTAAAATGTATAGTAAATCCAAAATAAAAGAATTAAATATAAAGATAAAACAAGTAATGGATAATATTAAATTTACTAAAGATAAACAAGAAAATATTAAATTAATACATGATTATATAATTAATAATAGTAAATATGATACAGATAGAAGTGATAATAATATAGCTAATTATGATTCTGATACTGCATATGGTAATTTAATTCAAGGATATGGTTTATGTGGTGGATATACTGATTCTATGGAATTGTTTTTAGAAGAATTAAATATAAAAAGTTTTAAAATAGCTAGTGATAATCATATATGGAATGCAGTTAATTTAGATAACAAATGGTATCATTTAGATCTTACATGGGATGATCCAGTAACTTCAAATAAACAAGATATTTTAGAATATAATTTCTTTTTAATAACAAGTGATGAATTAAAAGCTATTAAAACTAATGAACATAATTATAATACAAATATATATAAGGAAGTATAACTTCCTTTTTTTCATAAAAAAAAGAGTCTATGACTCTAAATAACTTTGTAATATTTCTACAGTATCATCTGAAAATATTGTTTTTCTTCTAAGTAATAATCTATTAGTATCAAAATCAGAAAAACCATCAGTATCATATTGACCTATAAAAGCAAGTCTTATTCCTGCTTTTTTTAATATTTCAATAGCTCTTTCATTCCAATCAAAGAATGGATAAGCAAAAGCAAATACATCACCGCCAAGAAGCTCTTTATTTTTCTTTAAATCAGCAAGAATATTTTCTTCTGTTTCACATAATAATTGGCCTCCCTGCTCTCCTCCTGGACATTTATAATTATTATGTAAATCATAGGAGTGTGATTGAAAATCCATATATGTAGTTTCAATTCCTTTAACACTATGTCTTTTTCCAATAATAAAGTACGTTGCATTAACTTTATATTTTTCAACAATATCAACTGCATTTTTAGCATATTTACCATCATCTAATGTAATTACAATACTTTTTATAGGTATCCTTATTTTTTTGTCTAAAAACATTTCTAACTCTTCCATAGTTAAAGTTAAATATTTATTATCACTAATATACTTCATATGCTCATCAAACTGTTCTATTGGATGACAAATTACAGAGTTATTACATTCTTCTGTCTCAGTATTATAAATAGTATGATATGTAATTGTTCTAATGTTTTCTCTGACACTTTCCTTTGTGTTTTGAACTTTCTTAGTGCTTTTTACATCATCTTTTAAAATATAGAATAATCTATTATCAAACTCAATTCCATATTTATCACTATCTTTAATAATTATTTTAAATTCAAAAGATTTATCAAAAGTATAAGTTAATTTATTATTATCATCATAAAAATTAGTTTTATCTTTTGTAATAATATTCTCATTAAAAACAACATAACGTTTATATCTATCAGAATATTCGCTTATATCTTCAATAGGTTTAACATCTTTATAAGAAACATAATAATTACCTAGTTTCAATTTATAATATCTAGTATCTTTTTCTATAATCATATCATCTAAAATAATATTAACATCTTTATAAACAGTTCCTACTTTATTATAATCTTGATCATATAATTTACTATCTTTAGTTACAACTACATACTTATTATAATTTTTTTTAACTTCATTGATTATTTTTTGCTTTTCTTCTTTATTCTCTAAATTATGCGCATAGTCTAAATATAAGCAAAAAACTGCAATAAAGACTAAAGATAAAATTAATAATATATGTATAATACTTGCTTTTAGCTTGTTCCTTTTTTTATTTTTTTCTGTATATCTAGCACTTCTTGTTAGTACTTCTATCTTTTCCTCTTTTTTTTCTTTTTTCATCTAATCACCTATAATATTAAACTTCTTGAATAACTGTAATAATCATTGGTTTGCAACCTGTTTCTGAATAATAATATTTACCTAATTTTTCTCTTAATTCATTTTTAATATTTGTAAAGTCTACTTTTTTATTTTGCTCATCTATATTATTTTTTATTACTTCTAAACTAATACTTTTACTTTCATCAATAATTTGTTGATTATCTTTAACATAGATAAATCCTCTAGTTAATATTTCAGGACCTGCGAGTATAGATTTATTTTCTTTATCTACAGAACAACTTACTATAACAATTCCATTTTCAGATAACATTTCTCTATCTTTTAATACTAACTCTCCAATATCACCTTGGCTTTTACCATCTATTAATATCTCATCAGTTTCAATATGCTCAGTAGTATTTTTTAATTCACCATCAACTATTTCAACTACATCACCATTTTGCTTTAGAAGAATATTGTTTTTATCAATTCCTAACTCTTCGGCAATTTCAGCATTAGCATATTGCATTCTATATTCCCCTTTTACTGGAAAATAGTATTTAGGATTCATTAAATTAATCATTAGCATTAAATCCTCACGTGATGCATGATGTAATAAATGTTTTCTACTATCTAGACAAATAGCATTTGCATTTAATTTAGCTATTTCATCCATAATTAACGCTGTTGCTTTTTCAATACCCTCATAAGCTGGTTCAGTAATAAAAACAGTATCAGTCTCTTTTAATTTAATATATTTATCAAATCCTTTAATAATTCGATTAAGATTGTTAAAAGGTTTTTCTTTTTCATCAGATATTAAGATAACCGCATCTTTATCTTCTAAATTAGATAAATCACCAATCTTATTAGGATTAATAGTTAAATATTTTTCATTTATAGCTTGATCAATTAATTCTTGTAAAGATTTACCCATTATAACAACTTTTCTTTTAGTTTTTTCTACTTCATTAAATATTTCTTGTACTCTATATATATGTGCTGGAAATATAGTTGCAATAATTCTATTTTCATTTTTATTTAAAACTTCTTTAATAAAAGATGAAATACGATTATGAGGAGATGTATGTCCTTCATGCTCAGCATACATTGATTCACATAATAAACATAAAACCCCTTGTTTTCCAACATAAGCAAGTTTTCCTATATCAGTTTTATAATTACCCATCATGGTAGAATCAAATACAAAATCACCTGTATAAACAATAGCACCATCTTTCGTGTATAAAACATATGCTACAGCATCTGGAATTGAATGAGTAACACTTATAGGAAAAATAACATTTTCATTAAAATCAATCTTTGAATGAGGTCTAATTTCTTTTAAGTTTTTAGCAATTATACCTTCATCTTCTAAATTTCTTTTGATAATGTTCATAGTAAACTTAGTAGCATAAACAGACATATCAGGAATAGCAGTTAAAATATCTACAATTGCTCCCATATTACCATCATGTCCGTGTGTTAAAAATATTCCTTTAACCCTTTTTTTATTCTTAATAATATAATCAAAATTTGGAATTATATAATCAATACCTAACTTTTTTTCATTATCATATTTTAAACCCGCATCAAAAACAAAAATATCTTTGTCGACTTCTACAACATACATATTTTTACCATTTTCATTTAGTCCTCCAAGACTAAATATCTTAATTTTTGCCATATTATCTCCTTTCCTAAGCTAAATTACCTATACATTATATCAAATATTAAGTAGTTTATCAATATTTATAATATCACTACTTAATGATTAAAGTTATGTTTTAAATCTTTAATTAAATTAATAGTAACTGAAAACAAAGCAATACCTGATGCAGTACCTAATATTACTTGAGCAGCAATACTTGCATATTTAATAGCTAAATTTTCATTTCCTAATACAAAGTTTTGCATTGTATAAAATAATGCCCCGCCTGGTACTATTGGTATTAATCCAGTTAAAATATATATAATTGCTGGAGATTTAGTGACTCTTGCCATCAAAGAAGAATATAAATAAGTAATACATGCAGAAAATAAAGATGAATAAAATATATTACTTGTAAGTTTATATATTAAAGCATAAGTCAAATAATTTAAGAATCCACCAATTAATATATATAATAATTTATTCTTATTAGCATTAAATACTAATCCAAATCCTAAAGTTCCTAAGGAAGCCCATAATAAACTATTTATCATATTAAACCTCCTAACAATAAAGAAAGTAATATTCCAAGGGCAATTGATAATGCTAAAAACATTCCTTCTATAAATCTAATAGTCCCAGAAATTGTATCTCCTTTAAAAATATCATATATTGATATAAACATTGAAAGTCCTGGAATAAGCAACATAATATCACCAATTATTATCTTATCAAAATGAATAGTAGTTATAAATTTACTAAATATTACAGCAATTATCCCTATAATAAAACTATTCATAAAATTATATATAATTTTACTTCTATTTTTAGAATTTAAATAATGATCTGATAAATATAATATCAAAGCTATAAATGATGAAATAATTGCATCTAAAACATTTCCTTTAAAGAATAAAGTAAAAGAAAAAGCTGCTAATAAATTACCAAAGCAAATAAGAAGATAATGATTATGACTCTTGATGCTATCTAATTTTTTTAAAACAATTTCTCTACCAACATTATTAGCGCATATCTCCCTTGATAAAGAGTTTACTTCTTCTAGCATTGATAAATTTGTATTAATATATTTAATTCTCCTAGATTCTGTTACTGCTTCATCATTATTCCTTAAAGTAACTATAATTAAACTATTAGTAGCATAAGCCTCTATGTATTTAACTTTATAACTGTTACATATTATTCTAATAGAGTCCTCAACTCTAGACACCTCAGAACCACATTTAATCATAGCTTCTGCCATATCAAGAGTTAAACTTAGTATTTCTTGTAGTTTATACTTCATAATATCCTCCTCTAAAATATATTAAAAATTATTACTTATCTTCATAATTATCTAAAAAAGTATGTTTAACTTGATCTTTTTTATAACTAATAACGCAATTTAAATTAACATTATCTAAACTTTTAAAAATATTATAGTCAATATCCTCATTTACTTTTTTTAAATCCTTAATTAGCTTTTTCATTTCAAGCCTTTTGCTATCTTCATTTTTTTCTAAAGTATTGTTTTCTGTAAATCTACAAGCACAGTTAATAAACTCCAATTTATTAAATTTAGCCCAACTTTTAATATCATCTTCTTTAATTAAATACATAGGACGAATTAATTCTAGTCCCTCAAAATTATCACTATGTAACTTAGGCATCATAGTTTTTATTTCTGCTCCATAAAACATAGATAAAAGTGTTGTCTCTATAACATCATCAAAATGATGTCCTAAAGCTATCTTATTGCATCCTAATTCTTTTGCTTTACTATATAAAAATCCCCTTCTCATTCTAGCACATAAATAACAAGGATTACCTGTAGTAACTTTATCAACAACTTCAAAAATATCACTTTCAAACATTTCAATATTAATATTTAATCTTTTAGCATTTTCTAATATTAAATCTTTATTCTTTTGATTATATCCAGGATTCATTACTACATAACAAGCTTCAAACTTAAATTTTCCATGCTTTATTAATTCTTCTATGCATTTAGCAAGTAAAAAAGAATCTTTACCTCCACTAATACAAACCATTACTTTATCATTTTCTTGAATTAACTCATATTCTGCAACAGCTTTTACAAATTTACTCCAAATTTCTTTTCTAAATTTTTTTATTATACTTCTCTCTATTTCCTTATATTCTTCCATAATTACTCCTATAAAAAGGCAATATCATAATGATATGCCTTAACATGCTTTTTCTAAAGTACAAGTTTTATTCTTTTCATTAATACATTTTATGATACACTCTATTTTTGAATAACTATCCTTTTTCATTTCATCACTTATTTCCATAAACGCATCTTGTGCTTCTTCTTGTATATCAGATATACCTGTAGTTAATTTTTCAGCCTTACCATTAACAACTCCTACTATATTAGGTGCATATATTCTTTTTTCATTAGTAATAACATTATTGCCATCTTTATCCTCTAAAGCATAATCATCTAAAACATTATCAAATAATTCTAATAATTTATAATAACCTTTAGTACCCATTCTTTCAGTAATTAAATTACCTTCATCATCAACATTTAAAATATCCCTAATTTCTAAAATATCAACATAATAAATAGTTTCTATATTATAATCATTCGCAACTTCAATCAAAGTAGGAAGGACACTTCTACACCATGGACACTTATTAAAACCAAAATATACTATAAACGTTTCTTTATTATTCATCATCTTAACTATCTCATCTTCAGTTTTATATATGAAAGGATTATTACTAGGAATACTAATTTTCCTATGCTTTTTATCACTATTTTCTATTTGAACATTATTTAAAGATTCATATTCTCTTTTAAACTTAACCGCATCAGTATTGCTCATAGTATATACAAAATAAACTATTCCCATAAATAAAAGAAATACCAAAATAGTAAATATTATCATTAATGTTTTGTTTTTCATAAAATCACCTACTCATGAAAAAATTATACCATCTTTTAACAAAAAATAAAACACTAATTATTGTTTAATTAATGTTTTGTTTTTTGAAACTTTACTATACAATTTATCATACTCTATACTTGTTATTTCAACTTTTGTATCTTCATTAAATACTAAGTCATTACCATCTTGTTCTTCCAATATATAATACGCAGATTGATCCTCTATCTTATTCCTTATAGGCTCACATACAGGATTATTATATGTATTAGGAAGAAAATACTCTTTATATGTTTTTCTAAGCACATAACCATTCTTTCTAGTGTTTTCTTCACCTATAATAAAGTTTTCTAAAGCATTTGGTTCAGTTAATATTTTAAACTCTGAATTATTACTACAATAATAATTCTTTTTTGTTCTTTTCTTATTTGATTTATATTCCCTAATACCAGAAAAATGATGTTTTTCTTCATAAATATCAATATTTAGTTTATTAATTCCATCAGTACCTTCTAATTCTGAAATAAAATCTTGAAAATGTTCTTTAACTGAAGTTATTTGCTTATAACTTGTAATAGTTTGATCCTTTATCATTTGAATCTTACTTATACTAACAACATTTTCAAATGTACTAATCATACTTATATCATTAGTATCAAAATCAATACTTACAATAAATTCTCCAACAGATCCTTTTAGAGAATTACCTTGAATTTCAATATTTCCTAATTTTCTAAGAAAATTAATAGTCTTAATTAATTTTTCTTTAAATTTTAACTCATAAATATCTATATGAATTAATTCAATAAGTCTATCATATTCATCTATAGCTATATATTCTTCTTTATCATAAAAGCTATCAATATATTTTAAGATTGTATCATCATCTAAATCTATAATACCAGAAAATTCCCTAAAAATACTCATTTTTTCTTTTTCAATTTTATTGAACTCTTCAATAGATTGTCTTAAACAATAACTCATACTCTCACTCCACGCAGCATATTATACCATTAAATGCTCAATTTAGCAATAAAAAAAAGTAAACTTACTTTTTGAAGAATAAGTTTACTCCTAACAATCCAATTACAATTACTGCAAGTATTCCTATAATATAATTCATACTCTTAGGATTACCTTCAGCATTATTTACTACAGCGGCCGTTAAAAAGTATTCTGAACAATGATCAATTTTAAATTCTACATAACCATTTTTAACTTTTAAACCATTATCAACGTATTCAATAACATCTCTTTCTTCATTATAGTAATATAAGTATAATTTTTCTCCTTCTTTATACCTATTACCAACATAAACATTTATAGTAGCTCTACTTGGTAAATTACCATGATGTGTAAATGATAAATAAGTTTTATCGTTGTTCTCATTTGCAATCGCATCAATTTCACTTTGTTTTTCAGAAACAAAATCAAGCTCAAAGTTCAAATCTATAGTTTCTCCTACTTTTTTCTTATCAAAGCTCCAGGAATAATATAGACTACCATCTCTTTCTTTTATATCAATTATAACTTGATCTGAAGTAATAGTTTTATCAATCTCATATTTTTCGCTATCTATACCCTCAACAGTTATATATGGAGGCAATTCTTCCATAGTAGCTGCATTTACAAAACTAGGTATAAGCAACAACATAAATATAAACAATGTAAGTTTAGCTACTCTCATAATTCCTCCTTTTATTAATAAACTATAATCCTAAGAAAAATATCACTGTTGGTAATAAATTACACACAAACTTAATTAACATAATTATTATAATATTACTATTATTTTTATAATAAGCATATGAAAATATTAAAGCTGGTAAAAAATAACTAAGCATACTTATTATCAAAATTTCATCATTAAAACCTGTATATGCAAAATTAACTAATGTATAAATAAGAGCACTTGCAAATATAAAAAGCCATTTATTTTTTATTACATCATGAACAGATTCTCTAAATAATAATTCTTCTGCTACTACAGCAAATATCATAGTCTTAAATAAAGCATATCCAGGCGATACTTTAAATAGGTTTTCTAATGCCTTTGTATTATCATCAAGGGAAGCATTTTTTATTAAAGCATCCGTTAAAGCTCCCATTAAAATATTAAATATAAAAATTATCATAAACCAAAATAAAACTTTTTTAATAATTTTACCTACTGTATAATTTTCTCTTAAATCATAATAATCTTCTCTTAAATTCTCTTTATATGCAAGTATAATACCTATTAAATAAATAGCATCAGCTATAAAATTAGTTAAAATATTATAACCAAATAATTCAGAAAATATTCTTGAATATAAGAAATAACACAAAATCACTATAAGTGTTTTCATAATCCTATCTTGACCGGTAATTTTTTTATTTACTTTTCTCATAAGCCACCTACCTTTAAATTTATTATATATCATAATATGATAGTTTTTCAAGTACTCATAAGAAAAAGACTCTTAAAATATGAGTCTCTTTACACTTCTTTGCTCTATACTAGAACCATCTTTTTAGCCATTTCCACATAATATTATTCCTCCCTTCTCTTTATATTTTTTAAAATATCTATCTTCTTAATAAATTATCGCTAACTCATTAAGCCAACCTCTTACTGTAATTACATTATACTACAAGAGGTCAAAATTTTCAAGTAGTTATTTAAAACTTTTTTAAAAATTTTTGTAGATATTTTATATATATAAAAAAACAGTACAAAAATATATGTACTGCCTATTTATATCTTATTTTAACTAGAAATTATTCAGCTACTTCATAGCAACTTACTTGTTTTTTACTTTTTCCTAAACGTTCATATTTAACGATACCATCTACTGTTGTATATAGTGTATCATCATTTCCACGTCTTACATTATTACCTGGGAAAATCTTAGTTCCTCTTTGTCTATAAAGTATAGAACCAGCGGTAACAAATTCTCCATCACTTGCTTTAGCTCCTAATCTTCTACCTGCAGAATCACGTCCGTTAGTTGAAGATCCTTGACCTTTTTTATGTGCAAATAATTGTATATTTAATTTTAATAATTGCATTGTTATTCCTCCTTACTTAATACTAATATTTTTAGGATAATTCTCTTTTAATTCATATAACAAATCTTTCATGTTATTAATCAATTTATTTGTTATATCATCATCTTTTAATATATTAATAACAAGTTCATCATCTGTTTGTTCATAACTTAATGATTTATTATCTATTTTTAATGCAGCATTTATTGTTGTTATTACAATACTACTAGCTGCAGCACATACAATATCTTTTCCTGAAGTTGCATACATTGCATGTCCTTTGAGAATTATCTTATTTGGTAATATTTCTACTTTTATCATTTTAATTACCCATTAATCTCTTTAATTTCAACTTTTGTATAAGGTTGTCTGTGTCCTTGCGTTTTACGGTTACTTCTATCTTTAGATTTATACTTAAAGATTCTGATTTTTTTACCTTTACCTTGTTTAGCAATAACACCTTCAACACTGGCATTAGCAAGTAGTGGAGTCCCAATCTTATTATCAATCATTAATACTTCATCAAACTTAACTTTATCATTTTCTTTTCCAGCTAATTTTTCAACATAGATAAAGTCACCTTCTGATACAACATATTGTTTTCCACCAGTTTTAATAACTGCTTTCATATTCTTACCTCCTTTTTTATATTCTAGACTCGCTCTTAAGGTACATAACTATATGTTTTTAATAAACCTATTCAATGCGGTTTGAAGTAGAGGCTTCAAACATTTAAAATACTATCATATATTATGATAAAAGTCAAATATTTACGATAAAAAAAAGAAATTATTTACTATTAAAAGTAATAACTTCTCTATCTGTATGTTCAACATTATAATGACCATTAGTATATTCATTAATTACTTTAGTCCAAAAAATATGTGCCTCATCACTCTTAGGAACTGGTCTTACCTCCCAAGGGCCTTTATATAAATCAAAAGCCATTTTAGCAGCGATAGATCCCACTTTCCTTCTTTTATATTCCTGTAATATAAAAAATTCTGATATATTTTTTCCAGACTTTAATATATGAAAATGTTCATTTATAAGAACAAAACCTGCAACTTCACCATCGACTTTAATAAAAAATGGCTCATATGTAGGATCAGTCCAATAATTATCAAAATAATCATAATGATATAAACCTTTATCATCTAATTTCATCGGTAAATACCTAGTTATTTCATACATATATAACTGAAATATATTCATCAATCTTTGTTTTTCCTCTAATGAAATTTTATCTAATTTTACTTCCATAATTTCTCCTCACAATTATCTAATAATTCTAATATTTCTCTAGTAATTACTTGAAACTCTTTTTCTTCTTCTAAATTCTCCATTAATTTATCTCTTAAATCTTTTAACGGAAATATTCTAACCTCAAAATTTCCTTTTTTCTCACTTTCAGTATACTTTGTATTATTAAGATCAACCTTTTTATCAGTTATAACTTTAAAATAATAATTTTCTATTTTTTTATTTTCACCAATACTAGGCCAATCTTTACAATACTCATAACGTACTGCGAATGGTGATATATCCTTTAAATCCAACTCTATACCAGTTTCTTCTTTTATTTCCCTATTCAACGTTTCTGCATCACTTTCATCATTATCTTTATGACCACCAATCAATTGATAATTATTAAAGGAATAACCAATTATAATATTATTATCATTATCTAAAATAATAGCTTTATATCTTTTATCAAAAACTGTCATATCTTCTTCTTTTAAATTATCTTTATTTTTAATTATTTTTATCATACTAACACCTCTAATTGTTACTACTTAAATATAATATATATAAATAATTATTTTTTTTCAATAAAAAAATAGAAAAATATTTTTCTATTTTACTTTAATCATTACTTCATCACCAGTATTAGTAATATTATAATTTTCTCTTCTATTGCTTATAATATGTTCAACTACTTTACCAACAGTAGCCTCACTTCCTAAAATATTAGTATATGCTTCTTGCATATATCCACCAATTATATTATTAATTCTACCTCTTTGATGAGAAGAAACTTTATATATATCTTCTTTGTTATCTTTAACTTTATTTGCTAGAAATATGCATTCATATAATTGTAACTCAATATTAATTTCTTCTGTGCCAACTTCATAACCTAATTTTTCTTTTAAATTTTTCATATAATAAAATATTTTTTCTTTAATAATATTTGGAGTAATATTACATTCAAAATAATCTATTTCATCCAATTTTTTATCATATATATCACTATTTAATATAACATACTCTATGGAATCAACTGGTATTTCTTTTTTTACAAACATTTCATTACGATGTTCCCCAATAGTATATGGAAGTCCTTTTTCTATTGCCTCATCTCTATTATCTAATCCAGACACAAGATTAGGAACAAGTGCATAAAATGATATCCCATTAGTGATAAATTTATTAATAGTCTCATAGCTAGTAAAATCACCCTCAAAAGCTTTTTCTGGTAATACATATACATAATTACTTATACTTGTATTATAATTCTTACTAGTAATAATATTAGCTTTTTTACATTCAACTGGAGATAAAATACCTCTTACTAATATACTATCTAACTTAAAAAAATCAAAATTAATACCATGAAAACATCCATTAGTATTAACATTATCATTTACATGTAAATCTATATTAACTTTATTAGTATTTTCAACTACATGCATTACTTTTTTTACTTTATTAATAACTGGATTAATATAAATATTAACTAACTCTTTAGCAGCCTGTATTAATCTTACAGATTGAGAATTTCTAAGATAATTTTCATTTAAATATGCGGCATCTGATTCTATAAAACGTACTCTATCTAAGGCATCTGCATCTTTTAATAAATATGCCAATTTTTTACATCTTACTTTATCTTTTACATCATAAAATTCTAATATACGATCTAATTCTGTATCATCTAAAGCATGAAAATCAATCATAGCTTTTAACATATTTAAATTATCTTCTGTCTTATAAAACTCATCATCTTTAAATATTTTATCAACTAACTTTGCAGAAAGAAAACCATGCAAATTATCATCAAAATCACCTATTCTGCCTGAATCATGATATATAGCTGCATCCATTAATAATTTATAATCATCACCATTAATATCATTTAAAATAGCTAATATATTTGCATAAAACACAACTCTTTCAATATGATTTTGACCATGTATTAAATTACCTTTTTTACTTCTATATAAATATTTATATTTAATACTATCTAATACTTCTTGAAATCTATGACTATGTTTATTATTAGTAAGATCTATTAAAACTCTTAAATCATAGGAATCATCTGTAGCATTATAATCTTCATTAACTAAATATTCATTGTTTAATATACTTTTTAACATCATTGTTACTACATCCTCTCATGTTTTCTGAATATGCAAGTACATGAGTCTTTTTAAATTCCTCTTTTCTTTGCATAAAAAACTCATCTTCATAACTTCCCCAGTTAGGATCAGCATCAATATAATAATCTTCATCATGATATCTTACTCTTAATGCAGCATGATTTAAACCATTAATTGAATCGCCTTCTTTAGCACAATATATTACTCTACTTCCAATACCATTCATATAAAATAATAAATGTAACATATTAGCGTACCCTTCACATACAGTTTTTTTCTTCACTAAGGCTGTATATGAAGTATTAGGCAAACTCATTCTATAACTTAAATTCTCATTTTTAGATATAGTATCTAAAGAATCAGTATCTCTAATATCTAATGCATCATAATCATATTCAATTTTTCTAGCATAATGATATAAACTTTTCATTTTCTCCTTAGAACTAAATTTAAAACGTACTGATAATCTATTATTTACTTCTTCAGCTCTTTCATATAATTTAACTACAGCAGAAGCTCTTAAAGGAACATAATAATTATATATTCCTACTTTTTCTACAAATTCTAGATTTGTACCATAACTACCTACACAAGATAAATATTTATCTTGAAAATAACTACCTCGTTTATGATCTTTATGATATATACTCTTACTATATAAGTCATAAAACATCGTTATATCTAAATAATTCTTTAAAGCATCTTTTGTATTTTCTAGATATATATCTGCATCGATTACAGGGTTTCCTTTATTCGCATATATTAAAATTTTTTCTAAATTCTTTAATTGATCTAGCCCAATAATATTAACCAAGTTTTTGTTATTACATAGTTTTATTTTTTTTAAATTAGTTAATGGTAATAGATTTATACTTTCTATATTATTATCATTAACTATAGTTAATTCTTCTAATGAGGTCAAATATGAAAGAACAAAGAAATTATTCTTATCTATGTTATTAACTTTAAAAGGATCTTTTTCAATTACAGTATCAGTATTTTGACTTTTTATCTTCAATACTCTTAAATTAGGAAATAATACTAATTCATCAATATTGTCACTATTCTCTAAAATAATAGTATCAAGTAATGCACATTCTTCTTTAGTAAAAGCATTAGATCTATTAAAATAACTATTAGCTCTAAGCCCTTTTTTAATTAATAAATCATATAATTGATTACATATTTCTTGATTATTAATTTCTATTAATTCTGCCATATTTACACCTCCCTTTTTCTTGCACGTATTATAGCATACTTTTAAAAAAAAGTAAATAAAAACTGTGTATTTACACAGTCATTAATTCATTTTCTTTTTCTTTAGATTTTTCATCTATTTTTTTATTATAAGTATTAACTATATCTTGAACTCTATTTTCTAAAGATTTTTGATCATCCTTAGGTAGGTCTTCTTTTTCTATTTTTTCAATAGCTTCATGACGATTGTTTCTAACAGAAACTTTTGCCTCCTCAGCAATTTTTTTAACCTGTTTAACAAGTTCTATTCTTCTATCTTCAGTAAGTGGTGGTATTACAATTCTAATTGACTCACCATCATTATTTGGAGTATATCCTAAATCAGCCTCAAATATAGCTTTTTCTATATCATTAAGACAACTTTTATCAAAAGGTTTAATAACCATTTGCTTTGCTTCTGGTACTGATATAGTTGCTAGTTGTTTAAGTGGTGTTAAATTACCATAATAAGATACCATTACTGAATCTAAACTATTTGGATTAGCACGACCAGCTCTAACACCTGCAAATCTCTTATCAAGATTTTCCATAGTACTATCCATATTTAAAGTTAATTCATCTAAAATTTCATTATTCATTTTATTTCTCCTTACATGTACCATCACCAGGATTACTTCCTGGAACATATTCTTGACTTGCTACATTACAAGATGTTTTAGTTATTTGATCTTTTACAAAACCACCTAACCAGTTTACAAGACCTATTATGATAACTGCAACTAATGCAATTATTAATACATATTCAACTAACGCTTGACCCTTATTATTTACTCTTTTCATAAAACACCTCGCTATATATTAAGTATATACTTTTATTATAATATTTGTCAATTATATTTTACTATGTTATATTTATATTAGATGGTGATATAATGAAAATTTATGTAAACAATAAGGAAATAGATATTGAAATATGTAAAAGCTTTATTAAAAAAACTAAAGGATTAATGGGTAAGAAAAACATAAAAACAGGTATTTTACTAGTAAAATGCAATAGTATACACACTTTTTTTATGAAAGATAAAATAGACGTTATTATGACAGATAAAAATTATAAAATATTACATATATATACAAGTTTACCTAAGAATAAAATTATTTTTCCTAAAAAAAATGTATATTATATATTTGAATTACCTAAAAACACTGTTAAAAACATAAAAATAAACACAAAATTAAAAATTGAAGAATAAATCTTCAATTTTTTATTGCATATTATATCTTTTTTTAAATCTATCTATTTGACTTTTACTAAAGACTTTAGGTTGTTCTTCTTTTTCTTCCATAGCAACATTATAGTAGAAAAACATACTGTTATTTTTATTAACTCTTACTGGTTGTATATCTATTATATCACTACTATTTTTTAAAGTTGTAACTTCTACCCCACTAAGTTCTTGTTGATCTTTATTATACCCAATAACTTTATTAAAATCAAAATAATATCGATCAACAACATCAGAATTAGTAGACTTAACTAAATTATCTATTCTTGGTTTTAAAGTATCTATTAAACCATCAAATGTTATACCAGGAGCAAAATGTGAGTAACTAGTTTTTTTATCAGTAAAATATTTTAAAGTATAAAACTTTGTTAACTCTATAGAATAATCTATCATTTGTCTCTCATAGAATGAGATGTTTCCTATATTAACATTAGAAAATACATAGTTATTATTTCTAGCAATTTCATATACAGCCATACGAATATTTCTATTCTTTAATGAGTACAAATCTTTAAAACTAAAGTTTTCTTTACGATATTCATTATTACAAAAATAATCTAATATAATTCCTTCTGCATGTATATAATCATCTAAATATAGATAAAGTGGTAATAATGCTTTCATTATATGAAAATTACATCTATCATGAGATTCATGTTCATAAGTTTTAAGTACATCCATAGCCCTACTATGTAAACCTTTTAATCCTAATAAATGTGCGTATGTGATTACTTCATCCAATTCAAATACTTTAATACCATATTTTTTACTTAACTTATTTAATATTTGATATTGGGTTTCTAAGTCATCGACTTCCTTAGCATTATTATATATTATTTCACACTCTGCGATTTCTGATAAATTTTTATGAATATTAGGGTATTTCCCTCTATTTTTTAAGCTAAATCTCATATTTATCCCCTCTGAGGACATATTATACCATAATAATTCAAAAAATACAAAAAAAAAGAGATACTACTCTTTATATTCAAAATCATAATTTAAGATTCTAACTATATCTCCTTCTTTTGCTCCTAATTCAACTAATTTATCATCTATACCCAGTTTTCTTAGTTTTTTAGTAAATCTAATAACTCCTTCATCTGTCATTTTGGTCATTTTAAACAGTTTTTCAACATAATCACCTTTTATTACCCAAACATCATCTTCTTTCACTATTTTATATGGTTCTTCTTTTTCAAACTTGTATAAAACATGTGATTCAAATGATTCTTCTTCATATAAAGGAGTATTTGGAATTGAATCTAATTTATCAGCAAGTGCCATTAAAACTTTATCTAAACCAGAATTAGTTAATGCAGAAACTTCATATATTTCTTTATCTACTTTTTTCTTAAATTCTTCTAAATTTTCTTTAGAAGATTCCATATCCATTTTATTAGCAATAATAATCATTGGTTTTTTAATTAATTTTTTATTAAAATCTTCTAATTCTTTATTAATAATTACATAATCATCATAAGGATTTCTTCCTTCTATACCACTCATATCAATGACATGAGCAATTACTTTAGTTCTTTCTATATGTTTTAAAAACTTATCTCCTAAGCCTTCTCCTTGACTAGCACCTTCAATTAAACCAGGTAGATCTGCCATTACAAAACTACGATTATCTTTTGTTCTAACAACTCCTAAGTTTGGAGTCAATGTTGTAAAATGATATGCAGCTATTTTAGGTTTTGATTTAGATACTTGTGATATTATTGTACTCTTACCAACACTTGGCATACCTACTAAACCTACATCAGCAAGTAATTTTAGTTCAACCTTTAATTCTTTTTCTTCACCAGGTTCACCATTTTCAGAAAAGTTTGGAGCAGGATTATTTTGTGTCTTAAAAGCCGTATTACCTCTTCCACCTCTACCGCCTTTAGCAACAATAACTTGATCATCTTTATTTTTTAAATCAGCTATTATTAAACCTGTATCATTATCAGTTACTACAGTGCCTTGAGGAACATGAATAATAATATCTTCTGCGCCTTCTCCATGTTGGTTTTTTCCTTTACCATTTTCTCCTTTTTTACCTTTTATTAACTTTTGATATCTTAAATCAAGTAGTGTTCTAAGACCCTCATCAACTTTAAAAATAATATCACTACCTCTACCACCATTACCTCCATATGGACCACCCATAGGAACATATTTTTCACGGCGAAAAGCAGTGCACCCATCTCCACCACTACCAGCAATTACTTTTATTATTACTTCATCTACAAACATAATATCACCCTTTTGTATCTAAATTATAACACAAAATAAAAAAAAGTAATACTAGATTACTTTTAATTTCCAAATGATTCTACTATAGCATCTAAATAACTATTAGAGTATATATTTGTAAAAAATGATTTTTCAAAAGGACAATCGTCTGTATATTCAACTAAAGTATCATTATCTCTTGAAAAATACCACTTATTGCCTTCATATAGTTCGCCATCTCCTGTAAAATCATTAAATGGATAAACATAAATATTATTATTATAAACAATAAATATTGCATAACCATTATTACCTCCTAAAGCAGCATACGTAACTCCATTCTGACCGCCTCTTTGTGCAATAAAAACATTAAGTTCTCTATAAAAAGAAGCTTTTTCTTCATCTGTTGGTTCTCTTAAAGTTTTTCTAGGAGTTATAGTAGTAGCTTCTCCATCAACTCTAACATTAGCTTTAAAAACTGTATTAGCAATACTTTCAGTAGCATTATAATCTAACCACATATAAAGTTTAAATTTTTGAGTTGTTCCTGTGGCTATGTCATAATTAGCTACATAATAAACTTTTTTTGTACCATCATCTGTAGTAATATTTTCTAATACTGCAGATGATACTAACGCTGATGAACCTTTTACACCATCTTTAACCAAAACATATCTAACAGAAGATGCTGACATTGTAGTATCACTACTAATTTCAAATCCAAGCTTATAATTAATATCATAATCACCAGTATTAACTACATCAAATGTATATGGATTTGTTTTTAAGCCATCTTCTTCCTTCATTGGAATACTATGCGTTAAATTAATAGAATCATCAGATTCATTTTTAATTTCAAGACCAAAGTCACCAGTCTTGATAGTATTAGTTTTTCTACCGGTATCACTTGCTCTAAAAATTGCATAAGAAACACCCAGAATAATAGATATTCCGAGTATTATTGCAAACACATTTATAACCATTTTAACTCTTCTAGGTGTGTTTTCCTTTTTATTCATCAAATCACCAACTAAAACTCTCAATAATTTTATCTAAGTAACCTTCGTTATATATATTTCCTTCATTAAAACTTGATTTTGCTATAGGTGCATTACCTTCATATATAGACCATGTATTAGCATTATCATCTGTTACATACCATTTACCAATATCTAAACCAACTTTATTATTTTTAATAAAGGCATAAGCATATATTCTATTATTAGCACCCACTACAACTAATCCACTAGCCTCTGTAGTTTCTATAATATATTTTATCATCAAATTCTCACTAACATTAGCCACTATATAAGCACCATCGTCATCTAACATCGTATCAATTTCTGTATCTATAGGTGTTACTAAAGCTTGTCTATTATTTAATGGAAATGAATCAACATCATCAGCTATTGCTTCTCCATCAGCTCTTGCAACTACACTAAATTTTGTACCATTTGCTTCATTTGAAGCATTATAATTAATCCAAATCTGTAATGAATATGAGTAAGATGCACTTGGATTAATAACACCAGAATCTAAATAATATACAAATTTATCATCCACTTTTTCTGGAGAAATACTTCCTAGTATTGCAGGTTCATTAGATGTTCCATCCTTAGTCAAAACATATTTAATAGCTGCTGCCGGCATTGTTGTATCATTACTAAGCTCAAATCCTAGTTTATAACCCATTTTATAGTTACCAATATTTTCTAATGTAAAATTATATGGTTCCTGCCCTAATCCTTCATCATCAGTCATTGGAACTGCATTATTTAAAGTAATTCCATTTGAACTTTCATCAACAATTCTAAGGCCAATATTACCAACGGAAATTTCATTAGTTTTTTCTCCTCGATCACTTACTTTAAAAATGGCATAAGAAACACCAAAAATAGCTGCTAACGCAATTACTAAAATAAGGATTTTAGAAATTTTCATATATTTATTTAATTTTTCTTCACTCATACTCATACCTTACCTTTCTACCTTATTATAACCTGTCTGATAATTCAAGTCAATAACACATAATAAAATATAATTTATATTTACGTAAACATAATAAAAAAAGCGGAGCCGAAATGGCTCCATTCAGGGGGTTTGGTTGAATACCACTTTTT
>CAYRAF010000004.1:0-6715 GCA_964422195.1 uncultured Muribaculaceae bacterium | reverse complement strand
GAATATTCTCTTACTCATAATTGTAAGAGTATTCGGCATGAATTGCTCCATGCATTTTAATAATAATATAAAAAATTAAAAAAAGCAATTAGTTTTAATTACTTTTCTTATCATTTGACATTTTTTAACTACTTTTAATACTAGCAACCAATTTATCTTTAATATCATCTGATACTTCATTATTTAAGTATTCATATGAATCTTTTTTTGTTTGTAATAATAACTTATAATCTTCTCTTAAACTAGCTAGTTTAAAAGTCATATCTCCACTTTGCTTAGTACCAAATAAATCTCCATGACCACGCAATTTAAAATCTTCTTCACTAATTTCAAATCCATCTTCAGTATTCTCTAATACTTCTAACCTTTTTGTATCAATATCACTTATTAATACACATTTAGAATCAAATGAACTTCTTCCTACTCTACCTCTTAACTGATGAAGCGTAGATAAACCAAATCTTGAGGCATCAAATATTACCATCATAGTAGCATTCTCTACATCTACACCTACCTCTATAACAGTAGTAGATATTAATATATCAACATTATGATCTTTAAAATTATTCATAACGTTATCCTTAAGAACCGGCGTCATTTTACCATGAATCATATCTATTTTGTATTTCTTACCAAAAGCTAGTGTCATTTTATCTCTTAATTCATTTACTGTTGTTAAATCACTATTCTCAGAATCTTCAATTAATGGTGCAATTACATATATTTGATGACCTAATTTTAATTCATCATACATCATTTGTAATACTTCTGTCATTTCAGAATTCTTTTTTACATATGTCTTAATAGGCTTTCTTCCTTTTGGCCTTTGCTTTATTATTGAAACATCCATATCACCATAAATAGTTAAAGCGTATGTTCTTGGTATAGGTGTAGCACTCATATATAAAATATCAGGTTTTTGCCCTTTATTTTGTAAAGATAATCTTTGATTAACTCCAAATCTATGTTGCTCATCAGTTATTACAAAGCCTAAAGCCTTATATTCTACCTCATCTTGTATCAAAGCATGAGTACCAATAATTATATCTATTTCACCACTCTTTAGTTTTTCATAAATAATAGTTTTATCTTTTTTTAAGACAGATCCTGTTAATAAACATATATTTATATCATAATTTTTAAATAAATCTTTAATAGTATTATAATGTTGCGTAGCAAGTATTTCTGTTGGAGCCATTAAAGCAGATTGATATCCACTTAAATAATTAGCATACATTCCAATTATACTAACTATAGTCTTACCACTTCCTACATCTCCTTGAAGTAATCTATTCATTTTTGAATCAGAACCTAAATCATTAAGAATTTCTTCTATAACATTTTTTTGATCATCTGTAAGCTCAAATGGTAACTCTTTGATAAATTTATATATTTTATTTTTATCTATTTCTTTTTTTACACCACTTTTTTTCTTCCTATTTTCCATCTTTAAATAGTTTATTTTTAACATAAACTCAAATAACTCTTCATATTTTAATCTATTTTTAGCTTCTTCTAGTTTTTCAAATGATGGTGGATTATGAACAATATTTAAGGCCGTCTTTTTATTAGAAAAATTATACTTTTCTTGCAAATACTTAGGTATATTGTCTGTAATAAATCTACCATAAGATAGTAATGCTAAATTGATATACGCAGATAAATTTTTATTAGAAAGTCCACTAGTAGCATGATATACAGCTTCTATCTTTTCTTTATTAGAAAGTAAACCTATTTTAATATCAGATGCCGTTATAACATTTTTCTTTTTATCAAGTTTACCAATTACAATTACTGATGTTCCTATAGGAAGTTTACTTTTTAAAAAAGCCCTATTAAATATTGATACCCCAACTACTCCAGATGAAGATACTAATCTAAAATTCATTTTAGTAAGACCACCTTTAAAACGAAGTAATATAGGGACACTTTCTACTTTACCATCAATTACAATATGGCCACCGTCTTCTACCTCAGATAGATTATCCCTTTTTAATACATCATATCTAAAAGGATAATGAGTTACTAAGTCATCAATCGTTCTTATATTTATTTTATTAAGAAGTGCCAATGTTTTTGCACCAATACCTTTAATATCAGATAATTCTGCCATACTACCACTCCTCAGTTAATACTGCCTGTATTATAACATAAAATTAAGTATTTTTGTTAACTTTTTTTAATTTTGAAAACTTTTTTACAAAAGCTTTTTCATCAATACCATATAATTCTTCTAACTGTACTGCATTCATAGAAATTAATGGATGCATTATAATTTTACCTCTTTGAGTTTCTTTAGTTAATGAAATGTGATTCATATTTAAATAATTGATTTTTGCTAATACAACCTCTCTATCTAATAATAAGCTAGAAGATGTAATATAATCCGTTAAATGATATCTATAATAAATTGTATATATAGACTTAATACTATTAATATTTCCATTAGATACTAATCTTCTACTAAATAAATGACTATTTGAATTCAAGAAACTTAGACTAGTAACACTTCTAACTTTCTCAGGATTATGCATTAATACTCCCTTTGAAAAAGCTTCTGGATGATCTATAAAGAATTGTAAATTTAATATTTTTTCTGCATTCTCTCTTTTACATTGTCTTTTTATATAAAAAGGTAATTTATCATATTCTGATTCAGGTAAATTCTTACCTATTAATTCACTTATCATATTATTCACCTCAGCTCGCCTATTATATCATAATTTTAATACTTTGACAATTAAAAAAATCTTTATTAAAGATTTTTAATTAATTCTCTTATCACATAACCTGCTAGTATTAACCCTGCGGTTGATGGTACATAAGATATTGATCCTATTACATTAGAATCATTTTTTATTTGTTCTTCTTTTGAATACAAAACAGGAACTTTTTCTTTTATATTTGAATCTTTAACCCATTTCCTAATTATTTTAGCAATTGGATCATATGAAGTTTTTCTAATATCTACTATTTCAAATTTAGTATTATCTAATTTATTTCCTGTACCCATACAAGAAATAAATTTTATTTTTCTTTTTAAACATTCCTCAATTATTATTTTTTTACTATTAATGCTATCGCAAGCATCTATTACAAAATCAATATGTCTATCAAAAATAATATCTTTATTATTAGCGTCATAAAAAATATTATGAATAATAACATTACAATTTGGATTTATATCTAATATTCTTTTTTTGAATATTTCTGTTTTATTTAATCCTATAGTTGAGTGTAACGCAATTATTTGTCTATTAATATTCGATTTATCAATTTTATCATAATCAATGAGAATAATAGTACCAATAAAACTCCTAGCTAGCGTCTCAACAACGTAACCACCAACTCCTCCTACTCCTAATACCAAGACAGTAGAATTATTTAATTTATTGATATTATTATTTCCTATTAATAATTCTAATCTTTCATTCATATATACTCCTTTATTGCATAAAAAAATCCGAAAGAACTTTCCATCTACGATAAAACCTGCTCTTAAAACAGGTGGGTATCACTATTATATCTTTAGGATCCCTAAATTAATAGGTCTTCAACACCAATATAAATTGTAATTCCCTTATCGTAACTTTAGTCGGTTTTATATTCGATGGTTAAATCGTATCTTTCAGACAATTATATTATAGCATAAATATTTAAAAATATAAATAATTTATTCATCAATTCCAAAATATTCTTCTAAGGTAAGTCCACTTTTGTAAACCTTAGCAGCTAAATCATTTCCTAAATATCTAATATGCCATGGTTCATATTCATAACCAGTTATTCTTTCCTTACCTTTAGGATATCTAATAATAAATCCATATTTATATGCATTACTTGCCAGCCATTTACCTTCTGCAGTATCACCATAGTTTGTATCTAAAACTCCAACATCCAAAGCTAAACCTGTTTGATGCTCAGATTGACCAGGTTTAGCAGAAAAAGTACTTGCTTTATCTGCACCATATTCACGCACATATTTATTATATAATTCTTCTTGTCTTTTATAATTTCTAAATCCAGAAATAATTTCAATCTTAAATTTTTTCTTTTTAGCATCCCTCTGTAATTTTGTAAAGGCATTATAAGCATCATCATTAAGACCTGGGCTATATTCTTTAGGAACAGAATATTTTTTATTTACAATAATCGTGTTATCAAAATAAGTTATACCATCCTTTTCTTTTTTAACAGGTACAATACCTCCCTTAGTAGTAACTTTCACAACTCTTTCAACAACAGTTTTATTATTACTACTATCTATAGCCTCATATATTATTTTATATTCACCAAATTCGTTTGTTTTAACTTCACCAGTCACCTTTAACTTATTTTTAATATCTTTATCATAATTATCAGTAACCTCTGCTCCTGGATCTGTAAATGTTTCTCCTTTTTTTAATGTAATTTCTTGATTTCCTTTTAATTTTATAACTGGTGGTGTTCTATCTTCAACACTAACAACTCTATATAAATAGTCATCTCTAACATCACTAATATTAAGTTTATATGTAACAACGTATTTACCTATTGCCATTGGATCAAAGTTGTTATTATCAATTAAAACATTTTCAAAAGAATCTTCACCATTGATAGAAGCTTTATATTCCACTTCCTCATAATCTTTACCAATTTCTTGGTAACTAGAATAATCACTTAAAACAAATATAACTTTTGTTTTCTTCTTTTCCTCATTAGTACATGTATATCCACTATCTATATATTGCTTTATAATATCTTTTTTATCCTTACTATATTTTTCATCGTGCTTTACAATTATTTTATTTTTTAAAACACTATGAGAATAATCAAGTAATGTAGCTTCTATTCTTTTAGTTTTTAAAATACTCTTATCAGCTGATTCAAAAACTTCTTCAAAAGATAGAATATTGTCTTTATTAAAAGTAACTACAATACTTGTTTGATAATTATCATAACGTTTTTTTATTGAACAAGTAATAATATTTTTAGAATAATTATGATATATAAAATAGGAAATGCCACATATCAAAACAAGCATTAAAGCACCAAATATAATTGGTTTTATATGTTTCTTTATATAATCCATATATCATCACCTATTATGATTGTATCAAATTGTTAATATAAAATCTATCTTTTTTTGTAAAAAAAAGATAATCATATTGATTATCCATTTATTTGACTCATTACTTCTTCAGCAAAGTTTTCTTCACGTTTTTCTAAACCTTCACCTACACCATAACGAACAATATTTATTAACTCTCCATTATTATTTTTAATGTAAGTTCCAACATTTACTGATGAATCTTTTATAAATTCTTGTTCTAATAAACAATTCTCTTTATAAAATTTATTTAACTTACCAATAGCCATTTTATCAATTATATCTTCTGGTTTATTTGCATTCTTTTCATCATTCTTAATTTGTTCCTTAATAACTGTTTTTTCTCTTTCAACAAGTTCAGGATCAACTGAATCTCTATCAATTGAAACTGGAGACATAGCAGCCATATGCATTGCTACATCTTTAGCTACTTCCTCATTTGCTCCTTTAATTTTAGCTAATACAGCAATTTTTCCACCCATATGGATATAAGAACCAAATACTTCATCATCATTTTTTTCAAGTTTTTCAAAACGACGGAATGAAAGTTTTTCTCCTATTTTAGCTGTTTTAGCAATAAGTAAATCATTTAAACCATCTACATTTAAAACATCTTCAACAGATTGTACATCATTATTTAAAATACCATCAAGTAATTTATCAACTAATTCTTTAAATTCTGGATTTTTAGCAACAAAATCTGTCTCTGAGTTTACCTCAATTATAGCAGCTTTATTACCAGAAATTTTAACTTCTGCGATTCCCTCTGCAGCAATTCTAGATTGTTTTTTAGCAGCTTTAGAAATACCCTTTTCACGTAACCAATCAATAGCAGCATCCATATTTCCTTCTGTTTCTTGTAATGCTTTTTTACAGTCCATCATTCCTGCGCCTGTTCTTTCTCTTAATTCTTTTACATCACTAGCACTAAACATATATAAATCCTCCTATTTTAACACTTCTATTAAATCCGCTTTTTTCATTGTTGAATATCCCTTTATTCCTTTTTCTTTAGCTAAAGCTTTTAATTCAGTTAAGTTCATTGAAGATAAATCAGTTTGTTCTTCTTTAACTTCCTCTTTTACCTCTTCCTTAACTTCTTTTTTAACTTTCTCAACTTTTTCTTCTTTTACTTCAGATTTTTCTTCTACTTCTTCTTTTCTTTCTTTCTTAGCAGGTTTTCCATTTTTATCTTCTTCTGAAATATAGTCAATAACTTCTTTACCATTAACTTCTGCGATTGCATTAGTTAAAACACCAATAATTAATTTTACAGATCTAACTGCATCATCATTACCTGGTATTACATAATCAACCATATCAGGATCACAGTTAGTATCTACAATACCAAATACTGGAATATGTAATTTTCTTGCTTCCTTAATAGCAATTTCTTCTGTTTTTGGATCTACGATAATTAAAGCATTAGGAATTTTCTTCATATTACGAATTCCTCTTAAATACTTATTTAATTTTTCATATTCCTTCTTAATCTTTATAACTTCTTTTTTAGGAAGAACATCAAATGTTCCATCTTCTTCCATTTTTTCTATTTGTTCTAATCTTCTTACTCTTGATTTGATTGTTTTAAAATTAGTTAAAGTTCCACCTAACCATCTTTCATTA
>CAYRAF010000003.1:0-42730 GCA_964422195.1 uncultured Muribaculaceae bacterium | reverse complement strand
CTTCATCTTCTATTATTGCTTTTTTCCTATAATGTCTAAATAGTTTTATTACATCCCTTAAATCTATCTCGTCATCTCCTGTGATATCTCCTGGTGCCCTATTTGATATTGTATATACTTTTAATATATCTTCTCCATATTTAATATATAATTTATCATCACTATATTCCTTTTCACAATTTATTGTTGATATATTATCAATATTAAACTCTTCATCTTTTCTTAGTCTTATATTATCTTTACTTAAATTGTATTTATTACTAGATATAGATGATATTTTATAACTATCTAATATTTTATCTTGATACTTAATATTAAGCTTATTATCACTTACTTCTACCTTTCCATTTGTTACATTTATATCACTAGTATTTAAAGCATTATTTCCTACATAGATATATTCTTTATTTAAATCATACTTAGTACTTGATATTTTTATTAGTTTATATTGTTTAAATATATCATCTTGGTATTTTAAATATAATATATTATCTTTTATTTCAAATGTTAGATTAGTACTTTCTATCTTGTTTGAATCAAAGTTATCTGTTCCTAAATATATATATTCCTTACTTAAGTCATAATCACTACTTGAATAACTAATACTTACTATATCTATTGATTCTAATATGTATTCATCTTTATATACAATTAACTTACCATCTTCTACTTTTACACTACAATTAACTGTATTTATTTCATTCAAATCTAATTCTTCATTTAATAAATATAAATAATTATTTGTTAAATTATATTTATCACTTGATATACTAGCTATATCTATTGTATCAATTACTTCATCATTATACTTTATATTTAATTTATTATCACTTACTTCTACAGTTCCATTAGTTACATCTATTTTAGATGTATCAAATTTATTATTAATTACTAAAGCATTACCCTTGTTTAAATCATAATCTGTACTACTAATACTAATTATTTTATATTCATCTACAATAGTATCTCCTTTATATAATATCAACTTATTATTTTCTATTCTTCCTTTTATATTATCCAATACTAGATTTGATAATATAGTATCACTATCTATATCTGTTTTTGTATATATATATTTATCTTCTTCATTTATTTGATATTTTGTGCTTGTTATATTATATACATGTATAATGTTTTTTTCACCAAAATAATTAATAGAAGCAAATCCAGTTCTTAAAGCAGTTGCTGTATAATCAGTAAAATCTATAATATTCGGATAATTATTTTGTAATTTAGAATATAAAGTATCTGGCAATATTATTTTATCATAAGTATATTCTTTATTAGGCATCAAATAAACAATTACTGTTAAATTATTGTCATTAATATACATATTTTCCAACTCCACATTATTACTTAAATCTATAGTGCTTATATTATTATAACTCAAACCTAACCCACGTAATTTAACGTTATTACTCAAATCGATTGTAGTTAAATTATTTGAATCCATATAAAAATACTTTAAATTTATATTTTTATTCAAATTTATTGACTCTATATTATTTGCTGATAAATAAAGATATTCTAAATTAACATTCTTACTCAAATCTATATTACTTAAATTATTATTCTCTATATCAAGATCTTCTAATAATATATTTTTACTTAAATCTATAGTACTTAAATTATTTCCCCTTAACCTAACGTCTCTTAATTCAGTATTGTTACTTAAATCTACACTACTTAAATTATTATTCTCTATATCAAGATCTTCTAATAATATATTTTTGCTCAAATCTATAGTATTTAATTCATTCCCAGATAAGCCTAAAAATTTTAAAGCTACATTCTTGCTTAAATCTATAGTACTTAAATTATTTTGTGAAGTTATATATAGTTTTTCAATAGATATATTATGACTTACATCTATATTATCTAGTTTATTATGCTGTAAATAAAGAGACATTAATGCATCGTTTTCGCTTAAATCAATATCTTCTAAATTATTATATGTTAAACTTAATATTTCTAAAGACTTATTTAAACTCAAGTTTATACTGCTTATATTGCTATAATAAATCCGTAAATCTTTTAGTGATATTAATTTTTCTATCCCATTTGTACTTCTGATTTTTTCATTATCATTCTTTCCTTCACCAGAATAATTTATATATGTTATTGTTTTTAGTTGCTCATCTGTTAAATTAGTAGTGTATGGTAAATTAGTATTATTTTTATAATTGTAAGCATCTACTACCACTTGATAAAATACTTCATCATCAAAGTATTTATTTGCTGGAGCTCCTTTATTTATAATGTGGGCATATATTTTATTTAATTTTGTTGGTCTTGTTAAGTTATAATATATAAAACTAGTTAAAAACACTATTAAAACTAATGATATACTTATCACTGCTTTTTTATTTGGTTTCTTAACTTTTAGTTTAAACTTTTTCATTTTAATTCACCTATTCTACCTTTAGTATATCATTCACTTTGTTTTTTCGACAATATTTTTACTTGGTTTTGTTATTTTACTATGTAAATTATAGTAAAAAAGATACCTAATCCAAACTAGGTATCTTTCCTCTATAATATCTAAATAGTTTTATTACATCTCTTAAATCTATCTCCTCATCTCCTGTGATATCACATATTGCTAATGTCTCTTCATCTTCTATTATTGCTTTTTTCCTATAATGTCTAAATAGTTTTATTACATCCCTTAAATCTATCTCATCATCTCCTGTGATATCTCCTGGATATCTATCTACTACTGTGATATTAAAATTAAAATTCATAATTAATCCTTCTATTGTAGCTTTTACATTTGTAGTTCCTAAATTTAATCCTTTAAATTTATTATCCTCTATAACTACAATTGACTCATCACCTATTTGATATGATATTGAAAACTTTTCTGACCCATTTGGAAAAATTATAGGCATATTTATAGATTTACCATTAACAACACTTATATCATGATTAAAATTATTTTGATATAATTCTATATTAGATAGCTTAGTATTGTTAAATAAATTGATTGTTCTTAAATTATTATTAGATAGATAAAGGTACTCTAATACTATATTTTGATCTAAATTTAGTGAGCTTAAATTATTCATTCCTAAACCAAGCCAACTTATTTTTTTATTATTACTTAAATCTATTTGCTTTAATTTATTATTATATAAATCAAGTCTTTCTATGTTTGAATTGTTATTTATATTAATACTAGTTATATTATTACTACTTAAGCTAAGCTCTGTTAACTTAGTATTATTTCTTAAATCTATATTACTTAGATTATTATCGGATAATACTAATTCTTCTAAATTTGGATTCTTACTTGTATCAATATTACTTAGGTTATTACTATCTAAATAAAGAAATGTTAAGGCCCGATTATTACTCAAGTTTATATCATTTAACTCATTATGTTGTAAATTAATCATACCTAGCGAATTGTTTTTACTTAAATCTATTGTTGCTAAGTTATTGCTACCAGCATATAATTGAATTAATTTTGTGTTTTTTTGTATATCTAATTTTGAAATATTATTCATATTTAAGTTTAGAATTGCGAGTTCGCTATTATTATTCAAATTAATAGTGCTTAAATTGTTACCATGTAGTCTCAAATCTACAAGTTGCTTATTATTATTTATATTTATAGAAGATATTTGATTATTACCCAAATATAGGCTAGTTAATTTTGTATTATTAGTAACATCTATATCTTTTAATAGATTATTATTCAATTTTAATACCGTTAGCTGCATGCATTTATTTATATTTATACTTGATAATTTATTATTTGTTAAATCTATCCATTGTAAATTTGGATTATTGCTTAAATCAGCATTAGATATATTATTGTTTGCCAAATATATATGTGTTAATGATGTTAATGCTTCTATTCCAGATAAATCCGATATTTTATCTGATTCCTCTTTATCATCATTACTATATGACAAACTCGTGATAGATTTATATTGTTCATCTGTCAAATTGGTAGTGTACGGTAAACTTGTACCATGATTTATATTATAAGAATCAATAATCGCTTTATAAAGATTTTCATCTTTAAACAAATTAGTTTTTATATAATAGATTCTCAGACTCATTATTTCATTATTATTATCATATATCTTTATTATATCTCCATCTTCTATATTATCATTATCTTTTTGTACACCATTAGAAAAGACATTTGCACTCAAATTTTGTAAATTTAATTCATTTATAAAATCAGAAATGCTAAATTCATTATAAATTATTATTTTCTCATTTAACCAAAATTCTAAATTGGATGATGGTTGAATAATTCTATTAGATCCAAAATTTATTATTTGTAAGTTATTTCCTTGCTTTCCTACTTTATTGTTGATTTTAGAAGTATCAAAACCATCATATAATTTAATACTTGATAAATTATTATGAGATAGTGATAAATAAGCAATATTTCCGTTATTAGACAAATCTATACTTGTTAGATTATTATCATCTAAAGATAAATCAGTAATATTTCCATTATTAGACAAATCTATAGTTGTTAACTTATTTGAACCTAATGCCAATAACTGCAATGCACTATTATCTGATAAATCAATTTCAGTTAAATTGTTATCATATAAATATAAATATTTTAAATTAATACTATCATTTAAATTAATATTAGAAATATTATTATTATTTATTTGTATGAAAGAAAGAGCACTACAATTGCTTAAGTCTATTGTAGACAACTCATTATTTGGCATATAGAAACTTCTTATTTTTTTATGTTGACTTAAATCAATTTCTTCAATTAAATTATCACCTAAATAAATTTCTTGAAGTTCTAAATTATGACTTATATCTATACTTGTCAGATTACAACCACTTAAATTAATTGATTTCAAATTTTGATTATTAGTGATGTTAATGTTATATAAATCATTATCTGATAAATATAAGCTGTATAATTTAGTATTATTTGTTATATCTATACCACTTAATTGATTATTCCTCAAATCAATAGATTCTAATTCTGTATTAGATTCTAAATTAATTGTACTTATACTATTATTACCGAAAGCTAAGCTATTAAGCGCTAAATTCTTACTAACGTCTAATGTATTAATATTGTTATTATCCATATACAGTGTTTCGAGTAACAAATTCTCACTAACATCTATGCTAGTAATATTATTATATCTTAAATTTAAAAATATTAAGGATGTTAGTTTTTCTAAACCTTTAGTACTAGTTATTTTTTCTTCATCTGATTTATTTTGGCCTAGATACTGAAGCGATGTTATTGATGATAATTGTTCATCCGTTAAAGTTATTGTATATGGCAAATCTGTACTATTTTTTTTATTATAAGCATCAACTACTGCATTATAAAACACTTCATCATCAAAGTAACTATTAGCTGGTGCTCCTTTATTGATTATGTGTGCATATATTTTATTTAACTTTGTTGGTCTTGTTAAATTATAATATATAAAACTAGTTAAAAACACTATTAAAACTAATGATATACTTATCACTGCTTTTTTATTTGGTTTCTTAACTTTTAGTTTAAACTTTTTCATTTTAATTCACCTATTCTACCTTTAGTATATCATTCACTTTGTTTTTTCGACAATATTTTTACTTGGTTTTGTTATTTTACTATGTAAATTATAGTAAAAAAGATACCTAATCCAAACTAGGTATCTTTCCTCTATAATATCTAAATAGTTTTATTACATCTCTTAAATCTATCTCCTCATCTCCTGTGATATCACATATTGCTAATGTCTCTTCATCTTCTATTATTGCTTTTTTCCTATAATGTCTAAATAGTTTTATTACATCTCTTAAATCTATCTCTCCATCTCCTGTGATATCTCCTGGCAATCTATCTGTAGGAGTGTCTGTTTCTGCAACTGATACTTGGCATGTTGCTACTTTATTACCATCTTCTGTTGTTGCAGTTATTGTTGTTGTACCAGTATTTTTAGCAGTTATTCTAACTGAAGCAATATTACCAGAAATTTCACTATTACCATTAACTGTTGCTACACTAGGATTACTACTTGTCCAAGTAATATTCTTGTTAGTAGCATTACTAGGATTTATAGTACTTACTAAAGTTGTACTTTCTTTATTAGATAATACTATATTTTCTTTATCTAAACTTATTGATTCTACTGGTTGAGTTACTGTTATCGTACATGTTGCAGTTTTTCCATTACTACTTTCCGCAGTAATAGTTGCTGTTCCTGGGCCTATTGCTAATATTTCAGCAGCGCTGCTAGTTGCATAAGCACTGTTATTTGATATTCTTCCTATGTTTATAACACCTGTATCACTACTACTCCATGTTACTGTATTATTTGTAGCATTATCAGGACTTATTGTTGCAGTTAATGTAGTTTTTTCTCCTACATTCATACCTATACTATTATCATTTAAGCTTATTGAACTTACATCAATCGTTGGTAGAACTACTGTTACCTGGCATGTTGCTTGATATTCTCCATCTTCTGTTGTTGCTGTAATAATTGTAACTCCAGTTTTTTCAGAATTTGCCGTTACTTTTCCATCTGCATCTACTGTCGCTATACTTTCATCACTACTTGTCCAGATTATATTTTTATTAGTAGCATTTTCTGGTTCAATAGTTGCTTCTAAAGTTTCTTCTTCTCCTAAATCTAAACTCATTGAATCTTTATTTAAACTTATATTTGTTACTTTATTTACTACTGTTATTTTTCCAGATAATGTATATTCATCTGTACTACTATCATGTATTGTTGCTTCTAAATCAGTAATTCCTGCTTGTAATGCATTAAACTTACCATCTGAGTTTGTAGCAATGCTTTCATCAGAAACAGTATACCCAACACTAAAATTAGATATTTCATTTGATAATTTTATTGGTTCATCAACTGAAGTCCATTCATTAATTATTATATTCATAATGAAAGGATTACCTTTTAAATATAGAGTTTCTAATTCATTTTGATTTGTTAAATCTATTGAAGTTAAACTGTTGTCTCTAACATCCAACTTTGTTATTTCTGTATTATTTGATAAATCTATACTTTCCAACATAGGATTATCAGATATGTTAACGTCTTGCAAATTAGTTTGCTTTGTTATATCTATATTTTCTATTTTACTACTTGTTATCTTTAATTTATTTAATTTGTTTATATTTCCAAAATTAACATTCTTTAACAATGTTCCATTATGTGCTTCAAATTCTCTTAATTCTGTATTGTTTGATAAATCAATATTCCTATTAAATGATCCCGATATAGAAAGAATTTCTAATTGAGGAAACTGACTATAATCTATATTTGTTAAGAATGCTGTATATTTCATGTTTAATTCTTTTAAGTCCCCTAAATTATCTATTCCTGTAAATGAATATAAAATTACATTACTTAATCTAAGCGTTTTTAAGTTATTATTATTAGTTAAATCTAAATTATTAATTCCAGTTGATGATAAATCTAATTCTTCTAGTAAAGAATTATTTGACAAATTAATTTTTGTAAGATTTTGACATTGTGATAAATCCAATACTCGTAAATTAGTTAATTTTTCTATTCCATCAACAGAACGTAATGAAAAATTTAATTTAATAGTAAGAGATTCTATTGTAGCTAATTGCTCATCGGTCAAACTAGTATTGTAATTAACTGTATTATCAGGATTTGCTTCATTATAAGCATCTATTACCGCTTTATAGAATACTTTATCATTAAATTGAGTATCAGCCAACACACTTATAGTAAGTTGATCAATAACTGTATCTCCGTCATATATTTTAACAAATTCTCCATCAGCTACGTTACCTTCTGTTATTTCTTCAGAAATTTCACTATTAAAAACTTTAGCTGTTAGCCCTTCTAATCCTAAATTATTAATAAATTCATTTACAGATATATTTTCTGGAATCACTACCTCTTTTCCAATATAATATTTGTAATTACTTGCTGGTATTATGGTTTTAGAATTACCTATATTAATATAGGTTTGGTTTGTTCTAACTGACGTGACTATTTGTCGTAATGTTTTTTTTGAAGCATCGGCTGGTAATTCTGGTATTTTTATTTCAGATAATTCTGAATCATTTAATGATAGGCTTTTTAAATTACTATTATTAAGCAAATCTATTTTTTTAATATTAGTACGATTATACTCTATTTTCTCTAGATTAGTATTATTGGTAAAATCGATATTATCTTCAACTAGATTAGATCCATTTATATCTATTTCTTTTAAATTTATATTATTTGTTAAATCAATACCACTAATATTTGACATGCTAATATATAATTTTTCTAATTCTGGATTAGAACTTAAATCAAGTTCATTCATACTATTAATATATGATATTGCAAATGTTTTTAGGTTATTAAGGTTATTTATAACTGATAAATCATTACATCCAAATAAGCCAAGAGTTTCTATTTCCGTGTTCTCACTTAAATCTAAGTTATATGAAACATCAGTAAAAGGACCTATACTTAATCCTTGTAATCTTAATTGATTACTTAAATCTATTTCATCTAATTTATTATAAGTTAATGCAATATTTATCAATTTTTTATTATTGGTTAAATCTATTGCTCGCAAATCATTAGATGCAATATTAATCTCTGTTAACTCCGTATTATTTTTTATATTTATATTTTTTATAAAATTATTAGATAAATCAAGTGTTTCTAAAGCAATATTATACTTTAAATCTATAGACATAATATCATTATCGGTTAATGACAATGATTTCAAGGACACTAACTTTTCAATACCTTTTGTACTTTCTATATGTGTTTTCTGATCTCCCATATAATATATTGATTGAATAGTTGCTAATTGTTCATCAGTTAATGATTCAGTATATGGAATACTTGTACCATTTTCACTATTATATGCATTAACTACTACATTATATAAAGTTTCGTCATCAAATGCTCTATTAGCAGGTGCTCCTTTATTTATAACATGTGCTATATATTTATTAATCTTTGTTGGATTTGTTAAATTCACGTATATAAAACCACTTAACAAAACCACAAAAAGTAATGATATTGTAATCACTACTTTTTTATTTCTTAGTTTGTTTTTAAACTTTTTCATATTATCTACCTCTTTTAAATAATAGATTTTACAACTATTTTATCTTTTTATATTTTCTATAACATACAACTGATATAGTTGCTGCTGCTACTATTATTCCAGTATATAATAATATATTTGAATCTGCAGTTTTAGGATTAGTTTCTCCCTTTCCTTTTTGTTTGTTTTCAGGAACAGTTTCTGTTTGTTTTTCCACGATATTTATTTTAGTTGTTGCATTATCTAAAGCAATTTTATTAGGGTTTGCAGCATCATCATAAATATTCAAATCAGTAAGAGATATAGTTTGTTCAGAAACTGTAGCATCACTCTTAGCAGTTACAGTTATAACACCAAATGCATATTTACTGTTAGTTTCATCATTAAGCACATAGTCAAATGATGATTCATCTGTATTAACATCAGTAATTGCTCCGTTTTTTAATTCAAATTTAGATATAGACAATCCATCAGTAACAGTATATTTACCTCCTATTCCTGTTGAATTTCCATCACTTGGTGTAGCATAAATTGTACATGTTGTAGATTCACCTGCTGAAATACTTGATTTTGCACATTCAATTGTTACAGTTCCTGTTAATGCCTTCGCACTGATTGGTAATAAGAATAAAACTCCAAATAACATTGTCATAAATAATAAATTTTTCTTCATTTCGCATCTCTCCTATTCTGTATTAATAGTATCAAAGTAATTTAATTAAGTCAAGAAATTTGTATATTTATAGAAAAAATAGGTTTTACTTGACGTAAAACTATTTTATATAGGGATTATTATTTATTTCTTGTTCTAATGTTGTAGTTTCTCCATGTCCTGGATAAATAGTTATATTTTTTGGATATTTTTTTATTTTATTTATAGACTTTATCATTTCATTATTATCTCCACCTAAATCAGTTCTTCCTATACTTTCTTTAAAAATAAAATCTCCTACAAATATAGATTTTTCTTCTTCAAAATAATAACTGATTGAATCCATAGTATGACCAGGTGTATAAATAACATAAAATTTAAAACAATCTATTTTATATTCTTTTTCTTTTAAATTATTTCTATCATAAATTATAGGATTATATTTACTAATAAATTCTTTTAAAGCACCTACATGATCAAAATGATTATGAGTTATTAAAATAGCAAGAATTTCATACTTTGAAGATACTTTTTCTATATTCTCAAAATCATCTCCAGGATCTATTATTAAACATTTACTATTCTTAATTAAAATATAACAGTTTTCTTCTAAATATCCTGTTTTTACTATTTCTATTTTCATATATACCTCACTTAAAAAAGAGTAGAAACTACTCTATTACTTTTACAAAATCTGGATTACCAATGTCATTTTTCCATCTTTTCATATAATCTTTATATCCATATAATAAGTCATTATTAAGTTGACTATATCTATACATCTTAAAGTTTGTATATGCTCCTGGGGTAAAATAAGTAAAGACAAATTCTGCGGTTACATCACCAATTTCTACCTTTTTATCAATTACTTCTTTTCCTTTGGTAGTTTCTGTTTTCTTTATATTTAGTCCTACCATTAATCCAGTCATATTCTGTGGCTCTATTTGACCAGATAAGAAGTTTCCTAATGAATAAATAACTAATGTATCACCTACATATTCAATAGGTTCAATTACATGAGGATGTGCCCCAATAATAATATCAACACCTAAATCTGATAAATACTTAGCGATTTCTCTTTGTTCATCATCTATAGCACCTTCATTATATTCAGTTCCCCAATGCATAGCAACCATAACTACATCTACTTGATCTTTTACTCTTTCTACATCTGCCTTTGCAAGTTCATTACTATACATATTTACATAGTATTCTTTACCTGCAGGAGTTGAAAGCCCATTATTAACTGTAGTATAAGATAGCATCGCATACTTAATGCCATTTTTTTCTCCTATTTTAGCAGTATCTCTTTCTTCAAATGAAGAATAAGTACCTGCCCAATATACATCCTCATGTTTTTTCCAATAAGCAATTGAATTATCTAAAGCTTTTGTTCCTCTATCCATACTATGATTATTTGCCAAAGATACCATATTAAATCCTGCATCTATAAATGCATCTCCTACTTCATATGGTGAATTAAACTGTGGATATGTAGAAAGTCCTAACTCCTTTCCACCTAAAATAGTTTCTTGATTATAATAAGCTAAATCATACTGTTGAATAACTGGTTTAATATTTTTAATCATTGGTTTAAAATCATATCCACCATTATTAGTTCTAGCATCATAATAAACCGAACTATGTATTAAACAGTCACCTACCATTATCATTGATGCTTCATATGTAGTTTCTTTTGGTTTTTCTTCTTTTTTAACTACTTTCTTTGTTTTAGGACTTTTACTAAACTCTTTATATGTGTAAAAACCTGCGACTGATATAATACCTAATAAAATTATAATTAATAAAAACTTAAAGCCTTTCTTTAATTTTCTTTTCTTTCTATGTTTTGCTCTTTTCATAATACACCTCTACTTCTATATAACATAATCTTTTTTTTTATTTTTTCTACACTATAAGAATTATAACTTATTTTTTTAAATTATACAAGTAAACAAAAAAAGACTTATAGTCTTTTCATATAACTTTTAATCGCATCATCTGGATAAATATTATCTTTATTTAAATTAAATAATAAATTAACACAGTCTCTAAATTCTGGTTGTATTCTCGTATAATCTACTTTTTCACCATTTAATGCTTTTAATTGTAATTCTTTACTTTCTTTACTAGAACTATTAATGATATCTTCATTAAATAAAATATAAGTTGCCATATTTGTCATAGCCATTTTATCAAAATTAGTAGTAATTAATCCTTTTTTTTCATTGTAATATTTTGGATGACTAAGAATTGGAGTATCATCCCTCCAAAAAGTTGCTGATTCCATAAAAGATATTGAATCTCCAATCTGAAAATCATCATAATCTATTAACATTACTTCTAATAAAGGTCCTACTAATATGTTAGTATAATTTCCTAAATCCACTATATTAATACCATTTTCATTACATTGTTTAATAATTGATGAAACTTTTAAAATAATCTCGCACAACTCTTTTTTATTTTGTGGTCTTCTTAAATATTGGTATAAATCCATATAATAATATAATGGTTGTGAAAAACCAATAAACTTACCAGCTTTATCATAATATGCACACTCAGGTAAACTAACTCCCTTTATTAATTTAAATTCATCTGCGACTAATACTTTAGATTCAGTTATATTTCTTACTTTTTCTACATAATCATATGCGCATTCACACCCATCATGATATATGTTATTACCATTTTCTATAGAATGATTAACATTTTCTTTAAAAACAGAACTTATATCATCATATTCTTTAAATACTTTTAATATTTTATGATCATCTGTTTTATATATTCGCATAAGATCTGATGTTGATATTGGAGGATTTTGATATAATTCATCAATCGTTATTATCCTTTTTTCCATAGTATACCCCCCTAAAACTTTCTAAATTATATCATATTATTATAAATATGTAAATAAAAAAGGTTATTTAATAACCTCATAAAACCTTTTTTTCTTAAGTTCATTACTACTAGAATCAATAAACTCTATTTCCAAATCTCTTATTTTTTCTATTCTTAAGTCTTCTACTTTTCTCTTTAATTCATTTGCTATACCTATACTTCCATCAAAAAAATTAACATTACCAAGTACTTTCTTAATATTATCTTTTATTAAGGGATAATGAGTACATCCTAAAACTACATTTTCTATATCTTTATAACCACTTAATTTCTCTTTTAAATATTTATCTATTTCTTCCTGTTTATTTTGTTCAATCAACTCTGCGAGTCCTATACAAGGTTTTAATATTGTTTTATGATTATCATACTTATGATATAAAGCTAAAAATTTTTCACTTTCAATTGTACCTTTAGTAGCCATTACTATAGTTTTTCCATTAAAATTATAATCATGTACCATTTTATAAGCCGGTTCTGTAGCAATAAATATAATATCATTATACTCTTCTCTTAATCTTTTAACACATTTTGCACTTGCTGTATTACACGCTATAACAATTATTCTGCATTTTCTTTCTATAAAATAATTTACTATATTTTTTACTATCGCATATAATTCTTCATCACTTTTTTCACCATAAGGATTATTTATAGAATCACTATAATAAATATATTTATAATTTGGAAGTAATCTTATTATCTCTTTTAATACAGTTGCTCCACCTATTCCTGAATCAAATATGCCGATCATATTACACCTCTATTTTATTATAGCAAAAAAAGTGCATTTAAGCACTTTTCATAAAAACTTTTTTAAGTTTTCGACAATTTCTTCTTGCATATTTACATACTTTTGAAGGAGATTATGTACTTCTTTATCAGTTCCTTTATGATTTAATAATCTTCTTCCTTCAATTATACCCATATTAGTTCCTTGTAATAATAATTCCGTTATTTTTGAATCACTATCATCATTCATAGTTCTCATTTCAATTCCACACCAAGTCATAAATCTATTCATTGGATTAGTTTCATGAGGCTCTTTTTCACTATATTCTGGATATATAGATTTAATTTCTTCTAAAATACTTACATATTCTTGATATTGTTTTTCAAGTAAAACCTTTAATGATTTATCCTCAACTTTCTCAATAATATAATGAATAGCATCTCTGCCCATACAAGCACCCTTATTTAATTCATCTAAAACATTTACTTCAGTTTCTTCCTTTTTCATAATTTTCCTCCCATATTAGTTTGTATATTATTAATAAATTTATACAAAATACAAAAAATAAAAAAAATATTGACTTTCAAGCATAATTTGTGATATAGTTTATTTACATGTTTGACATGGGGAATTAGCTCAGCTGGGAGAGCGCCACGTTTGCACCGTGGAGGTCAGGAGTTCGATCCTCCTATTCTCCACCAAATTAAAATAATAATCACACTGATAAGTGTGATTTTTTATTTTGTCTTTTTGTTAAATATTCTTTCTCTGTAAGATAATGATTATTTATAAAGAATATATGTTTATTATCTCTCATCATTTCTTTATCACTTTTTATAATCTTATTTTTCTTAAAATTATATTTATGAAGAATTCTTTCTAATTTAAACTTATTAAAATAATAACTTTTATAATTATGTTCTTTTATTATTAATGATAATAAAAAGCATAATATAGAAATAAAGTTAATTAATAGTTTATACTTAATACTTATTATAAATAATAATATTATTATTATAAACGATATAAATATAGATAAACTTAAACTTTTTATGTAGGATATTCTTTTATTAAACAATAAATTAAGTATTCTTCCTCCATCTAATGGATATATAGGAATTAAGTTAAATAATAATATAGACAAATTATATTTATAAACTAAATTATTTTTAAATAAACTAAATATCATTACTTGTAAAAGAGGCCCCATAATTAATATTAGTAATTCTTCATTTATAGGTTTATTAATATCTTCATCAAATTTAGAACATCCTCCAAAAGGATAAATCTCTATTGCTTTTAATTTCCATCCTAATAATATTCCTGTTATAGAGTGACCTAGTTCATGAATAAATATAATAATAAAGTAAACAATAAAATCTTTTATATAACCTGATAATAAATAGATAAATATAATAATAAAAGTAAATGGGTTTATATTAACTTTATTAAATATAGTCTTTATAATTTAAAAACTTCCCTTCTTTAGCAAAAACCATATATAAATAATTATCTTTAGTTTCTCCAAGTAATGTACCTTCTTCTATATAATCATACATCTTTATTGTAGTATTAGTAATATTACCATACCAAACATCTATTCCATTAGTTTGTTGAATAATAATAGTATTCTTATATTCATCTTTATTACCAATATAAACAACAATTCCACTTTTTAAAGCTGGTACTAGATATGAATCGCTTACTTCAAGTTTTACGCCATCTTTATATATACTAGCATTTTTATAATTTAATTTTTCATTAAAAACTTCTTTTTCGTTACTATTATCTAATACATTATCTACAGGAATAATATCACCTAAATACTTTTTATATATTTTATTAAATTCAGAAAATTTAAAATTTGTATTATAGACATATTTATATATTTTATTCTTTATATCAATATTAGATTTACAGATAATTAATGCTAGTAAAAAAATTATAATAGTTAATAATAATCTATTAAAAAAACTAAAAACAATTTTATTAAGTTTAGTTTTTTTGTTATTCTTAGAATTAACTTTATTCTTTTTGTATTGATTCATGTTCATAGTATCACCAAAATATTATATGAAAACAAGTATTAATATATACTTGTTTTTAATTTGTTCCTATATTTATATGTAAGCAAATAGATAGTTATTCCATATATAATATTTAAGAATATAGAATTATATAATTTATATACTAAACTTAAAATATTAAAATTTATTTCTTTAAATAGTATTAATAACAAATATAATAAAATATCATATAAAAAGATGTTTATTATAATAATTAACAAAAAATTTAAAAATTTATCTTCCAATTTTTTATAAATTAAATTATTTAAAAATCCTAAAATTATAAATAATAAGCTATGCAGAATTAAAGTATTAGTAAATAATAAATCATAGATAATACCATATATAAAACAAATAAGATAAAAAAGGTTTATTTGTTTTTTTCTTTCTAATATAGTATATGTAATTATTAAAGATATTATAGGTAAGTTAATAGATAAAAAAGATAGATTATTTATATAAAATGGCAAATAATTAGATAAAACTCCTTGTAATACAAGTCCTAAAGATAGAATTAAGTAAATCATTTATTTCTTCCTAATACCATAACATAATTGATATTCTTAAAATTATCTTTTATATCTATATAAACTATTTTAGATAAATCATAATTATCTTTTTCTATTTTTTTTACTTTACCTACATATATCCCACTAGGGAATATACCACCTAAGCCATTAGTTACCACTATATCATCAATTTTAATTTCACTATTTTTATCTATTCCTTTTACTAACATTAAATTTTTCTTTTCATCATAGCCTGATAATAAACCATTATCATCATTAATACTTACAGAAACATAGTAATTATTTCTATTAGTTAATAGACTCACTATACTATTATCTTTATTGACTGTTATTACTTTACCAATTAAACCATTTTTAGTTACTACACTATCATTTACTTTAATTCCACTTTTACTTCCTTTATCAATAGTAATAGTATCTAACCAATAATCAACATTTCTAGATATTACTGTAGCATTAACATAGTTAAATTCATTTAAAGTATGATTAAGTTCTAATAAATCTTTCAATTCATTAATTTCTTTATTTAAATCATCATTCAAGTACTTTGTTATATTGATATTTTCACTTTTAGCAAAAACTTTAGGAAAAACAGAATATATATCTATTAAATAATTTTTTATATTACTCTCTATAAATGAAACTTTTCTATTATCATTTAAAAAATAAGTTAAGGAAAATAGTATAGTTAAGTATGCAAATAAAACAATAATCTTTTTTTTATCTTTCATCTTAAAATACTATTTTCATAAAAACTATAATATGAATTATTACTAACTACTATATGATCTATTATTGGTATATTTGCAACTTTTCCTATTTCAACTAAAGCTTTTGTTAATTCGATATCTTCTACTGATGGGTTTACATCTCCACTTGGATGATTATGCATGCATACTATTGATGATGCAGATAATAAATATGCCTCTTTAAATATTTCCCTAGGATGAACTATACTTTTATTAATAGTTCCCATAAATAACAACTTCCTTTCTATCAATCTTTGTTTGTTATCAAAATATAGACAATAGAAATATTCTTGCTTTTTATCATAAAATAAATATTTACTTGATTTATATATTTCCTCTGGATTAGATAAAGATAATCTATTATTATTATCATTACCCAAATACATTCTTTTTCCAAGTTCTATACTAGCTACTAATTCAATAGCTTTTATCAAACCTATTCCTCTTATATTAATCAAGCTATTAATAGTAATATTCTTTAATTCATTTATATCATTTATACTATTTAATAATTCTAAAGCTATATCTTTTACTGATGACGATTTTGTACCTGTCTTTAAAATAATTGCTAATAATTCACTATCAGATAAATTTTCTACTCCATATTTTAAAAGTCTTTCTCTAGGTCTTTCATTTTTTGGCATATCTTTAATCATATAATTCATTATTTCACCTCATAATATTAATGCCAAAAAATATATAAATTCCTAACTTTCTAAAACATTTTCTTCATAACTAGCAAGTATTGCCTTTAATACATTATTTAATTTTTCATAATCATTACTATTTTTTAGTAAAACACTATACTGTTTTAAATCATTCAAAAAATATTCATTATTTATTTTATCTTCCTTAATATATAAATTATAACCATGTTTACTATATATTTTTTGAATATTCAATGCATCTTTATAGCTATTTGTGATTCCAATATAAACATAATACTTTTGATTATCTTGAACTGTAGTATAACTATCTAATTTAGCAATATTTTGTTTATAATTATCTTGATTTGTATAAACACCCTGTTGTAAGAAATAAACTGTTTTTGCTTTACTATAATTTTTATCAAAAGAATTATATTCTTTATAAATAAAATTACCAAATAGCCATCCTAAAAGAATAGAAAAAATGATAGGTACTATAAATGAAAACTTCATAAAATCATCTCCATTAATATAGTATCTATCATTTATGTTTATATTTGTCGAAATTTATTTTTGAGAATAATTAATATATTTATCTAAACCATTTAATATAACAACACCTTCTGGCATTTCTGTTGAATCTTCGTTAAACTTTATTGTCAGTATAACATGCCTTTTACTATGACGCTTTAATTCATCACCAACTTTTACACTTTTTTTAGTTTTAGAATATTTAAGCGTATATGAAATATTCTTATTTATAGAAACAATATCTTCAATTTCATCATGTCCATTACCATTCCAATCGCAATGAGTTTCTCCATAGTATGCGTAACATAAATCATTATATTCGTTATAGTAGTTTATAAAAGCATCAAAAGTACCATCATTTACAATATCAAATTCATATATAATAGCATCTCCTGGCTTACTTAAGGCTACACTATAATTTCCTATGTTAGTATAACTCATTTTAGGATTACTTATTACTCTAGCATCACCTATTATAACTGGTTTAGATAAATTAGCATAATGAATATTCCACATTGCCCCATGATCTTTCGGATGAAATTTAATATTTCTTGTAATAGGATCATAGACAATTGAAATAGCTATTACTAGTATAATTAATATTCCACATATTTCATATATTTTTCTCTTGTCTTTTAAATTCATAATATTCATATCCTTATTCTTCATTATTATTTCTTTTTTTATTTGAACTTTTTCTCATAATACTAATAAATATAGAAATAACTATAACTATTAATAATGCACATAGTCCAATTGTTATTTTAAATAAACTATCATAATCTTTTTCTTTTTCTTTTAAATCTTCATCATTAAATCTTTGAATAGTACTTTCATAACTATCATATCTATATAGTTCTTTTTTACCACTGTTTAAGTTTAAAGCATATATTAAAGAATAATCTGATTTTCTATTCAATTTATAAACATCATATTCTATATTATCAATAGTTTCTTTATATTTTTTATATCCTTTTGGAATTAACTTTTTTGGCATAGAAAGGATTTGTATTCTATTTTCTGATAATTTAGTTTCTATGAATAATTCATATTCTTCTTTATCAACATCACAAATATATAACTTAATATTGTTATTTTCATCCATTAAAGCAATTAAAGTATATTTTGTTATATTATCATATAAAGCAACAATATCTTCATTTTGTATCTTAATAGTTTGTTCTTGAAAATTTAAAGGCTTTTCTATTCCATCTAGTTTTCTTACAACTTTATATTTTTTGTTATTTATAGTTACATAAATAGGATTTTCTTCTTTTCTATCAACTACTAAAGTGTAAGTTTTTGTTTTTCCATTCTCTGCGACTACTACTACACCAAAACTGTTTTTTCCAACTTTAAGTTTTTTTTCACCAAGTCCTCTTATTTCGGATTTGTTGTCTTCAGCTTGGGCAGAAATTTTTATTTTTTCTATATTATTTTCTACTTCTATTTTATATTCGGTAATATCCTTAGAAAATTTAGGATTTAAAGTTCCTTGTGATAGTGTTAAATTCTTTAAATTATTGTTGCTACTTGCATTTTTATTATTATTGTTATTATTATTATTTTTATTTGATTTAGTAGTCACTGTAATAGAAATACTTTTACTACCTGTAAAATCTTTTCCTGTTGATGAATCAGCTGCATTAGTAGCTTTAACAATTATTTTGGCAGTTCCTGTTTTTTTTGCTTTAAATGTACAACTACCAGTATTGTTTTCTAACCATTGATCATTACATCCACCTGATAAAACTGTACTATTGGATGAAGAATAAGTAAAAGCTCCTGTCAAAGAACTAGCTTTAGCATATACTTTTACACTATCACCTACATTAAGACTATAATCACTAGCAGAAACAGATAAACTACCAGCATTAACTACTACTATGTTTAATATAGTAGTTAAAATAAATATAAATATATAATTTATTGTTTTTTTCATAGTATCACCCTATTGATTTATTTTAGCTTTACCTAATATATAATTCTTAATAATTACATAATCTGAGGCTTTGACATTTCCATCTTTAGTTACATCTGCAGCTTCTTTATATGAATTAGATAGTGTGCTTTTCTTTAATATATGATTCTTTATAAGTACGTAGTCTGATGCTTTTACAGAACCATCACCATTAACATCTCCATAAATAACTACATCATAGGTTTTGGTATTAGTTCCTGAAGTTACTACTATTTTATCTCCTGTTACTAAAGAATTATTAGTGTTCTTATCTTTATTACTTTTATCCTTGATAACTACTTTAGCATTTTTATCTTTGTTAATGATATTAGATGATATTGTTGATCCCTTAGTAGATAGATTTATCTTACTTATATAAGCATTATTTACAGTATAACCAGCATTAACAACTGTAGCATCTATACCACTTAAATTTTTCTTTATGGTCACATAATAAGTTCTAACAGCACCATTAGCAGCAGTAACTGTTATTGGTATTTTTGTTGAATTATTAGAAAGTGTAATTGTTTTTCCATCATTTACTTTTACTGATGCTGAAGATACTACTTTAGTAGCATTAATAGTAGCAGTTGTATCATTAGCAGTAACTGTTACATTATAATTATTATCTGTTTTAGCACCATCAAAACTTCCTACTGTATATTCTTTTGATCCAGCTTTAACTACTATTTTAGATAAATAGTTATTCGGATTTTTAGAATTAGGTAAATTAGTTTTTTCTGGCATATTGTTATATACAGGTATGATAAAAGTAAATGATTGTGTACTATTTATAAGCCCCATAGATTTATAGTTGTCAAAAGCATCTGATCCTTCTGTAGAAGGTGCTTGAATGTTTTGCATATATTGATGATCATACTTTGTTGTTTTAGTATATGATGATGTATTAAATTTTTGAAAATATGGTGTATCTTGACCAACATTAATATAATCATTACCTAAGAATATAGCTCCACCATTAATAGCTTTATCTGCAGTATTCCAAGGTCTACCATATGAAGTATCATTTAAGTTTTTACCACCACAGGCAAAGATAGCAGCATTTTGAGCAGGTGATACAGTGTCAGCATATGCTCCTATATTATAGAAATTAAAACATTTTGAAAAAGTCTTTCCATATATCTTTTTATTATTTTTATATAAATTAGCTTTATAAACAAAACTTTCACCAGTTGTTAAAAATGATGCTTTACTACCCATCTCTATTCTACTTTTAGCAACTAAGTGTACTGGAGATACTTTGTTATTCTTACCAGCATTGTAATAATTAGTTTTATAGGCATTTAAGAATGAACTACCTAAGGCTTTTGTTGTAATGTCTTGTGTATGGTAAGATGAATTATAAGATAATTGCTCAAAATAAAATATAAAGCTTTCATTTAAGAAATTTCTCGGATCCATATAATAAGCAATTATATCTTTACCAGCGTTATAAAATCTAGATGAATCTTTTGCATAAAAAGTATTAGTTTTATAATTATAATCACCACTTGCAGTGGATAAGTATCCAGATAAGTAAGTCATATCTCCGCTTGTTGCTTCAAATAAACTGTTATCATTTAACATTTCTTTGGATACAGCTGTATAAAAATCTGCATTTGTCTTATTAGCAATAAAGTTCCAATTTGGGTATTTTGTATGTAAAGCAGATAGTTTATCCCAATAACTTGATGGGAAACCTGCATTTTGTAATTCTTTTTCGTATGCTGTTGTAGCAGTTCTAGTATTAGTTCTAAGTGTGGTTGTAGTATATGTTTTAATATATTCTAAATTTCCTGTACTAATGCCACATGCCCATGCATCTGATCCGTTATATTTAAATTTATACCAAGTTTTACATCCATTACCTGATGCAGTACCTAGTATTTCTATATTAGTACCTATTGGTAATATACCTACTTTAGTTCCGCTTGTGCTAGCAGTACTTCTAACACTTAAATTAACTGCATTATTATACCCCATCTTGTTTGCAGCATCTACTCTTAATGGAAGCATAAGTAAAAATACTATTATAAAATACTCTAATAGTTTATTCATTTTCATACTTATCCCTCCTTACCCTATTATTCATAATAATTATATCAAATGTGTAAATGATAGTACATAATTCTACAAAATATATTAGAATTAAGTTGTAAAATAGTGTATAATTATTTAATAACACTAATTAATTTAGATATTATTTTTAAAATAGTGTATGATAAAGCTATAGATGGAGGTTATTATGACTAGAAAAGAAAGAATGGAAAAAAAAGAAGAGAAAAAAGAAAAAAAAGCTATTAAGCGTTTAACTAGACTTATTACAGTTATCTTCATGCTAGCTTGTTCATTTTTAATTTTTAATATATTACTTCTTGGTCCAATAGATCCCATACTAAGATATTTAATAATTTCTATAATAGTAGTATTCATGTTAAAAACTACAGTATATAGATCACTAGTTATTGATAAAAATAAATTTAAAATTGGTTTATTTAATATATCAAGAGTTTTAATTACAATTATCATCTTAATTATTTCAACATACATATTTATGATTTATAATTCTGTTAGTTCTTTTAATAAGGGTAATAATAAATCAACCACAGGAAATATCAATAAACCTTTTACTGTACTTTTAATGGGAGTAGATTCTACTAGTAATAAATTAGATAAAAAAACTGTTGGTAATAGTGATAGTTTAATGGTAGTTAGTTATAATCCTAAGACTTTAAATGCAACTATGCTTAGTATACCAAGAGATTCTTATGTAAAGCTTGCTTGTACTGGCAAAAAAACTAAAATAACACATGCTGGATGGAAAGGAGAAGAATGTGTTGAAGAAACTATAGAAGATTTTTTAGATATTAATATTGATTATTATGTAAAAGTAAATTTTAAAGCTTTAGTTAGAATTGTTGATACTATGGGTGGTATTGAAGTAGAAGTACCTAAAGATTTATGTACTGATAGCTCTTCAAGAAAAGGTAAAGTTTGTATTAAAAAAGGAAAACAAACTTTAAATGGTGAAGAAGCTTTAGTTCTTTCTAGAAATAGAAAACAACTTGCTAATGGTGATATTGATAGAGGTTTAAATCAACAATTAGTTATTAAAGCTATTATGAATAAAGCTGGTAAAACAATTACTAGTACATCCAAGATGAGAAGTATGTTAGATGCTATTTCTGATAATATTGATACTAATTTTACTACTAATGAAATTCTGTCTTTCTATAATGTTGGAAAAAGCATTTTGAAAAAATCTAATAAAAGTGTTACTGATAGTTTAAATATTCATACTTTATATTTATCAGGAGAAGGTAAATATTTATATGATGAAAGTGCAAATCTTAATTTATACAATTATATTCTATATAACGAAAGTATTGAAGAAGTAAGTAATGCAATTAATACGAATTTAGGTAAAAGAAATGCTAAAATGATAAAAACATTTTCTTGGTCAATTGATGATAATTATACTTCTACTCCAATTGGAAAAAGAGATAGTGGTACTATAAGTGAAATAGATGAAAAGAATAAGAAGATAGAAAATGATACTAGGGAAATAATAATACTTCCTGATTTCAAAGGTCAAAATAAAGATTATGTTAATGATTGGTGCAATAAAAATAATATTTATGTATCATTCGTATATCAAAATAGTACTAGCGTAGATACTGATATTGTATTAGAACAAAATATATCTGCCGGAACAGATATAAAGACAATTTCATCTCTTACTATTACACTTGCTAAAAAGGAAAATAATGAAATTGTTGATGACTCTGAAGAAGCAAATAATAATGACGAAGAAATTAATAATAATACAAATTAAAAAATGTTCATGATACGAACATTTTTTTTGGAGCATTTTTTGCTTTTACTTTAGCATTATATAAATTAAAACTTCTACTAATAACATCATCATTTACGAATGTATCTAATAATTCAAAATTAGTATTTTTTCTAAATCTATTAATTAAATCATCTATCTTAATATTATCATTTATTTGATATCCAGAACCATATGATACAATAAATTCCTTATTTCTATCCTCAAATGCAGTTGTTGATTCCTTACTTAAAACCAATTTAGCTTTAATATTCTTTCTAGATAAATCTTCCATTACAGCTATACCATAGTTATTTATTTCTCTTTCAGTTACAAAATCTCTATATCCCCTACTACAAAGTTCAATTAAAGCATTTGCTACTAAATCATCTATTTTTATCTTAATCATATAACCCTCCTATTAATATCTTATCATAAATCTAACATTAACAAAAGGTATTAATCTTAAACTAATTAAATGATATAAAAACTCGATTATAAAATCGAGTTATTTTTTTATGGTGCCACTTATAAGAATCGAACTTATGACTAAGCCTTACCATGGCTTTGTTATACCATTTAACTAAAGTGGCAATAAAGAATTACTTTATATTTTGTAATTCTTTTTTTAATTGTTTAATTCTAAAATGAATCCTTATTCTTATATACAGCTTATTATGAGAAATATTTTTCAATATAGATTCTTGTTTTAATATTTGTTTTTCTAGATATTTTTTATATTCATTATTATAAACTATATTAGTTTTATTTTTTCTTTTAGTAGATTCTATTATTAGATAAAACTTTTTATTATCTTCAACTATTTCTAATTGCTTTATATAAAACTTTATCTTCTTTATTAGTTTCTTCATTTTATTAAATTCATCATTTACAGAAATTATTAGTTTTTCTACATTGTTTAAATTGCCTTTTTCTAATATTTTCTTTATAGTATGATAACCCATACCTGCGATTATAACTGTATCAATACTTTTATCTATTTTTTCAAGACCATCTGCGAGTGATGTTTGTACTTCATTATCTACTGCATATTTTTTTATATTTTCTTTTGCTTTTTCTAATGGACCAACTTTATTATCAGAAGCTACTACTACTACATTTTTTTTATTTTTAACTAAATAAATAGCAAGTAAAGCATGATCAGTACCCACATCTATTACGTGACTATTATCATCAACATAACTTGCTATTTTAGTTAATCTTTTACTTATCTTCATTAATCAGTTAAAAAATCCTTTAACTTTCTACTTCTAGAAGGATGTCTAAGTTTTCTTAAAGCCTTAGCTTCAATTTGTCTTATTCTCTCTCTAGTTACACCAAATATTTGACCAACTTCTTCTAGTGTTCTACATTGTCCATCATCAAGACCAAAACGAAGTCTTAAAACTTTTTCTTCCCTATCTGTTAGAGTTAATAATACTCCTGATAATTCTTCTTTTAATAACTCTGCAGTAGCATATTCTTCTGGAGACATTGTTCTTTCATCTTTAACGAAATCACCTAAATGTGAATCATCTTCTTCACCAATTGGTGTTTCTAAAGAAACTGGATCTTGTGATATTTTATATACTTCTCTTACTTTTTCTACAGAAATACCTAACTTTTTAGCAAGTTCTTCTTCTGTAGGTTCTCTATTTAATTCCTGCGTTAATTGTCTTTGAGTTCTAGCCATTTTATTAATTGTTTCTACCATGTGCACAGGAACCCTAATCGTTCTTGCTTGATCAGCAATAGCTCTTGTTATAGCTTGTCTTATCCACCAAGTAGCATAAGTAGAAAACTTATATCCTTTTGATGGATCAAATTTATCTACGGCTTTCATAAGTCCAATATTACCTTCTTGAATTAAATCTAAGAATAACATTCCACGACCTACATAACGTTTAGCAATAGATACAACTAAACGTAGGTTAGATTCTGCAAGCATTTGCTTAGCAAATTCATCACCTTGTTCCGCCCTTATTGCATATTCATATTCTTCATCAGAGGTAAGTAGATTGATTCTACCTATTTCTTTTAAATACATTCTAACTGGGTCATTAATCTTTATGTCCTTTGTAAAAGTTAAATCTTCAACTTTCATTTTAGAAGGATCTTCATCTTCTGCTTCTGATTCGCCATCGTTATCACTAACTACATCGATGTTGTTTTCCATAAAAGCATTATATAATTCATCTAAACTTTCACTATCAACATCTAATCCTTTTAATTCTTCTGCTAATTGCTCATATGTGATATATCCTTGCTCTAATCCTTTTTCAATTAGTTTGTTTTTTCTTTCCTCTAGTGTTTTTATTTCATTTACCATAATCACACACTCCCTATTTTTAACTTTCTAATCTCATCTGCTATCTTTGCTTTTTCTAAAGGATCAACTATTTCTCTCATACTTTTTTTCAATTCTTCTATTTTCTTTGAAACATTATATTCCCTGATGACTTTAGCTAAAGCTTTGATATCACTTATTTCAACATGATCTAAAAAATCATAACTTAAAGCAATATTTAAAACTTCTAATAAATCTTCTTTGTCTTGCATATAAGTATAAAAATCAGCAATATTAATCTTACCAAACTTCTTATAATAAAATGCTATTTCCGAAGCTAAATATCTAGCTCTTTCAATTGGAAAAAAGATATTTTCTTTATTATAGTAGGTAATAGCCTCATCTTTAATTAACATATAATACAAATATTCATAAGTTGCTTTTTCATACTTTGTATATTTCTTTTTCTCTTTTTTAGGCATTACTACTTTTTTTTCTACTTTTTTTTCTTTGAATTCCAACAACCTTTTTTCTAGGGTATTATAACTCAAATCAAACTCTTTTGCAAGGTTTTTTAAAATTATCTCTACTCTAATTTCATCAGAAATTACTGATGCTTCCTTAATTACATTATTTATATAATCACTTTTTTCTATATCACTGTTAAAATTTACTCCTTTTTTTAGATTATTGATTTTAAAATCACTAAAATTAATAGCATTATCTATCATAGAAATAAACTTATCTTTACCATTTTTAATAATATAAGTATCAGGATCATCATTATTATTTAATTCTATTACTTTTATATTATTAATACCCGCTTTTTTTAATAATTCTCCGTTGGTGAGAGTTGCCTTTTTACCAGCATCATCACCATCAAAACATAGAATAATATTATTAGATAATCTTTTTATTAAATTTATTTGATCGTATGTCATTGCAGTTCCCATTAATGCGACTGTATTTTTAACATCTATTGTATATGCTCTTATGACATCCATAAATCCTTCCATAACAATAATACTTTTACTATGTCTTGCATATTCTTTTGCTCTATGGTAATTATAAATAGTTTGTCCTTTTTTAAAAATAGGTGTTTCTTTAGTATTAACATATTTATTTTGTTTATTATTAACACTATATATTCTTCCACTAAAACCTACTACTTTACCACTTACATCCCATAATGGGAATATAATTCTATCTATAAAATTATCATAATTATTAATAGTTAATCCCAAACTATTTAATACTTGATTATTATATTTTTTCTTTGTAAGTAATTGATATAGAGAATCTCTTGAAGATAGAGCTAACCCTATACTAAATTCTTTAATAATATCCTCATCAATATTTCTATTTTTTAAATATTCTCTAGCTTCTTTACCATAATTAGTATTTATATTATTTTGAAAATATTTTAATGCTAAATCATAAATTTTATAATATTCCTCATATTTATTGTTTTCTTTTTTTACTTTGATATTTCCTATATTGATACCAGTTTTTTCTGATAATAAAACTAAAGCCTCTCTAAATGATATATGTTCATAATCCATTAAAAAGTTAAATACATTACCACTAGCTCCACAAGAAAAACATTTATAAATTTGTTTTTCCCTTGATACACTCATAGATGGATTAGTATCATCATGAAATGGGCATACTCCAAAAAAGTTTTTTCCTCTCTGTGTTAAAGGAATATATTCTGATATTATATCTACAATATCTACTTTACTTCTAATTTGATTGATAAGATCAATATTATTAGTATCGTTCATAGTATACCTCCTTTAACAAATCTCTTTTATTATCGCATATATGATATCTTTTAGCAAGTTAAAAAAAATTGCTTACGCAATTCTTTCTATACTATAAAAATAATACTTATCATTCCATTTTTTAAATATAAATTTATATTTACTAATATCATTTTTTAAGTTTTGCATTTCTACTTCTGTTGATGATGAAATAGTCCCAACACTATTACTATTGTTAATAGCATCTGTATAATTATCAAATATATTATTTTCAACTAAATCAGATCTATAATAAGCAACTTCTTCTATTACTAATAAAGTGTTATCTTTTTTTTCAGATGAAATTATTTTACTATATTTTGTAACATTAGTATTTAAACCACAATTATTACTATAAATATATCTTCTTTTTGCTTTATCATAAGAAAAGTTAGGACACATATCTGATTTAGTTATTTTTTCATATATGACATATGATCCAAATATTTTATTATATATTTCTATTGCATCATCTTCTTCTAAATATTTATCTTTTTGTTTATTATTAGTAGTTTTTAAATAATTATTATTAGATGCATAATGATATACTAACTCACTTAATGTATTATCATTAAATTCTGCAACTTTGATTCTTTGATTTTCTTCTAAATTATACATCATCAAATTATCAATGGCATTATTAAATCCATCAACATATGTTCCACCCAAAGCAAGTTCCATATATTCATAAGCTTCTTTGTTTATATTTTCTTGATTATTTTGATTAGAAAGTTTTACTTCCTTATTATTGTTTTTATTATTACTCTTAATAAAAATAAAGATTCCAGAAACGAGTAAAACTATTGATAATATTATAACAACTATAATACCGTAGTTTTTCTCTTTATCCATAAAATCACTCCTAAACTACTTTAGCAACTTTAGTGAATACATAAGATCCATCAGTCAATGTAAATGTATATATATATTTATCAAATTTATCTTGATTTTTTTCTATTATTCCAGCTTTATAAGTTTCTCCTTCCATAGCTAAACTACTATACTTATAATCCTTATAATATTTTTTATCACAAGTATTAACAAAACTTACCACTGTTTTTATTTCTATTTTATTTGCATCTTTATATCCGCCTAAAATTTCTTCTTTTTTACTTTTGCATCCATCTAGTACACAAGTAGATGCATTTTCTTCAGTTGTATATGAACCACTCTCACTATTATATACAAACTCTCTACAGTTAGAATCAAATGTTTCTCCTTTATATTCTATGTTACCAAAAATATCACTATACGTTTTTTTCATATCTTCATCATTTACTGTAGTTAATTTATTATAATCTGATAAATTATTAAACGCTAACAATAATTTAAACTTATTATCAGTTTTATCTATCTCTAAACTATCTTGTTGATAATATATATTCATATAATCTTTAGATCTAATATTAGATATTTTATTATATAAAGCTACTACTTCCTTATCATCTTTTTTTAAAGCATTTTCTTCAATAGTATCAGTGTTTTTATCATTTTTCTTTTTAGTGCTTGTACTATCATAGTTTTTGGCCTTTAATCCAATTTGTTCTAATACAGGATCTAAGTAACCAAACTGACAGGCAACACCTAGACCAATTAATATTATGGCAAGTAATAATAAAAACGTAGGAAATGCTTTACCCTTCTTTTTATCCTCTATCATATAGCACCTCTATTCTATACTCTTATAATATCATTTATTGATAATAAATTCAATATAAAAATATAGGGATTAAAAAAGCACTAGTAAATACTAGTGTTTAATCTTCTATTAGATTATTTAAGATATTATCCATTGCAACTGAATTATTAGCTAATACTTCTTCCTTTAATATCTTAAAGTTATCTTTAATATACTTAATTAATTCTTTCATCTTTGGTAATAAAGGCTTTTTTTCTATATTTCTTATTACAACTTCTAAATTATTAAGTTTTGTGTATTTACCATAATTATTTGTTTTTATAAAAGTTTCATATAAATGCTTAAAAGATATTATATCTATATCAGTAAACTTTTTATCTTCTAAAATTTTTAATGTTGTATAGATATAATCATTTTCTATAGCTTTATCTAATATAGTTTGTCCTTTATTATTCTTTATATTACGGTCAAATTCTTTGTTCTTTTTAAGTTCTTTAATTATATTTAAACTATATTTAAAGTCCATAGTACAAAGAATATGCGCTAATGTATCACCATCATTATTTTGGTGATTTATATTGACTTCTTCTTTTTTCATATACTTAAGCACTAAATTAAATTGTTTATCTTTTAATAAACGCATAAGTACATTGTTTCCAAAGTCATCACATGTATTTAGATCTACCTTTTTTTGATATAACACCTTATCAACAACACTAATATGTCCTTCTTTGATAAGTTCAAATATCAGGGACGGATCTTCCTCACATGCCATTATTGCACGTACTTCATTATAAAACATTTTAACACCTCTAATCACGTGGTAATTCAATATTCTACCAGAATATACGAATTTTGTCAATTTTTACAAATAAAAACAGCTATATTTGTATATAGCTATTATTTACTCTTTTCTGATAAAATATACTCATCATAAGTAGTTTTTCTATCTTTAATTCCTTTATCAAGTATTTCTATTATTCTATTTGCAACTGTATTATTTAACTCATGATCATGAGATGAGAATAATAGTTCACCATCAAAATCTTTAAGCCCGTTATTTAACGCTGTTATACTCTCTAAATCCAAATGATTTGTTGGCTCGTCTAAAATAATAAAATTAGGTGCCTCTAACATAGTTTTAGATAACATACATCTAGCTTTTTCTCCTCCAGATAAAACATTTACTTTTTTAAATACATCTTCTCCAGAAAATAACATCCTACCTAAGAATCCACGAAGAATTGTTTCGTCCTTTATATCATAGTATTTTCCTATCCACTCAATGATATTACCATCATAATCAAAATATTCTGTATTATCCTGTGGGATGTATGAAGGTTTCATAGTTATTCCCCATCTTACAAAACCTTTGTCTGGTTTAATCTCACCCATAATTATTTTGAATAAAGCAGTTTTAGCAATATCATCTTTACCTAAAATAGCAATTTTATCATGTCTTTCAACGATAAAAGTTACATTGTCTAATACCTTTTTACCATCTATACTATAACAAACATTTCTAACTTCTAATATTTCTTTTCCTGTTGTTGTTTCATTCTTAAAATTAATAAATGGATATTTTCTTGATGAAGGTATTATTTCATCTAGAGTTATTTTATCAAGTAGTTTTTTTCTAGAAGTAGCTTGTCTACTTTTAGAAGCATTAGCTGAAAATCTACTAATGAAACTTTGTAACTCCTTTATCTTATCTTCTTTCTTTTTATTAGATTCTTTCATTTGTTTTTGAATTAATTGACTTGATTGATACCAAAAATCATAATTACCTACATATAATTGCATCTTATTATAATCAATATCTACTATATGAGTACATACTTGGTTTAAGAAATGTCTATCATGCGATACTACAATTACAGTATTATTGAAATTTATTAAAAATTCTTCTAACCAATTAATAGCATCTATATCTAAATTATTAGTAGGTTCATCTAATAATAATATATCAGGATTACCAAACAAAGCTTGAGCAAGTAATACTTTAACTTTTTCTTTTGCAGGTATTTCTTTCATAAGTAGGTAATGTTTATCTACAGTTATACCTAGATTTTCAAGTAATGCAGATGCATCACTCTCTGCTTCCCAACCATTTAAATCAAGAAATTCTGCTTCCAAATTGGCTACTTTCATACCATCTTCTTCAGAAAACTCGCTTTTTGAATATATTTCTTCCTTCTCTTTCATTATTTGATAAAGTCTTTCATTCCCCATAATAACAGTATCTATTACTTTTTCTTCATCAAATTCATAATGATTTTGTTTAAGAATAGCTAGTCTTTCTCCTTGAGTAATTATTATTTCTCCTGAAGTAGTTTCTATCTCCCCTGATAATAATTTTAAAAAGGTAGTTTTACCTGTACCATTTGCGCCTATTATTCCATAGCAATTACCAGGAGTAAATTTTATATTAACGTTTTCGAATAAAGTTCTTTTTCCAAATCTTAAAGTTACATTACTAGCTTGAATCATAGTACCACTCCTTATGACAAATTATAACAAAGACAAAATAAAAAGACAAGATTATAGAGGTTTAATCCTTGTCTCATATAAATAATACTTATTACCATTCTTTTTATAAATATGCTCATAAATAGGTATATTTTCATATTTATTTATTAAATCATACATACTTAATTTTGTTCTTTCTTCAACAGATATAGTAGTTATTTTTTCTTGTTGAAGATAATCCTTATATAAATCATAATTTTCACCATTACGTTTAAAGCTAACGTAACGTTCATATATATGAATACTACCTTCTTCATCTTTAGTAGCAAAATCCAAATATTTAGCTTCTTCTATTGAATTAGCATTTAATTTAATGATTTTACAAGTATATTTTTGATTTTTATAGGTACATCTTTGCATATTACTCTTAAATTTAATCTTAGGATTTTTCATAATCGCATCAAAATCTTTATTATCTATATTTATATTCCCATATAAATCTTTTACTTTACCATTAATAGTAGTTTCTGAAAAAATATAATCATCTTTATTCTTACTATCTTCTTTTTCTATAAATTCTAAAGCTTTAGCTTTTAACTTATCGATACTAAACTTACTATATATTACTTCATTATTTGTATAAATTTCTGAAGTATTTGGAATATAATTATATAATCTAGTAACTTCAGAATTATTTAAATATATCTTACCTTCTACTAGATCCTTAACTTCTTCTTTCTTTTCTTTTTTTACAATTTTTTTGTTATTATCCTCGCCTTTTATTATATATTCATTATATGAATAATATCCAATAAAGCAAATACTAGCAATCACATAAATCCAAAGTATAAATTTAAAAAACACTTTTAATCTTCGCTTTGTACCAATTCCCATATTATCACCTTTTACTTTTTTAGCATATCATATTTGAATCTAAATATCAATTACTCACAAAAAAATAACTATTTTATAATAGTTATTTTATTTAGTTAATTTATCAAAATATTCTTGTAATATACCTAGAGGTTTTAAATAATTATTAACTTCATCGATAGCATTTAAATATTCATTATAAATAGGTATGTTTTCTAATTCTTTTATTTTTTCTTGAAGAAATTTATCCTCATCTGTATTTTCTAATCCATTCTTGACAATATGCTTTTGAAGTTTTCTTATTTCATTAATTTTATTATTTAATTCTTTATTATTATGAAGTTGTTCTTTAATACTAACATATCTTTTATATTCTTTTGAAGAAAGAATAATATTAACTAATTCATCAGTTTTTTGTAAAACATCTTTAGATAGCTTTTCCATCTATACTCCATGTTTTAGCTTCTGTAATCTTTACTTTTACTATTTGCCCTATTTCAATATCTTCACCAGTAAAGTTTACTAATTTATTAGTATCTGTATATCCAAAATAATTGTTTTTCTTATCAGATATACCTTCTGTTAGAACATAAACTTCTTTATTTAATAATTGCTCATTACTTGCCTTAAAATATTTATTAACTAAATTATTTAATTTTTGCAATCTTTCTTCTTTAACCTTTAAACTAACATCATCAGTTAATTTAGCAGCAGGAGTATTCTCTCTAGGTGAATAAATAAAAGTAAATGCATTATCAAATTTACAATACTCACATAGATCTAATGTTTCTTTAAAATCCTCTTTGCTTTCTCCCGGGAATCCAACAATAATATCTGTGGATATTGCAATATTTGGTATTTCTTTTAATTTATCAAAAAGTTCTATATATTTTTCTTTAGTATATCGTCTACCCATCAATTTTAATATTCTGTTTGATCCAGATTGAACTGGCAGATGAATTGCTGGCATGATATTGTCATATTTTTTCATGACTTCTACCATCTTATCTGTAAAATCCCAAGGATGTGATGTTACAAAACGTATTCTTGGTATATTAGTTTTAGCAACATCTTCTAATAAATCTTCCATTTTATAATTATCATATAAATCTTTTCCATAAGCATTTACATTTTGTCCTAATAAAGTTACTTCCTTGTATCCTTCTTCTATTAACTCTTTTATTTCCTTTAAAATATCCTCTTTTTCTCTACTTCTTTGTTTTCCTCTAGTATATGGAACTATACAATAAGTACAAAATTTATCACAACCATAAATAATATTTACATAAGCTTTATATTTACTATCTCTTTTTACAGGCATACCCTCTATTAAATCTTGTTCTCTAGAAAATATTTCTATTTGTTGTTGATTAGAGTTTATACTTTCTACTAATAAATCTGGAAGTCTATTAATATTGTGTGTTCCAAAAACAAAATTAACTTCTTTATGTTTGTTTAATATTTCATCAATTACCCCTTCTTCTTGGGCCATACATCCACATAAACCAACAACTAAATCCTTTTTAGTTTCTTTTAAATGTTTTAATCTCCCAAGCATACCAAATGCTTTATTATGGGCATTTTCTCTAATAGAACATGTATTTAATAACACAATATCAGCATCTTCCATCACTTCATTTGAAATAAGTCCTAATTCCTCTAAAAGAGCTTTTATATTCTCACTATCATGTTCATTCATTTGACAACCATAAGTTTTTAAATAATAAGTTTTTCCCTTTAAAACATTTTTTTTATTATTATCTAAAGCATAAACTATTCTTTTATAATCTCTTTTATCCCTAGTTTTTGCTTCTTTATAGTTTGGTTTTTTTATCATACTATCACCACTTCAGTTAGTATTTTATCATAATTTTTTTTTATTTTAAAGATAAATTATAAAGTGGTAATTTTATCGTTACTTTTGTGCCTATACCTAACCAAGAATCATATTTAATACTTCCTTTATGTAATTCTATTATTTCTTTAGATATTGCTACTCCTAAACCAGTACCATTTTTCTTTGTAGTATAAAAAGTTTCATATACTTTGCTTAGTGTCTCTTTGTCCATACCAATACCATTATCTATTATTTCTATAATTAACTTTTTATTTTTTATTCTAGTATTTAAACAAATTATCATATCATCTTTTTTAGCTTCAATGGCATTTTTAAATATATTAATTAATACTTGCTTTAGTCTGTCATAATCCCCTTCTATATATATTTCATCTTCTATTAAATCTTTTTTTAAAGAAACATTATTTTTTTTAAGTAAGTATTTTAAAGATTTTAGAGTATCTTCTATCAAGTATTCAACATCAACTATATCTTTATTGACTTTTATTTTAGAATAATCTAAAAAATCATCCATAATAACTAAAGTTCTATTGATTTCACTCTTAATAATAGGTAAATATTTATCTAATTTTTTTTGATCTTTAGAATTAAGCATATCAAGATATCCCTTACAAACTGCGATAGGATTCTTTATCTCATGAGTTAACTTAAACAAAGAGCTTCTTAACACTTTTTCTTTTTCTAATTCTTTTAAAGTACTATTTAAATTAAGAATTTGCTTAATATGATCAAATAAGTAAAATACTAGATGACTTATGATATAAAAGCCTACTATTAATATTAAAATATAGAGAAAACTATTTATAAAGCTATGATAATTTCTAATAATATAAAACTCTTGAATAGATAGAATAAAAGCTTTTATAAGAATAAATGTATTTATTAAGTAACTATATTTAATTTCTTTTCTATTTATAACTATATATATAAAGTAATATATTAAATACTCAATTGTAACTAATGGCAAACTAAAATTACATGATTGATGATAATAATAAATAATTCCTAATGATAGAATAATACTAGTAGTTTTTAAGTTTTTTAAGTAGCTAATTAATAATGGAAAATTACATAGTATAATACAATACTTTAAATCATAAAAATGATTTAATCTTAATATCAAATATAGAGAACTAATAAGTAATAGCGATAAAACTATATTATCAGTCTGTTCGTCTTTAATACTTTTACTAGAAGATTTAAGTATTAAATAAATAATAATTGGAAATATTGTATATAATAAATTAACTATAATACCTTCTATAAAACTCATAAGTATCACCTCTTACATATATAATATATAAAATACCTATGTCGCTTTTTGTCGAAAAATAAAAAAAAACGATGATATTTATCGTTTTAAGTCATCTATATATTTTTTTAATTGTTTTGATTCTGGTCCCAGTACTATCTTTAATTGATTATCAATTTCTACTATTCCTTTAGCTCCTAATTTTTGAATGCCAGGTTTATCTACTTTTTTGATATCTTTTAAAGTAACAATAAATCTAGACATATTAACTTCAGTATTTATAATATTATTTTTACCACCTAGATAATCTAATAATTTATTCATTTCTAAATGAATATTCTTTTTATTAGCTTTTAAAACCGCTAATAAAACAATTAATACTACTACTATTATTATTACATATTCCATTTTTATCACCTATTATAATTATACTATATTTAAGTTTATAAATAAATAGTAAATATTTATTTTTATTTACATACAATGAATTAGGTAAGAATAACACACTTATTTTAATTTACATCATATTTTATATTAGTTGAAAGGAGTGGATAAAATGAATGATAATGATACTTGTTGCTTAGGAAAAATATTAAAAGTAATTGATGTTCTTCAAAGAAATGCAGAGAGAATAGATGATATAGATGATAGTTGTACGAAACCATTTTTAGGAAGTACACCTACTACTATAATCTTTAATACTAGACCTGTCACTTTTTATACATGTAATGGAAATATATTTACTGCAAGTTATGAAAGTGGTGATACTACATTAACTAGTAGTATATTTAGGGTAGAAAGAGTTAATAATTGTTGTGTTACTTGTTCCATACTTGCACCAAACCCAGATACAACAGTTGAAAATAGTCCATATATATCAACAAATCAAACTATTGAAATTAATTTAGATTGCATTTGCGCAATTCAATGCTTACCAGATGTAATTGTAGAAAATATTTAGAAAGGAGAATGTATATGTGTAGAGAAAATGATTGTTCCTGCTTAAATGATACATTAGAGCTAATTATAGCTTTACAAAATAAAAACAATCCTAGTTGTGATGATGAAACTTGTGCTAGACCATTTTTAGGTCCTACTCCAAATATCATTTGCTTTAATACTAGACCAATAACCTTATACAATTGTTGCACTGGTGCTCTTTGGGAATTTCCATATACGCTAAATGATACTACTGGAACATCAACAGTCTTTAGAGCTGAAAGCTTAGATGATTGTTGTCTAACATGTAGATTACTTGCACCTTCAGATGATCCTAATGTAGACTATGTAGCAACAAATTCATTCTTTACAATTAATTTAAAGTGTGTTGGGGCATTAAAATGCTTAGCTGATACATATCTTACGAATGTATAAATGAAAAATCTACATAAAATTTTGTAGATTTTTTATTTTTCATTTAAATCTATGATATCCTCAATTTTTATAACATCATTATCCAAGGTAATAATATTATTTCTTATTTTTCCCGCTATTTTAGTGTTATATACTTTATCCTTAGTAATTATCTCAACAGGAACATTAAAACTATGCCTACCTGAATTAAATATTCTATTAATTTTTTCATTTATATTAACTTTTTCTTTATTATTTTCTTCCTTATACTTACTAGAACTAAAAGCAAAATCATCACTATTTTTAACATAATAAACATCTCTATTATTATTAATCTCTTTATCAATATCTACCTTAAATATCCTTGGTAACTTTTTATTCATAATTATCACCTAATAAATTTTATGTAAATTAATTATAATTATTAATAAAAATAACATAATAATATTGGTGATTATATGACTTTTTCAAAATTTAAATATGATAAATTGATTATTTATCCATTAATTATATTCTTTATAATCAGCATATTATCTATATCATCAGCGAGTATGTATGTAGCAGATACCAACTTAGTATTAAAACAAACAAGTTGGTATATAGTTGGTTTAGTATTAACTATACTTATCATTAAATTTGATAATGATTTTTTATACAATAATTATAAATATCTATATATTGGCGGAAATATTTTACTTATCTTGTTACTATTATTTGCGCCTAGTGTCAATGGTTCTAAATGTTGGTTTATTATTCCTCATATTGGTAGTTTTCAACCAAGTGAATTTATGAAATTATTCTTAGCTATTACATTAGCTGTTAATGCTAGTAAGTTTAATAAAAGTGAATCTCACTCACTTAAAGAAGAATTTATGTATATTTGTAAAATCTTATTATTAACTTTAATTCCTGCAATACTTACTTTTTTAGAACCAGATACTGGGGTTGTTTTTATATACTTTATAATAGCTTTATTTATATTACTTAATTCTAATATTAAAAAAAGATGGTTTATAATAGCTTTTTCTATTATTATAATTATCTTAAGTATTATATTTTATTTATATTTTTATAATAAAAATTTGTTTATTAAACTCTTTTCTACAGATTTATTTTATAGATTAGAAAGAATTCTAGATTGGAGAAATGGTATTGGTTATCAACTAGAGAATTCTCTTACTTCTATAGGTTCAAGTGGATTATTTGGGCATGGATTTCATAATCTTCCTCTTTATTTTCCAGAAGCACATACTGATTTTATATTTTCTGTCTTTACATCATGTTTTGGATTAATTGGAGCATTAGTTTTAATAATTAGTATTATTATTTTTGATTTAAGATTATTTAATATTGCCACGAATAGTTATGACTTGGATAAGTATTTAGTTTTTGCATTACTAGGAATGTTAATGTATCAACAAATACAAAATATTTCCATGACTTTAGGATTACTTCCAATTACTGGTATTACCTTACCTTTTATTAGTTATGGAGGTTCTTCTTTAATATCTTATATGTTAATCATTGGTATAATTTTAAATAGTAGCAATAAAGCACAAAAAAAGATCATTTAAGATCTTTTAATTTTCTTGGTGATTTTATATAAAATCTTTTTCTTATATCACTTATATCCTTACCATAATCTTCATCCATAAATATATGATTATTACAGCAATGATTTAAAGATACTTCTTCTGGAACATACGGGTTTAAATCACAATATAAATACTCTCCATCTCCAACTTTTAAAACAAACTTAGAATAGCAACAATTTTCACAATTTCTTGTTCTTATTTTTATTTTTTTTATCATAAATCCACCTATTCACCAATCTTTTTTACATAAGTTTTTGCAGTATCAAATTCTTGATTAAAAGTATTTGTTATTTCTTTTAATGCTTGAAGTGCTTCCTTTGGATTATCATTATAATAATCAATAAATGGTAAATATTTATGTTCATCAAATATTATACCAATAATATTATTTGCAACTTCCCCATTCATTTCTTCTACATTATCAAATATTTCTCCTGCAGCAGTTAAATTATTTATATTGATTATTTCTTCTTTTATTTCAGCAGTTATTTCATTAGCGTTTGTAATCATTTTTAACATAGGAATATCATCTTTTCCTAAACCAAATGCTGTTGCTAAATTAGAACCAAGTTCTGCTTGCAAATCCCCTTTTGCTTGAGCAATTAATTTTGTACATTTTTCAGCAGTATCTAGACCTAATAATTTTGTATCCCAAGCTGCTTCACGAGCAAATACTGCTCTTTTATCGCTACGAGCATTAGCTACACTTCTTGCAAGCGGTAATTGCTTATCATACATAATAATATTTTCATCTGTTGCTACGTCATAAGCATATTCTGCTCTTTTTTCACTTTTTGCATTAGCAATTACTTTTACAATTTCTAAAAGATTTTCATCATCTAGCGATTTTTCTGCATATTGTTTTGCATAATCTGCTTTAGCTTCATTATTAGCATTGGCAATTACATTAATTATCTCATAAGCATCATCATGTTTTAAGATTTCAGGCATAAGTGCTAAAGTTGCAGCAGTATCAGCACAGCTCTTATCTTTTGCTTGAACAATAGGAGTAATCAATTGTACTTCTTTTCCTGATTCTATAAAATTCTTATCTTTTAATAATTCACAAGCTATAAAAGCTTGTTGAAAGGAATTAGCTTTACCAATTTGAGATGCAATCTCTACTATATCAGTTAAATCAAAGCAAAAATCAAAAGCTATATCGACAGCTATTTGTGTATAAAAAACGTTAAGTTCTTTTGCTTCAGCTACTTTTGCAACTAATTTATCTAATCCATCAGGTATACTGTTAATAATTTTCTGATTTGTTGCTATTGCTACCGCTAATTCTTCTGCTTTAATATTATCAGCAGTCTCTATAGCAGCAACAATTCTTCTTAATTCTTTATTATCACTGACACTATCATTTAATACTCTAATAGCATTTCTTATATGTCCTCCAGTTACAGATAATAAAATACTAATCTTTTCTTTATCAAATTTTTCAATTGCTCTTATCTCATCTGCTGATAAAACTATACCTTTCTTTTGTAATTTTTCTAGCAATTCTATTAATTCACTATTTAACATATCAAAACCTCCCTTTGTTTAACTTTATATTATAAACTATACTTATTTATTTTTCAATGTTTTTAAAACAAAGATAACTGATTAGATTCAGGAAGTCCTGTAAGTATTCCCATATCTTCCATTTTATCCATAAGAGTTTTAGATACTTTTCCTCTTGTTTGCAAGTCATCTTTACTTAAGAATGGTTGCTTTTCTCTTTCTTTTACTATTGTCTTAGCAACAGTATCTCCAAGACCATCTATCGTTCTAAATGGAGGAATAAGTTCATTTGTATCTTTGTCAATTACAAAATTAATTGCATCACTCTTATTTAAATCAATTGGTGCGAATTTTACTCCACGACATACTGCCTCTAAAGCAACTTTTAAGCTTTCTGAAATAGAGTTTTCTTTATTACTTGCTTCATATCCTTTATTAGCTATTTCTTCTAGTCTTTCTTTAATCGCATCTTTTCCTTTAATCATCGTATTAATATCAAAATCATCTACACGAATAGAGAAGAATGCAGTGTAGTACCAAAGTGGATGATATACTTTAAACCAAGCTATACGTAAAGCACTCATAACATAAGCACAAGCATGAGCTTTTGGGAACATGTATTTAATTTTATGACAAGATTCTATATACCAATCAGCAATCTTTTTCTCTTTCATAAGTGCTTCCCATTTTTTCCAAGTTTCTGGATCTTTAGTCGCTCTTCCTTTACGTACAAATTCCATTATTTTAAAAGCATCTAATGGTTCTAAGCCGTGATAAGAAAGATAAACCATAATATCATCACGACATCCAATAACTTGTGAGAATTCACAAATTTTGTTTTTTATTAATTCTTGAGCGTTACCTGTCCATACATCAGTACCATGAGAAAGTCCTGATATTTTAACTAACTCACCAAATGTCTTTGGTTTTGTTTCCACTAACATTTGAATAACAAACCTTGTACCAAGTTCAGGAAGTCCTAGTGTACCTGTTGGACAGTTAATATCTTCTTCATTTACTCCTAATGCTTCAGGTGAAGAAAGTAAACTAATTACTTTTTTATCATCCATTGGAAGTGTAGTTACATCTATTCCAGATAAATCTTGTAACATTCTAAGTACTGTAGGATCATCGTGTCCTAGTATATCTAATTTTAAAACATCATCTTCAATTGAGTGATAATCAAAATGAGTTGTTCTCCATAAAGATGTTGCATCATCTGCAGGGAATTGGAATGGAGTAAAATCAAGTACATCCATGTAACCAGGGATTACTACTATTCCACCTGGATGTTGACCCGTTGTTCTTTTAACTCCTGTACATCCCTTAGCAATTCTTTCTACTTCTGCAGTACGCATATTTAGAATACCTTTATCTTCACAATAACCTTTTACATATCCAAAAGCCGTTTTATCTGCAACTGTACCAATAGTACCTGCACGATAAACATTATCTATACCAAATAATTCTTTTGTATATTCATGAGCTTTCCATTGATATTCCCCAGAAAAGTTAAGATCAATATCAGGAACTTTATCTACATTAAATCCAAGGAAAGTTGCAAATGGCATATCTTGTCCATCTTTAATTAACTTAGTGCCACATTTAGGACAATCCATATCAGGAAGATCATATCCACTAGAATATTTAGATCCTAAAGATTCTCCATCTATTTCAAAAATACTATGTTTACAATTAGGACATCTATAGTGTGCAGGAAGTGGATTAACCTCAGTAATTCCCATCATTGTAGCAACAAAACTTGAACCAACTGAGCCACGGGAACCTACTAAGTAACCATCATCATTACTCTTTTTAACTAACTTTTGCGCAATTAAATAAATAACATCGAAACCTCCATTGATAATACCTGAAAGTTCTTGTTCAATTCTATCTTCTATTAATTTAGGAAGCGGATCTCCATACATACTATGAGCTTTACCATAAACTAATTCATTAACAGTTTCAACAGAATTATCAATTCTAGGTGAAAAAGGAACTCCACCAGTTTCTATAATAACTTCTATTATGTCTACCATATCAGCTATTTTATTAGGATTTTCAATAACTATTCTTTTTCTTAATTCTTCATCTAAGAATTTAAAATCATCAAGCATTTCCTTAGTAGTTCTAAAATGATTACTAGGGATTTCTTTAATATTTGGTCTATTTAATGGATGTCTTCCTCCACCTGGTACTTTTTGATTAATAATTATTTCTCTATAAATCTTATCTTCTCTAGTTAAGTGATGTACATCACCAGTAGCAACTATTAATTTTCCAGCATCTTCTGTTGCGTTAATTATTTTCTTTATATGATTCTCTAATTCTTCATCTGATGAGAAGTCCCCAGTTTGTAGTAAATGACCATAACATTCTTTAGGTTGAACTTCTACATAATCATAAAAATTAATAATATTAATTAACTCTTCATCGCTTTTACTTTT
>CAYRAF010000002.1:3512-63257 GCA_964422195.1 uncultured Muribaculaceae bacterium | reverse complement strand
GTATTTGCTTTAGAGAATTAGCTTATAAAGGACAAATACCAGGGGTTAAAAAATCTAGCTGGTAATTTGGGAAGGAGGAAATAATATGGCTGTAGTAACTGATACAATCGCTGATATGCTTACAAGAATTCGTAATGCAAACCAAATGCGATATAAAGAAGTTAAAGTACCTGCTTCAAACTTAAAAGTAGAACTTGCAAGAATTTTAAAAGAAGAAGGATTTATAAAAGATTATAAATTAGAAAAAGATAGCACTCAAGGAACTATTATTTTGACATTAAAATATGGAGAAAATAAAGAGAGAGTTATCACAGGATTAAAACGTATTTCAAAACCAGGTTTAAGAGTTTATGCTAAAAATGATGAAATACCTAAGGTATTAAATGGTTTAGGTATAGCAATTATTTCAACATCTAAAGGAATTATGACAGATAAGGAAGCAAGAAAACAAAACGTAGGTGGAGAAGTATTAGCTTATATTTGGTAAAAAACATTAGGAGGTGTTAATATGAGTCGTATCGGAAAGAGAAGAATTGTAATACCTGCTGGTGTTACAATTGAAAATAATGATGGTATAGTTAAAGTTAATGGTCCTAAAGGAACTTTAGAACTTCCATTAAAAGAAGGACTAAACTTAAGCATTGAAGAGGATGGATTAACAATAACTAGAGATAATGAACAATTAAAAGCAATGCACGGAACTACGAACGCAAATATTCAAAATATGATTATTGGTGTTACTAAAGGTTATGAAAAAGGACTAGAAATCATTGGTGTAGGTTATCGTTTTGCAGTTAAAGGTAACAAAATCGTTATCAATGCAGGATATTCTCATCCAGTTGAAATAGAAATTCCTAATGGATTAACTGTAGAAGCAAATGGAAATACTGAAATTACTGTAAAAGGTATTGATAAAGTAAAAGTAGGAGAATTTGCTGCCAATATAAGAAAAGTAAGAAAACCTGAACCTTATAAAGGAAAAGGAATTCGTTACAAAGATGAATATATTCGTCGTAAAGAAGGTAAGAAAGCTGCTTAATAGAAGGGAGAAGTTTTTATGATAAAAAAAGAATCTCGTAATAGTATGCGTGAAATTAGACATGCTAGAGTAAGAACAAAAGTTTTTGGAACTACTGCAGTACCAAGACTAAGTGTTTATAGATCTAACACTAATATTTACGCTCAAATCATTGATGATGAAAATGGTAATACTATCGTTTCTGCTTCATCTTTAGAATTAAAGTTAAAAGCTAATACAATTGAAACTGCTACTAAAGTAGGAGAAACAGTTGCAGAAAAAGCTTTAAAAGCAGGAATTAAAAAGGTAGTATTTGATAGAGGTGGATACCAATATCATGGACGTGTAAAAGCATTAGCAGATGCCGCACGTGAAAAAGGATTAGAATTCTAATAGGAGGGTATTTATGCAAAAAAGAAAAATGGCTCCAAAAGAAAAAACATTAGAAGAAATCGTTGTTGAGATCAAAGGTGTTACTAAGGTAAGAGAAGGTGGTCGTCAACGTAGATTTTCTGCTACTGTTGTAGTTGGAGATAAGAAAGGAAAAGTTGGATTAGGTATTGGAAAAGCAAACGAAGTACCTGATGCAATAAAAAAAGCAATACAAGCTGCAACAAAGAATATTGTTACTATACCTATAACTGATGGAAGAACAATTGCACATGAAGCAATTGGAAATAACGGAGCTGCTAGAGTTATGATTAAACCTGCTGTTGAAGGTAAAGGAATTATAGCTGGTGGTGCAGTTCGTGCAGTATTAGAACTTGCAGGATTTAAAGACATTGTTTCAAAATCACTTGGATCTAGAACAACAGCTAATATGGCTGCTGCTACAATAAATGCATTACAACAAATAAAAACACCTGAAGAATATGCTAAATTAAGAGGAAAAACAGTAGAGGAGATATTAGGATAATGAAATTACATGAATTAGTAAAAAATCCTGGAGCTACTCATTCTAAAAAAAGAGTTGGTAGAGGTTCAGGTAGTGGTTTAGGAAAAACAAGTGGTAGAGGACAAAAAGGACAAAATGCAAGATCAGGTGGAGGAGTTAGACCTGTATTTGAAGGTGGACAATTACCTTTATATAGAAGACTTCCAAAAAGAGGTTTTAGTAATGCAATGTTTACAACAAGATATGCAGTTATCAATGTAGGAGATTTAAATAGATTTGAAGATGGAACAACAGTAACACCAGCACTATTAAAAGAGTGTGGAGTTGTTAAACAACAAAGAGATGGAATAAAAGTTTTGGGTAGTGGAGAACTAGATAAGAAACTTACTATACAAGCACATAAGTTTTCTAAAAGTGCTTTAGAGAAAATAGAAAAGTCAGGAAGTAAAGCTGAGGTGATCTAGTATGTTTGCACCCTTAAAGCAAATATTTAAAAGAGAAAATAAAGATTTAAGAAAAAGAATCTTATTTACACTTTTTATATTAATAGTATTTATAGTAGGTACTACAATTAGAGTACCAGGAACAACAGATTTAACTACAAACCTTGGATTCTTAGAGTTAATGAATGCGATGGGTGGAGGTGCCTTAAAGAGATTTTCAATCTTTGGTTTAGGTGTTATGCCTTATATCACTGCATCAATCATTATGCAACTTTTACAAATGGACATTATTCCATATTTTACAGAGTTAAAGGATCAAGGACATGTTGGTAGACAAAAGTTAAATCAAATAACAAGATATATGGGTATAGTATTTGCCTTTATTGAAGGATTTGCATTCTCATATGCTTATTTAAAAGGATATTCAACTTTAGAACATGTATATATGGCTGTAATATTAACAGGTGGTACAGCATTCCTATTATGGTTAGGTGATCAAATTACTCAAATAGGAATTGGCAATGGAGTTTCACTTATAATCATGGCAGGTATTGTAGCAACATTACCTAATATGTTTGTAACAGCTTTTAATGGATTAGTTACAATAGGTACTACATCTGAAACTATAACAGGAATATTAAAATTTGCAGCATTTGTAATAGTATATTTCTTAATAGTTATTGGTGTTATATATGTACAAGAAGCTGAAAGAAGAATCCCTATTCAATATGCTAATAAATCAACAATATCATTAGCGAGAGGCCAATTTATGCCTATCAAGTTAAATTCAGCAAATGTAATTCCAGTAATTTTTGCATCAAGTTTAATTGCTATACCTGCAACAATTGCACAATTTATTGGAAATAAAGGATTTACTGATTTTGTAAATAATTATATTATGTATACAACACCAGTTGGATTCTGTTTATATGTAATATTTATAATATTCTTTTCATACTTCTATACTTTTATTCAATTAAAACCAGAAGAAATGGCAAAGAATTTACAAGATAATGGTGGATATATTCCAGGAGTTAGACCAGGAAAAGAAACCGAAAAATATATATCTAGAGTATTATCTAGAATAACAATAGTTGGAGCAATATTCTTAGTTATACTTGCAGGACTTCCAATTATATTTAGTGCAGTAACTAAACTTGATAATTCTGTAAGTATTGGAGGTACTGGATTATTAATCGTAGTTGGAGTTGCTCTTGAAACTTATAAACAATTAGAAGGAAGCTTAATGGCAAGAAATTTTAAGAAGGGATATCAAAGAAGATAATGAAGAATTTAATATTATTAGCTGCCCCAGCTGCAGGAAAGGGGACACTTGCTAAAACTTTGAAAGAAAAGTTTGGTTATGCTCATATTTCAACAGGAGATCTACTTAGAGATGCAACTAAAAAAGGTGATGAATTAGGAAATAAAATTGCTGATATGATGGCAAAGGGTGAATTAGTTACTGATGAAATTATCTATGAACTTCTAGAAAGAAGGTTACAAGATGATGATTGTAAAAATGGTTATATCTTAGATGGATTTCCAAGAAATATTGAACAAGCAAAGAAATATGATGAAATTCTTAAAAAATTAAATATGGACTTAGGTTGTGTAATGGAATTACAAATAGATAAAGAAATCTTGAAAGTAAGAGCAACAGGTAGAAGAATTTGTAAAGACTGTGGAGCAATATTCCATATTTCATCCGCAGGTATTATGCCTAAGGTAGAAGGTATTTGCGATAATTGTGGTGGAGAGTTATATCAAAGAAGTGATGATAATGAAGAATCATTTGAAAATAGATATGCTACTTACCTAGAGAAAACAGAACCTTTAATTAAGTTTTATGAAGATAAAGGAGTGCTTGTTAAAATAGATAGTTCTAAAGATCCAGGTTACACATTAAAACAAGCATTAGAAATATTGGAAAAATAAGAGGTAGCCGATGATTACTATTAAGAGTGAAAGAGAAATAGAGCTACTTAGAATAGCTGGTAATATTGTTTATCAAACACATAAGTATCTAGAACCATATGTAAAAGAAGGTATTACAACAAAAGAGTTGGATAAATTAGCAGAAGATTTTATTAGATCTAAAGATGCTACTCCTTCTTTTAAAGGATACAATGGATTTCCTGCTACTCTATGTACTAGTGTTAATCAACAAGTTGTACATGGTATACCAGGGGATTATAAATTGAAAAATGGCGATATAATATCTATTGATATTGGAGCTTGTTATAAAGGTTATCATGGTGATTCAGCTTGGAGTTATGCAGTTGGAGAAATATCTGATGATGATAAATACTTGTTAGAGCATACAGAAAAATCTTTATATGAGGGATTAAAGCAAGTTAAACCAGGAAACCGAATTGGTGATATCGGATATGCTATAGAACAATATGCAATCAAACATAATTTAGGAGTGGTTAAAGAGTTAGTTGGACATGGTGTAGGAACTTCTGTTCATGAAGATCCTGAAGTTCCAAATTATGGAAGAAAGGGATCTGGACCATTACTTAGAGAAGGAATGGTTATAGCTATAGAACCAATGTTAACAGCTGGTGATCCTGATATATGTATGTTAGATGATGATTGGACTATAGAGACATTTGATGAGAAAAACGCTGCTCATTATGAACATACTTTAGTAGTAACTAAAGATGGATATGAAATTTTGACAGGAGAGTGGAAAAATGGCCAAAAGTGATACAATTGAAGTAGAAGGAAAAGTTCTAGAAATTATACCAGGTGGAAAATTTAAAGTCCAACTGGAAAATGGACATGAAGTAGAAGCTCACGTTTCTGGTAAAATCCGAATGAATTACATTCGCATCTTACCGGGAGATACAGTAATGCTAGAATTATCGCCTTATGATTTAACACGTGGGCGAATAACCTATAGGAAATAATAGGAGGGATAAAAATGAAAGTTAAACCATCAGTAAAAAAGATGTGCGCAAAGTGCAAAATCATTAGACGTAACGGAAGAGTTATGGTAATTTGTGAAAATCCAAAACACAAACAAAGACAAGGTTAATAGGAGGTGTATTAAATGGCACGTATTAAAGGTGTAGATGTACCTGATAATAAAAGAGTTGAAATATCATTAACTTATATTTATGGAGTAGGTAGATCTTTATCAAACAAAATACTTAAAAATGCAAAAGTAAATCCAGATACAAAAGTTAAGGATTTAACAGAAGATGAGTTAGCAAAAATTCGTGAAGGCTTAGATCATGAGTTAATAGAAGGTGATTTAAGACGTGAAGTAAATATGAATATTAAAACTAAGATGGAAATCAATTCATATGAAGGAACTCGTCATAAAAAAGGATTACCTGTAAGAGGACAAAGAACTAATAGAAACGCACGTACTCGTAAAGGTAAAGGTAAGACTGTAGCAAACAAAAAGAAATAGAAAGTTTAATATATGAAAAAGGAGGTTAAACTATGGCTTATAAAACAAGAAAAAGAAAAGTAAAAAAGAATGTTCCAGAAGGAATAGCACATATTCATTCAACATTTAATAATACAATTACTACACTTACTGATAAAGATGGAAATGTAGTAGCTTGGGCATCAAGTGGAGCAATCGGATATAAAGGTAGTAAAAAATCAACACCTTTTGCTGCAGGAATTGCCGCAGAAGCTGCTGGTAAAGCTGCTTATGATTTAGGAATGCGTAAAGTAGAAGTTAAGGTTAAAGGATTAGGTCCAGGACGTGAAACTGCGATTCGTTCATTACAAACTGCAGGATTAGAAGTAACTACAATTAGTGATGTAACACCAATCCCACATAACGGATGTCGCCCACCAAAGCGTCCACGTGGATAAAATAGGAGGTTAGTTTATGATAGAATTTGAAAAACCAAATTATAAAATCACAGATAGTATTGAAAGTAATTTTTATGGAAAGTTTGAATTAGAACCTTTAGAAAGAGGTTTTGGAACTACAATTGGAAATGCACTTAGAAGAGTACTATTATCTTCATTACCAGGATCTGCTATTAGTAGTATTAAAATTGATGGAGTTCAACATGAATTTCAAACAATTGAAGGTGTAAGAGAAGATGTTACAAGCATTATTCTTAACTTAAAAGGAGTAGTTGTAAAAAATCATTCAAATGAACCAAGAGTTATTAGAATTAATGCCACTGAAGAAGGGGTTGTTACTGCAGGAGATATTGACAGAGATGCTGATATTGAAATATTAAATCCTGATAAAGTAATTGCTCATATTGCTAAAGGTGGAAAATTAAACATGGAAATGACTGTTACTAATGGTCGTGGATATGTAAGAAGTGAAGAGAATAAAAAGAAAATAGAAACTAGAAAAAACGGAGTAATTGCTATAGATTCATTATATTCTCCAATTGAGAGAGTATCTTATGATGTAGAAAGTGCTCGTGTTGGACAAGATGAAAGTTATGATAAATTAATCTTAGAAGTATGGACAGATGGTTCAATGAAACCAGAAGAAGCTATTGCTTTAGGAGCAAGAATCTTAATTGAACACTTCAATTTAGTTGCAGATACTAATAAAATTGCTGATGTAACTGGAATGATGGTTGAAAAAACAGAAGATCCAAAAACAAAAGCATTAGTAACTACAATTGAAGATTTAGACTTCTCAGTTCGTGCTTATAACTGTTTAAAACGTGCTGGAATTCATAATTTACAAGATTTAGTAAATAAGAGTGAATCAGAAATGATGAAAATACGTAATTTAGGAAGAAAGTCTTTAAAAGAAGTACTTGATAAAGTTAAAGAATTAGGTTTAGAATTACGTGAAGATGATTAATAGTAAGGAGGAATTAACATGGCATATAGAAAACTAGGAAGAACTTGTAAACATAGAAAAAGTTTACTTGCTAACCAAGCTATTGATGTTATTATGAACGAAACTATTACAACTACACAAACTAGAGCTAAAGAAACTAGAAAATTAGTTGATAAATTAATTACTTATGGTAAAGATGGTAGTTTAGTTGCTAGACGTAAAGCTTTAGCAATTGTACGTAATGACAAAGAAGTTATGAATAAAATATTCAATGACTTAGCTAAAAGATTTGAAAAAAGAAATGGTGGATATACTAGAATTTTAAAATTAACTGAAAGACGTGGAGACGATGCTTTAATGGTTATTTTAGAATTAGTAGAAAAAGCTGAAGCAAAAGAAAAAAAAGAAACAAAAAAAGTTGAAAAGAAACCTGTAAAGGAAGAAAAGAAAACTGAAAAAAAGGCTACTAAAGCTGCAAAGTAAGACTTGATACAAGTCTTTTTTTTATGTATAATAATAAACACTTGGAGGTGATAGTATGAAAATTAAATATGATCGTGATTTAATGGAAGAAATAGATTACGCTAATAATGGTGTTTGTTTAAAGAAATGTTTGGATATTGGACGTTTTACAGGAACAGGTGCATTTATAGGATTTCCTAGTTTACTTGGGATTACTAATCTTTCTTCAGGGACAACTAATTTAAGTGAGTTAACTCAGAATATACCAAATATACTTATACTTTCCGGTTTGTTTTTTGGAGTGCCATGTTTTATGCTTGGAACTTCCATAGAATTCTTTGCACAATATCATTGGAAGAATAAAAACAAAATAGATTCCGAAGAAAATTTATCCAAGTTATCAATAGCTCTAAAAAGATTAAATGTTAATACTAATGTAGAACTATTAAAAAAATCAAAACTTATTAGGACAAGATATAAAATAAGAGTTAACGATAAAAAAATTCCTGTATTAAAACGTGAAAGAGATATTAGTATAATTGTAAAAAATAATATGGGTAAAGAATTTGAAGAAACATTATTAGAGGAACACATTGTAGGAAACTGTTGGAAAGATAATTATGAATTATCTGTAAAAGAACCAGATAAAGCATTAAAGCTTGTAAAACAAAAAGCAAATGCTTAATTAAATATAACAATAAAATAAAAATATTGTAATTGTATCACATATGTGATACGATTTTATTATGAGGTGATATTATGAAAGATGTTGTATTACATGTAAGAGTAAATAGTGATATTAAACTACAAGCAGAAGAAATACTTGCTGATTTAGGAATTAATATGAGTGTCGCAGTTAATATGTTTTTAAAAAGAGTATGTATTGAAAATGGCCTTCCTTTTAAACTTGGCTTTGATGATTATAATGAAGAGACAAAAAAAGCCATAGAAGAAGCTTATTCAATTGGTGAAGATGCTGTTAGATATAAATCAACAAAAGAGTTATTTGAGGATGCAGAAAAATGGACAGATTAGATATAGTTGTTACTAAACAATATAAGAAAGATTATGTAAAGATAAGAAAACAAGGTAATGATATTACAAAATTGGAAAAGGTTGTTGATATGCTTGCAAATAGGGAAATATTAGATATATCTTATAAAGATCATACCTTACATGGAAAATATGAAGGATTAAGAGAATGTCATATAGAACCAGATTGGTTACTTATATATAAAATTAAAAATAATACTTTGGAATTAATATTAACTAGGACTGGTAGTCATGCTAATTTATTTAGATAAAAAATAATTGTCATAATTTAGTATATTTGATATGATTATTATAGGAGTGGTTTGGATGGATAATGAGCATAGAAAACATGTAAATGTTTACTTAAATTTCAAAGAATTGACTTCTTTAATGGAAAATGGTGAAGTTACAATAACTAGAACTGATGGATATGAAATAAGTGTTAGACTTTGTCATCCAATTAAAGCGGGAACATTAAAGATAAAAATGATAAACAAAAATTGAGGTAGTATTAATGAATGATAGTTTTGAAAAATTAACAACAGCAAGTAATAAATATATTGTTTCAAATACTAATCATAATATTAAAATAGATTATGATCATGAGATTGCAGTATTTACTTTTGATTTTGATAGAACTATAGTGGTAGATAATGATAATATAATAATACCATTTTTAAAACATATATATCATGCATATAAAAATCAAAATAAAAAAATAAGCCCCATGATTATATTAAGTGATAAAGAGATTAATATATCTTTTAGTAATATTGATTTAACTATTACGGGTATAGACTTATACGGTATATTTGGTAAAATAAATCGTGATAAAACTTTTGTAAACACTAAAAAATTAGTAAAAGAAATATAACATATGAAGGTAGTGATAACATGATAGAGGAATTAAATGAAAAACAAAAAGAGGCTGTTTTATATAACGAAGGACCTCTTTTAATATTAGCAGGAGCAGGTTCGGGTAAAACTAAAGTATTAACTACTAAAATAGCGTATTTAATTTCAGAAAAAGATGTTAGCCCATATAATATACTAGCTATCACTTTTACTAATAAAGCTGCTAAAGAGATGAAAGAAAGAATTAATGCTTTAGTAGGTTCTTTATCTAAAAATATTCAAATATCTACATTTCATAGTTTTGGTTTGAAATTATTAAGGGAAAACTATAAATATTTAGGATATGAATCTAATTTTAGTATTATGGATAGTGATGATTCGTTAACTATTGTTAAAAAAATATTAAAGAATATGGGACTTGATCCTAAAATTTATAATCCTAAAGCTATAAGAAATAAAATAAGTAGCTGTAAGAATGAACTCATTACTCCTGATGCTTATACTAAATTTGTAGTTAGTGAATTTGAAGAAGTTGTTCATAAAGTTTTTACTAAATATGAACAAACTTTAAAAGAAAACAATTCTGTTGATTTTGATGATTTGCTTATATTACCTATAAAATTATTTAAAGAAAATAAAGAAGTATTGGAAAAATATCAGGAAAGATATAAATATATTTTAATAGATGAATATCAAGATACAAATGAAGCGCAATATATATTAACAAAAATGATTTCTAGTAAATATCAAAATATTTGTTGTGTTGGAGATAATGATCAAGCTATTTATGGATTTAGAGGTGCTAATTATAAAAATATATTAAACTTTGAAAGAGATTATCCTAATAGTAAGGTTATATTATTAGAGGAAAATTATCGTTCAACTAAAAATATATTAGATGCTGCTAATTGTGTTATTAGAAATAATAAGAATAGAAAAGAAAAAAATTTATGGTCTCAAAAGGGTGATGGTGAAAAGATAGAGTATCATAAAGCAAATGATGAAAAAGATGAAGCTAGATACGTTATTAACGAAATAAAGAAAATTATTAGTAATGGTAAAAACTATGATGAAATCGCAATTCTTTATCGTACTAATGCTCAATCAAGAAATCTAGAAGAAGCTTTCTTACAAGAGAATATGCCCTATAGAGTAGTAGGTAGTTTTTATTTCTATAGTAGAAAAGAAATAAAAGATTTAATCGCATATCTTAGATTAATTCATAATCCTAAAGATAATGTTAGTCTACTTAGAGTTATTAATACTCCAAAAAGGGGAATAGGTTTAAGAACTATTCAAAATATTATTGATAAAGCTGAGATAAATAATACTAGTTATTATGAAGCAATAGAAGGTTCTAAAGAATTAGAATTCAAAGAATTAATAGAAAAATTAAGAAAATTTAGTGATAATGCTACTTTAACTGAATTAATTGATAAAACATTAGAAGCAAGCGGATTAAAAAAAGAACTTGAGGATGAAAAATCATTAGAAGCTGATATTAGATTAGAAAACTTAGAAGAGTTTAAGTCTATTACAAGAGCCTTTGAAGAAAGAGAAGGATTAGTATCACTAGAAGATTTTTTATTAGAAATAAGTTTAATATCTGATGTAGAAGAGTATAAGGATGATACTAATAGAGTAAGTCTAATGACAGTACATTCGGTTAAAGGATTAGAATTTGATTACGTATTTGTAGTTGGCTTGGAAGAAGGTATATTTCCTCACATGAATTCTATGATGGATTCCTCAGAATTAGAGGAAGAAAGAAGATTGTGCTATGTAGCTATTACAAGAGCTAGAGAAAAATTATATTTAGTTAATGCTAGAAGTAGAATGCTATTTGGACAAGTACAAGTCAATCTACCAAGTAGATTTGTAAAAGAAATAGATAGTAATCTTTTAAATACTCCAATAGAAAAAGAGGCAGATAAAACTTTTGTTAAAGAAGATAAATTTTATGATGAAGATGTTGATTATCAAGTAAATGATTTTGTATATCATGATGTATTTGGAAATGGTAGGGTATTAGAAGTAACAAATACATTAATTACAATAGCATTTAAACATCCTTATGGAATAAAGAAATTAATGAAGAATCATAAAGCATTAAAGAAAATATAAAATATTTTCTTTTTTATTGCACATAAAAAAAGTTTTTGTTATACTAATGAAGCTGCCAAAGAAAGAAAAGGTGAGAATATGGCAATAAAAAACTTAAAAATTGCAAAAAGGGTATTTGAAGTATCATTAGGATTAGTTGTATTAACATCTTTTACTGGTTGTACACAGAAACAAATAATACCATCAGTAGTAGAAACATTACCAGAAGATCCTAACGCAGTAAGTTATAAAGATTTAGAAATGTATGATTATTATATTATTTGTTTAGATGGTGTAAAATATGGAGAAAGTATATTTATAGTTAAAAGAATTACGCTTGCAGATAGAGAAGAGTATGGAGATCAACGATATGAGTATTGTTATACAGAAATTAATGAAAATGAAGTTATGGGTACTGTTTATATAGATAAAAATACAAATAAAGTATTATCAAGAACAGGTCCTGATATTTTATTTGCATTAAAACTAACAGATTATTTGGATTATTATGATAAAAAGCAACCAAAAGATCATATTATAAGAGAATATTATTCTAAAACTGCTATGGATGCTATTTATCAAAAAGCCAGAGATGATTTTAAAAATAATAATTTGAATAAATTAGAAAAAGAAAAAGTTTATTTAAAAACCAAGGATTAATAATTATATAAATGTATTATCAAAAGATAAGAATAAAATAGTATTATTCTTTTTCTTTTGCAATTATATTTGGTATAATATTTATAGGTGATAAGTGTGATAGAAAAAAGAATGGATGAGTTAATTGAGAAAATTAATCAAGCTAGTTATGAATATTATGTTCTAGATATGCCTACTATAACAGATCAAGAATATGATGATTATTATAATGAGCTTTTAAAGCTAGAAAGTAATTATCCTGATTTAAAGAGAGAAGATTCTCCAACTACAAGAGTTGGTGGTAAGGTACTAGATAGTTTTTCTAAAGTAGAGCATGAAGAACCTATGCTTTCTTATGATGATGTTTTTAATGAAGATGAAATTGTTAAGTTTGATGAAAGAGTAAGAAAAACTGTTAATCATCCAGTTTATACAGTTGAACCAAAAATGGATGGTTTATCAGGATCATTAATATATAAAAATGGGAAATTAGTTAGGGGTGCAACTAGAGGAGATGGTATAGTAGGAGAAGATATTACTGAGAATATTAAAACTATTAAATCTATACCTTTAGTATTACGTGAAAAAATAGATATAGAAGTTCGTGGAGAAATCTATATGAGTAAGAAAGCTTTTGAAAAATGTAATATTGAAAGAAAAAATAAAGGGGAGAAATTATTTGCTAATCCTAGAAATGCGGCTGCTGGTTCAGTAAGACAATTAGATAGTAAAGTAGCAGCTAAAAGAAATTTGGATTTTATGGCTTACTTTATTCAAAACTGTGATAAGTACAATTTAAAAAGACAAAGTGAAGCTTTAGATTATTTAAAAGAATTAGGTTTTGTGACTAATTATAAGCTAAATAAAGTCGCAAGTAATATAAAGGAAGTTCTTGAATATATTGAAGAAATAGGTTCAAAAAGAGATGGCTTACCATTTGAAATAGATGGAGTGGTATTAAAAGTAAATGATGTTAAGGATGAAGTTGAGCTAGGTACTACAAATAGAGTTCCTAGATGGGGTATTGCTTATAAATTTCCTGCTATGGAAGTATTAACTACTTTAAAAGATATTAAATTTACTGTAGGAAGAACAGGTAAAATAACACCAAATGCTATTTTTGATCCTGTCCATGTTGCTGGTTCTATTATTTCTAAAGCAACTTTACATAACGAAGATTATGTATTGGAAAAAGACATTAGAGTAGGTGATGTAATATCTGTTAGAAAAGCTGGTGATGTTATTCCTGAAGTAGTAGAAGTAAAAAAGGAAAGAAGAACACAAGAGTTAGAAGGATTTAATATGATTCATAATTGTCCTATCTGCAATACTAATTTAGTAAAGAAAGATGCTAATTATTTTTGCCCTAATGAAAATTGTGATTCTAGAAAGATAGAAGGATTAGTTCATTTTGTTTCTAGGGATACAATGAATATTGATGGATTGGGAGAAAGAATTATTGAAGATTTTTATAATATGAATTTTATAAAAGAAATAACAGATATATATAATTTAAAAGACTATAGAGAAGAATTAATAGAGTTAGAAGGATTTGGAAATAAGAGTATAGATAATCTGCTTGCTAGTATAGAAAACTCTAAGAACATGCCTCTAGCTAATTTATTGTTTGCTTTAGGAATAAGATATGTTGGTAAAAAAACGGCAAAAATATTAGCTGTTAAATATAAAAATATTGATAATATTATGAACGCTACATATGATGATTTAAAGAATAATAGAGATATTGGGGAAATAATTGCTAAGAGTGTAGTTGAATACTTTAAAAATGATGCTAATATTGAACTTATCAACAGATTAAAAGATTTAGGTTTGAATATGAAACAAGATGAGGAAATAATGGATATTAAAGAAGATTTTCATAATAAGGTTTTCGTTTTAACAGGATCATTAACAAATATCACCAGAAAAGAAGCTTCTGATTTAATTGGTAAATTTGGAGGATCCACAACTTCTTCAGTAAGTAAAAATACAGATGTAGTTGTAGTTGGTGATAATCCTGGTAGTAAGTATGATAAAGCAAAAGAATTGGGTATAACTATTTGGGATGAAGAAGAGTTTATAAAAAAGGTTGGTGATATAAATGAAAAAGTATAATAATTCTAAAGCTTTAAATGTATTTTATAGGATAGTTAGTACTATTTTACTTGTGTTAATAGTATTGTTTGCTTTAGCTTTTATTGATACTTTGTTAGTAAAAAAGTTTAATACAGGGCCGTTGTTTGCTATTAATACTAAGAAATATGATACAGGGACAGAAGAATATTATGGCCTTTTCTATAAAGTAATTAAATATAAGGAAATTGGTGGTAAATATGATACTGTGCTTGGAACATGGTCATTAAAATATGATAATGATCCATTAAGAATTGATTTGTTTGATATGGCAGTAGAATATATTGATAATACTAAAAATACAACCAATGCTTTTAGAGATAAGTATATATTAATCAATGATAGAATATCATATATAGATAAAGATAAGAATATGATGAGGTTTACTTATGATGATGAAAGTAGCAAATATGATATTAAAATGGATATATATTTTTATAAGACAATAGATTTTAGTAAATATCAAGTTGGTGATAATATAACTATTGTAGGAATTGTAAAAGATTTTAAGCAAAATCCTAATAAAGTTATAGTTAAAAACGCCTTTATAAAATAAATTGATTATTAGAAAAAACTATTGTATAATATAATACGAGGAGTGGTTAGATAAGTATGATAAATAAGATATTAAAAAATAAAGTTAAATTATTAATAGCTATTATATTAATATTAATAATAATATTGGTAGTAAGTATGTTTATATTTTTTACGGATAACTCTATGAAACCTTCTTATGGTAATAGATTAGATGGTATAGAAGAGGTTGAAATTTCAAAAAAACAAACTGAAGATATGAAGAATAAAATAAAGAAAAATAGTAATGTTAAGGATGTTACTTATAATATTCAAGGAAAAATAGTTAATGTAACCATAACTGTTAATAGTTCTACTACAGTAAGTGGTGCTAAAGAGTTAGCTAATAAAGTAACAAGTTACTTTGAAAAAGATCAGGTGGCATTTTATGATTTTCAAGTATTCGTAAAGAATGAGGATAAAAATAAAAAGTCTTTTCCAATAATCGGATATAAAAAATCTTCATCTTCTAGTTTTAGTTATACTAAAGATAGAGGTGACAATTAATGAAAAAAAAGTATATTTTTATAGTATTACCTATATTAGTATTTTTAGTTGCTTTTTTAGGTGTATTCTTGTACTTTAATAACCAGAATAAAAAGACTAATTTTACATTAAAAGAAAAACAATGGATAGAAGATCATAAATCATCAAAAATTGATTTTGATATAGTTAATAATTATCCAGTTTATGGCATGGATGGTACAGGTGTATTTTTTAATTATATAAATAATTTAGAAAATACAACAGGTCTAGCGTTTAATAAAGTGCCATTATTAGATACTGAGAAAACATCTAGTGATTATAGTATTCATATTTTAAATAATGATGAAGAATTAGGTAAAAACGATTTATTATTATTTACTGATAGCTATGTAGCAATATCTACTAGTCCTATGACAATAGCTAAGGAGTCAGATATTAACAATTTAAAAGTTGGTGTTTTAGATGATGATATGTCTGAAGTTGGGTATTATTTAAAAAGTAGTGCTAATTTAACATATGTTTCTTATGATGATGTAAGCTCTTTATATAAAGGATTAGATAATACTAAAGTAGATATGATTGTTGTACCATATATGCGATATTTAGAAAAAATAATTTCATCTGATAAATATTACGTTAATTATTATTTTACAGATTTATCAAAGAAAGCTGTATTAACTTTATCTAATAATAATAAAATATTAAACAGTATTATAAAAAAACATTTTACAAAATGGAAAGATAATAAATTTGTAACTGATTATAATACAGAACTTCTTAATTATTATTTAGATAAGAATGATGTTTCTGATAAAGTAAAAACAGAATTAATATCTAAATCATATGTATATGGATATATTGAAAACCCTCCATATGAGGTTACAAAGGGTAAAAAAGTAAAAGGTATAGCCATGGAATACATCGATAGGATTAGTAGACTATCGGATATTGAATTTAAATATAAGAAATATAAAAATATTGATGAACTTAAAGATGCTATTAGTAAGGGAAAAGTAGATGTATATTTTGATTATTATGGTATTAGTAATGTTAATTATTCTTCTACTGTATCTCCTTTTATTGAGAGTTATGTAGTATTAGGAAAAGTTAAAGATGATCATATTGTAACTTCTTTCGAGAGTATTAAGAATGAAGAAGTGAAAATGTTAAAATCTTCACTAATTACAAAATATTTTGAAAAAAATAGTAGAGCTAATATAACAACAGTTGACAAAATAAAAGACCTAGTTGATAAAAAATCATCAAGTATGATTGCAATAGATAAAGAATTATATTCATATTATAAAAACACAACATTTAAAAAGTATGAAGTTTTATATACTGATGTTATTACTAGTGAATATAATTTTAAAGTTAATAATGATAATGAGACGTTCTATAAATTATTTAATTATATAATCAATACTAACTCATATTATAAATATAGAAATAGTGGATTAATTAGTTTAACAGAGCATAAATTTGATACTTCATCTTTCTCTAAAGTATTAATAACTGTATTTATATGTTTACTTGTATTATTATTTGTAGTTATAGGTGTAATTGCTTATGGTAAAAACAAACGTAAAGTAAAACAAGTTAAAAAAGAAGAAAGAGTTAAATATACTGATATGCTAACAGCACTAAAAAATAGAAATTATCTAAATTTAAATATTAATAAATGGGATGATTGTAAAGTATTACCTCAATCAATTATTATGATTGATTTAAATAACGTGCAATATGTTAATGATAATCATGGTTATGATGCAGGTGATGAATTAATAATAAAAGCAGCATCTACACTTGTTAATACTCAACTTGAGAATAGTGAAATTGTTAGAACAAATGGTAATGAGTTCTTAATTTATACTATTGGGTATAGTGAGTCACAAATAGAAAACTATACTAAGAAGTTATCTAAAGAATTGAAAAAATTACCATATGGGTTTGGTGCTTCTATAGGATATAGTATGATTAAAGATGATATTAAAACTATAGATGATGCTATTTCAGAAGCAACTTTAGAAATGAAAAATAAAAAAGAAGATTATAAGTAGGGGAGTATATGAAAAAAAGAACTAAAAGAATGTTAAAATCCATATATAAGATTATTCAAAAACCAGAAATGAAGGTATTGCCAGGACAATTATCATTCTTTTTTCTTCTGTCTTTAATTCCTTTAATTGCTTTAATAGGAGCTATTGCTTCATCGTTTGATATGTCTTTATTAACTTTAGAAAACTTATTTGCTATAACTATACCTGATGCAGTTAAAGAAGCAATAGATTTATTAACAGTTGGAAAAAGCGTTGGTACCAATATGGCGATATTCTATTTTTCAGCTTTCTTACTTGCTAGTAATGGTACACATTCAATGATTGTAGCTTCTAATTCAATATATAAACTTCCAAACAAGGATTATTTATCAAGAAGAATAAAGGCACTTCTTATGACAATTATCCTAGTATTTCTATTAATGTTTTTGATTATTGTTCCAATTTTTGGTGATTTTATTATAGACTTATTAAGCGATGCTTTAAATACATCTGCTGATAGTAATTTAATAAAGATAATATATAGTATTTTAAAATATCCAATTTCATTAATATTCATATTTATAAGTATAAAGTTACTATATACTATGGCCCCAGATAAAAATATAGGTAGTCATACAACTACTAAAGGATCAATCTTTACAACAATTATATGGATATTAGCAACAGAAGTATATTCAATCTATATTGGGGTATTTAATAAATATGATTTATTCTATGGTAGTGTTGCTAATATTTTAATCTTAATGTTATGGATATATTTATTAGCGTATGTTTTTGTAATTGGAATGGCATTAAATGCTAATCAATATGAAAAAAATAAAAAGTTATTAGAAGAAGTTAATAATCAATAAATCTAACATAATATTCATCGAAAGTGATATTATGTTTTTTTATGTATGTAGCTATTTTTTTACCAACATATCTATAGTGCCAAGCTTCGTATTGATATCCAGTTATATTTTCTTTTCCTTTTGGGTATCTTAATATATATCCATATTTATATGCATTATCACGCATCCATATAAATTCATCAGTTGATTCAAAATCATCAAAGTTAGTAATAGTATTATCAATATCAATGACTAATCCACTTTGATGTTCTGAAAATCCTGGACGAGCTGAATATGTATCAACATTTTTTTTACTATCATGAACTAAATATTTATTATATAAATTAAGTTGATAATTATAATCTCTATATGCAGATATTGCTCTAATACTTAAGTTTTCTTTTTTCATATCAATGCACATTTTTTGAAACTCTATTAATGCTTCATTTACTAAATAAATATTTCCTTTTGTACATATATCAATTTTTTTTAAATCAGCTGGGACATAATTTTTTTCTAAAAATAAGTATTTATTTATTAGAATGTAACTACTATTTAAATATTTACTAGGTCTTGTATTAGTATAAAAATCCTTATCTAGATTTAAATTAACTCTAGTAATAATATCTTCATCTTTTAAATTATAATGTGATTGCTTATATTTTATATATCTATTTTTGTTTTCTTCTTTATAGTATTTATAATTCTTTTTAATATCTAATATATATCTATTATCTTTACCTTTATCTTTATTAAAACTAGCTATATAAGTAGTCAAAATAATAACAATTGTTAATATAATAATAATTAATTTTTTCATATTTAATCATCCTTTTTAATAAATTTATTCTATATTACATAATAGTTAATAGAGGTGGAAATATGAAAAGATTTATTATTATAATGCTTTGTTTATCTATATTTATGCCATTATTTGTAAGTGCTCAAACAAATGATGCTAATTTAATTGTTAATGCAAAAAGTGGGATACTTATAGATAATAAAACAAATACTGTTATTTTTGAAAAAAATCCTGATAAAAAAGTTGCAGTTGCATCTCTTACTAAAATGGTTGCTCAAATAATAATATTAGAAAATATTGAGAATAGCAAATTAAAATGGGATGATATAGTAACTGTATCAGAAAACGCTGCTTCATTTGGAGGATCACAAATATATTTACAACCAAATGAAAAAATGAGTGTAAAAGATTTATTTAAAGGTGTGTCAGTAGCAAGTGCCAATGATGCAACTGTTGCTTTAGCTGAGACAATTGCTGGTAGTGAGAATGAATTTGTAAAATTAATGAATAAAAAAGTAAAAGATTTGGGTCTTAAAAACACACATTTTTCTAATGCAACAGGATTGGATATAGATAATCATTATTCTACAGCTAGAGATTTATCAATAATAGCTAGAGAATTATTATCTCATAAAGAAATATTAGAATTTTCCTCTATTTATGAAGATTATTTAAGAAAGGATACTGATAATAAATTTTGGTTAGTTAATACAAACAAATTAATAAAGCAATATAATGGCGCTGATGGATTGAAAACGGGACATACTGATGCCGCAGGTTATTGTTTAGCAGCAACTGCAAATAGAAATAATATGAGATTAATTGCTATAGTATTAGGAGAAGAAAATAGTAAAGTTAGAAATGCTGAGACTATGGGTTTATTGGATTATGGGTTTGATCTGTATGAAGTTAATGTTATTAAAAAGGCTAAGACAAAAATAGATACATTAACTTTAGATAAATCAGTAAAAGATAAAGTTGATATTATTTTAAAAGATGATATATCTTTATTTAAGAAAAAGACTGATAAAGATATTAAGTATAGTACTGAATTAAGACTAGATGATATAAAACTTCCTATAAAAAAAGGTGATACTGTAGGGAGGGTACTATTAAAAGATAAAAATAATAATATTATTACTAAATCATTAGTAACGGTTAGTGAAGATTTAGATAAAATTAATATACTTGGATTATATATAAGGAATATTATGGAAGTATTAACTGCGAGTATATAAAAAGAGATCTATTTAGATCTCTTTTGAATTTAAAGATTCAGTTTCGTATAAATTTTTATAGATTTTACTATTTTTTAATAATTCTTCATGTTTACCACTAGCAACTATTTTTCCTTGATCTACAACATGAATAATATCTGCATCTATGATAGTTGAAAGTCTGTGAGCTACAATTACTACAGTATGATCCTTTATTAAATTATCAATTGATTTTTTGATATATTCTTGTGATTCATTATCTAAGGCACTTGTTGCTTCATCAAATAAAATTATTTTACTTTCTTTAGCAAGAGTTCTTGCAATAGAAAGTCTTTGTTTTTGTCCTCCAGAAAGATTGACTCCTCCTTCACCAAGAAGGGTATCATAACCTTTTGGTAGGGACATTATATAATCATCTAAGTAAGCCATCTTTGTATATTTTCTTATTTGTTCTAATGTTAATTTTGGATTTATAAGTTTAAAATTATCTTTGATTGATCTATTAAAAATAAATGGTTCTTGCCTAATAATAGATACTTCTTTTCTTAAATCATCTTCACATATTTCTTTAATATTAATACCATCAATAGTAATTTTACCTTTTTTAGCATCAAATATTCTAGTAATTAAATTAAATAAAGTTGATTTTCCTTGACCTGATTTACCTACAATAGCAATTTTTTTATTACTCTCTATAGATAAGCTAAAATCATTAAGTGTTTGCTTTTCTTTTGGATAAGCAAATGATACATTTTTAAACTCAATAATTCCTTTTGGATTAACAAGTTTTTTATTACCAAATTTAACATCATTATATAATCTATTTTGTAGTATTTCATTAACTCTACCTAAGGCAACTGATACTCTCTGATATGTTTGTGTTAACCCTTCAATAGAATCAATTAAATACATAAATCTATATATATAGTATGTCATTGCTATAAAGAATGTTAGAGATATTTGTTGATAATAAACTAATATGGCACAAAGTATAAATGTACCAACTTCCATAGTGGCTCTTAAAGTTTTAGTAATTATTCTAAATTTATTATCAACATCTACTTCTTTATATGACTTATTTAATAAGTATTTTATAATATCTCTTACGTCTTTTATTAGATTATGTTTAATTCCTAATGTTTTTATTTCTCTTATACCTCTTATGGATTCTGTTGTTATTGCTACAAACCTATCTTGACCTTTTTTTCTTTCTTTATTAACTTTTTTCATAATAGGTGTATATTTTTTTACTACAATTATTAGAACTAACATAAATAATAAAATATATAAGCTTATAATAATTGAGTTAAATAAAATATATATAAATATTATGATTGTACTAATTAGGTGAGCTACCATTTCAAGTAATTGTTTAAAAGTAAAACTTAATGTTTCTGCATCACTAGTAATCCTGTTTATAATTTCACCAGATGAATATTTTTCATATGCCACCGCAGGAAGATTTAGTGATTTTTTATATGCTTCAAAACTAATAGTTCTAGTTAGTTTGCTTTCTACTTTTAATAACATTTTGTGACCTAATAAGTATAAATATCCTTCAACAAACAATTCTATGAAGAAATAAATTCCTAAATATGTTATGGCATTTTTTATAGAATTATTAGTTACTGCTTCTATTGCCGCACCATTTAAATACCCTGTAAAGATACTACTTAATCCAGCAATGAAAATTATTATTGAGGCAAATAACAACTTAATTTTATCTTTTTTTATAAGATCCCATAGAGGTAAATATTCTTTTAATTTTTTCATATATTACCTCCTAAAAAAAACTACTATATAGTAGTTGAAAAGTTTTCTTTACGAAAAAGTAGGAAAACAAAGTAAGATTTCCTTCTTATTCTTATCAACTACTAAAAAATGATTATTAAAAAATATTTTTAATCTTGTCTTCATTTTCCCACTCCTTTCTCTTTAAATTCACATATAATTTAACATGTTTTTATTATTATGTCAATATATTTTTATTAACAGAAAAAAATTGGGAATTCTTAATTATTAGAGAATTAATATATATGAATATGAAAGTAAAGGATGTGATGTTTATGATTTAAAATATTTAGGAATAAAAGGGGAGTATTATAAGGAGGAATATGAAAAAATTAATTAGTTTATTTATCATATTAAATATAATAATTCCAAATATGGTTAATGCTGCTACATATTATGGAAATGAAAGAATTAGATATTTATCTTCGAAACCAAATATTAATTATGAAGAAGAATATAGATATAAATTTTATAGAAAAGAAAATATTTACAGTGATAAATACTATATTGAAGATGAGAATATAGATGAATATCCATATAAAAGTGGAGAATCAATAGAAACTGAATACTCTTCATGGAGTAAAGAAAAACCAGAAGAAAAAAAAGGGAGAGTTATACAAACTAAAACTATATATGAATATGCAAATAGATTACCAATAAGATATTTAAATTTTAATAATATCAATGGTTCAAGAGATATACTAAGATTTTTAGAGATAAAAATTTTTAATAATAAAGAAAAAATAGATTATGAACTTATTTGTAGAAACTGTTTAAATAAAGAAAAAATAAGTGATAATTTTTTAAATAATGGTTTTATGGAAGTAACAAAAAGCCAGGATTTTACTATAGATTTAAAAGATAATTATGATATAGAAAATATAAATATAGAAATATATTTAACAGATAATTATGGTACTGATAATACTAGTTTTAGTGTAGATATTTTAGATAATAATAAGAATAAATTAAAAAATTATATTGATATTATTATGAATGCTAATATATATAATAATGAGGATAATGGCTATAAATTAAATATTTTATTAAAGGATTATTTAAAAGATATTTATTATGATGAAAACGTTATTACAAAAGAAGAGAAAATAGATGATCCGTCATTACAATTAATAGATTCATATAGCTTATACTCATATAAAGATATAAAATATAAGTATTATAAGGAAGAAAGATATTATTTAGATGATTATTATGTAGAAAAAGATGGATATATAAAAGATGAAAATAAATATAGAGTTTATTATAAGGTAAAGAACAGATATATGATTAATTTTAAAGATAATTATGTTATTAAATCAAGGGATTATAATTTATATGATGTAATTAATGATACCAATATAGAAAAAAGTAAAATTAAGATAAAGGATAGTATTAATATAAATAAAAATGGGTTATATAAAATAACTTATTCATATAATGATTTTGTAGTTTCTATTTATATTACTTTAGATTTGGAAGAAATGATGGAAAGTTATAGAATTAATAATAATAGTCGTATTAAAGAATTAGAAAAAATATCTATAGATACTGAAGAAAGTGTTATTAAGGGCAATAAACAAGAAGCAAAAAAAGATAAAGAACATAAAAATAATGATGTTTTTTCTGTAATGTCATTATCATTAATTATGATTATTAAGAGGGTCTTAAAAATTTAGAGAAAAAAATGATATGCTTTGTCGAAAGTGTATAAAAAAAATAAAAATTGTTCTATATTTTATTAACGAGGTGATATTTTGTTAGATATAAATATGGAAGTAAGAAGAGGTATATTATTTATTAGGTTGTTTGGTAATCTAGATAAAAATACTTCTAAATATTTTAAAAATGAAGTAACAAACTTAGTTGAAAGTAAAGGATTAAAATATTTAGTAATTAACTTAAGTAATTTAGAAAGCATTGATAATACTGGTATTGAGTTAATTATGAATGAATATAGATATATTGCTAAAGTAGATGGTAAAGTTGTAATATGTGGAATAAATAATAATTCTAATATAAAACAAAAATATTTTAAAAACTTAAGTAAAAGCGACAATGAATTACAAGCATTTAATATTATAAATATATAAAAGGGTGATATTATGACTAATGACGATATTTTAGTTTATGAAAAATTAATATATTCAGTAATAAAAAAATATACTTCATTTTATGATAAAGATGATTTATATCAGGCAGGTATACTAGGATTATTAAAAGCTCATGAAAACTTTGATGAAAATGCAAACGTTAAATTTTCAACATATGCCTATTTTTCTATATTAGGTGAAGTTAAAAAGTTTGTTAGAGAAGATAAGAATATCAAAATATCTCGTGAATATATAAAACTAAACCAATCAATAGATAAAGCAAAAGAAGTATTATCTCAAAGATTAATGCGTGCTCCAACAACAGCGGAATTATCATTGTTTTTAGAGATAGATGAAAAAAAGTTAATGGAAGTTGAGGAAGCTAATCAGTTTATTATGAGTTTAAATTATGAAAATGATGATGATGAAGAACTATTATATAATAAGGTATTTACAGAAGAAAAAGCTTATAATGAAGATATACAAGACTTAAAAACAGAACTAAGTAATTTAACAGATGAAGAAAAGAAACTTGTAGAAGAAAGATACTTTAATGATTTAACTCAAAGTGAGACATCAAACAAACTTGGACTTTCACAAGTGCAAGTTTCTAGAAAAGAAACAAAAATATTACAAAAATTAAAAAAAGGATTAACTTATGATATATCAACATAAAAAGTATAAATAAATGTTTTGAATTGACTTTATATAAAAATAATAGTACAATACTAATGCATGTGTGATTATATTTAGTTGCATAATATATTATAGCAGTAAAGGATAGAAAGACATCGACTATCGCGGACATAAAGTCTTAAGTGTAGGATATGAATATATCTGATGAGATGCCAAAGTGATGCATGGCTTATTGCAAATATTAAAAGTTTATACTCTATGTATAAGCTTTTTTTAATTCTAAAGGAAGTGATAAATGAAGAAAGTATTAGGTATTATTAGTGATGAAATTATAAAAAAGTGGGATATTCAATCTCATAAGGATAAAAAGATAGTAATATATGATAGTGCTATTATTCATGCTAAAACTAGACATTTACATCAATATAAAAGGAAAAAGGATTACTATTATACAGTTAGAATGTTAAGTATAATAATAAGAAAACCAGATTATGTGTTTTATGATAAAAATAAGAAAGGATTAGAATATTATAAAAGATTAAACGAATATATTTTAGTCGCAGTCAGAGTTGATGATGGTAAAGAATTAAAAGTAAAAAGTTTTTATCCTGTAAAAGAATCTAAAATAAACAATAGAAAGAAAAAAGAAACTATAAAAAGTATAAAAATGAAGATTTAGAAATTTTTGATAATTAAAATATCTTTTTTCTTTACTTTTAAAAAGTTTATATATATAATAGGTAGTCAAGGAGGTATATACTATGGAAAAAATTGATTTAAGTAAGCTTTCATATAAAGAATTAACAGATTTAGAGGTAAAAATTGCTAAAGAAAAAAGTGAGGAGTTTCATGATATTAGATACTTGAGAATAGTAAACAATCATTTATGTTATGGAATAGATCTTACATGTGGAGCATTTAGTCATACTGCTGCTAGAATACAACGTTGTGATGTTTTTACTGATGAACCTATTGCAACACTTTATGAACCATATGGTCGTTCTAAAGGTAAAAGTGATTTTACTAGTTGCCTAGAAGCTCATAATATAGATTATAAAGATATAACTTATCTTAGAAAAGAAGAATTACTTACTTTATGGGAACCAATAGAAACAGAATTATTATTAAACGATTGTGATAATGAAGAAGCAATGCTTAGAGAAAAACTTGAAAGTGTTACTGCTAAAAAAGCTGGACTTAAAGCAAAAACAAAAAAACTATCAATGAGTACAAATATGCAGAACTACGTAAAGTAGTTTTTTCTTTTGTATAAAAATTACTAATTATTACCATAATAGTTTTAGGACGGTGATAGTGTGAGAATAAAAGATTATAACGAATTGGTAGATAGGCATAAACCGAAAGAACAACGTATAAAAAATGGTATTATTGCTTTTATAACAGGAGGAATTGTTGGTGTAATAGAACAAGGGTTAATTGATATATATTCTTATTTTTTGCATATTTCAGCTTCTGATGCTGCTATATTTGGAACAGTTACTTTAATATTCTTTGCTTGTTTGTTTACGGCATTAGGCTTTTTTGACAAATGGGTTACTTTCTGTAGATGCGGACTTATTATTCCTATAACAGGATTTGCTCATTCAATGATGAGTTCTGGTATGGAATATAAAACAGAAGGTCCAATATTTGGAATAGGAAGTAATATTTTTAAACTATCTGGATCTGTTATTCTATATGGTGTAGTATCAGCTTGGATATTTGGTATGATAAGATTTTTAATAATGGGAGGTTAATATGACATTTAAATATAATAATGTATATATAAATAATACAGCAACAGTAGCAGGTCCTTATGAAAAAAAAGGACCACTTGGAAGTTTTTTTGATAAAAGTTACAACGATTTGTATAATGGAGAAAAATCTTGGGAACAAGCAGAAGCAAAATTATTAGAAGAAAGTGTTGATATACTTCTTGATAAAGCAAATAAACAAAAAAACAATATAGATTTACTTATTTCTGGAGATTTACTTAATCAAATAACTTCATCCAGTTATGGACTTGAAAAATATAACTTACCATTCTTAGGAATTTATGGTGCATGTTCTACGAGTATTGAGGGAATGATTATAGCATCTAACTTCATAGAGGCAAAACAAATAGATAATTGTATTACTTCAGTAAGTTCACACAATATGTCATCGGAAAAACAATTTAGAAATCCTACAGAGTATGGGGCGCCTAAACCATCAACTGCGACATTTACATCGACTGGTGGAGCAAGTGCTTTACTATCAAGAGAAAAAAGCAATATAAGAGTAGAAAGTTCTACTATTGGTAAAATAATAGATATGGGTGTTAAAGATCCTTTTAATATGGGAGCAGTTATGGCCCCAGCAGCAGCTGATACAATTTATAGACATTTAAGTGATTTGAAAAGAAATCCTGATTATTATGATTTAATATTGACAGGTGATTTAGGACAATATGGTAAAAAAATATTAGTAGATTATATGCAAGGAGAATATAAGATGGATATATATAAGAATTATGATGATTGTGGTACTATGCTTTATGATTTAGAAGAACAAAAGGAAGTTTTAGCTGGTGGGTCAGGACCTGTTTGTAGTGCTTTAGTAAATTATAGTTATATATTAAAAAAGATGGAAGAGGGGAAACTAAAACGAGTTCTTTTGGTAGCTACAGGAGCTTTGTTTTCACCTACAATGGTTTATCAAAAACAAAATATTTTAGCTACTGCTCATGCTATTAGTTTGGAGATGGTAAAATGATATATTTATATTCATTCTTATTCGCAGGTTTTGTTTGCTTGTTGGGACAGATAATATTAGATAACACAAAACTTACCGCAGGGCATATAACAAGTTTATTTGTATGTGTAGGAGCATTCTTAGATATATTTAATATATATGATAAAATAGTTTTATATGTTGGTGGAGGAGCTATGGTACCTATTACTAGTTTTGGACATTTACTCATACATGGAGCACTTGCTCAAGCAGAAAAATATGGTTTTATAGGCTTACTTACAGGTATGTTTAATTTAACTGCTTCAGGAATTACTGCGGCAATAATCTTTACGTTTATATTTTCTTTGTTCTTTAAAGCAAAGGATTAAAAAAAGAGTTATCTATCTATATTAGATAACTCTATTATTTTGCTCATATCATCATCATTTGCCATAATATTTTTATGCTTAATTCTACATTGTTCACATTGATATAAAATCTTAAATGTATCTTTATATTTTTCAATACCGATAGGTCTTAATAATCCCTTACATTCGTTTTTTCTATCTCCAGGTAATATATCTACATGTTTTGAATATAAGCAATAAGGGCAATGGTCTCTAGCAGTATATCCTAAAGTACTAACTTCTTTACCACAATGTTCACATATAAAGTTTTCTTCAATCATATTAAATCTTTTCATAAGTTAATTATAAATAAAAAAAATGTTATCTTCAAGAACTATTTGTCAAATATTAAATAATTTTGTATAATTAAAATGGTGTTAAATATGGAATATAAAGTAAAAATAAATGAGTTTGAAGGGCCCCTTGATCTACTTCTTCATTTAATTAAAGAAGCAAAGGTAGATATATGGGAAGTAAAAATAGAAGAAATTATTGAACAATATTTAAATTATATTGAGGCAATGAAAGAAATGAATCTAGATATTGCTAGTAGTTATTTAGTTATGGCATCAGAACTTATCGAGTTAAAATCTAAGTTATTACTTCCAAATTCTAAGCAAGAAGAAAATGAAGAAGAGGAAATTGATCCTAGAGAAGCTTTAATTCAAAGATTAGTAGAATATCAAAAATATAAAGATTTAACTAAAGAATTTAAAGAATTAGAAACAAAAAGAAAAGATATTCATACGAAATTACCTGAGAGTTTGCGTGAGTATCAAGAGGATGGGGTAGTAATTAATAGTGATTTATCATTGGATGATTTAATGGAAGCTTTTCAAAAATTATTACAAAGAAAAGAGTTTGATAAGCCATTAAAAACTAATGTTACTACTAGGGAAATATCAGTAGAAAAGAGAAGTAGGGAAATAAAGAATATTTTAAAACAAAAGAAGAAAGTAGACTTTTTTGATTTATTTGAAGAAGTTACAAAGGAATATATTGTAGTTACTTTTTTAACAATACTTGAGATGGCTAAAAAGCGTGAATTATTAATAAAACAAGAAAAGAATTTTGATAATATAGTATGTGAGGTAATAGAATGATAGAAGCAATTATTGAAGGTTTATTATTTGTAGTAGGTGATGAAGGTTTAACTTTAGAACAATTAGAAGAAGTAACTGAGTTTTCTGAAGAAGATATTAAAGTAGCTTTAACATCGCTTAGAGATAAGTATTCTAAGGATGATAGAGGTATTCAAATAAAATTTTTAGGTGATACTTTCAAATTAACAACAAAAAAAGAGCATAGAGAATATTATAAAAAATTAGTAGAAGCACCTTCTACTAATATGTTAAGTCAATCAGCATTAGAGACACTTGCAATTATCGCATATAATCCAAAAATAACTAGAGGTCAGGTTGATGAGATAAGAGGAGTTTATAGCGGTCAAATGATAAGGAAGTTAGTTGCAAAAGGATTAGTTAAAGAAAGTGGTAGAAGTGATCTTCCAGGTAGACCAATACTATATGAAGTTACAAGAGAATTCTTAGATTATTTTGGACTTTCAACAATAGAGGAGCTTCCAGAAATGAAAGATATTACAATCAAAGGTCAAAATGATGAAGAAATAGATTTATATTTGTCAAAGTATCAAGAGAGAGAAGAAAAGGAAGAAATTTAACTTTTCTTTTTTTATAGTTAATGGTATAATGTAAATACATGCGGGAGTGGCGGAATGGTAGACGCGAAGGTCTCAAACACCTTTGATGAAAGTCGTGTGGGTTCAACTCCCATCTCCCGCACCATATTTTTTTTGGGGGGAGGAAGGTTAATATGACTGAATTAGAAAAAAAATATTTTGAGCTATTAAAAGAAAGAGAAAAAATTTTAGATGAAATTAATGAAATGCATAAAATTATAATAATTCAAAAGTACAATAAATTAAAAAGACGAAATGCTAATTTAGAGGAAAAACAAAACGAATTATATGAACAATTACAAATGGAAAAATATGAAAATTGTGATCATATATTTGTTCGTCATAACATAAATCACGATAGTTATGAAGGCAGAGTTTATCCTTCTTGTGGTTGTATAAAGTGTGGCTTGGATACTAGTATTTTGAGTAAAGTTATAGAACAAGGTTATGATATAAATGATTTATCAACTGATCAGCAAATAATGTATAATTATTTAAAAGAATTATATGATAATAATATATTTTTAAATATAGCAGAGCCTGATATAACTACACCATGTAATCTAGAATTAGCAACAGCGATATATAAAAAAATAAAAGAAGCACATCCTGATATTGATGATGATACGACAACTGTATACTTTGAAATTGCTCTAGATAATATGAGATATAAACCGGTAACAGAAGAAAGACAAATAAGTAGGGCTAAAAGATTAGGCCTAAGCAAAAATTTTAAAAATTGGGATTGTTCTGATGTCCATCATTGGTAGAAATTAAAGCGATATATACTATCACTTTTTTTATTGTGTTTTAATATAAAAAGCATTATAATATGGAATAAGAAAGAGAGACGATAGTATGGAACTATATGATAACTCAGGATTATATACTGACTATAGTGAGAATAAAAAAGTCATTTATCATGATATTTCTCATATTGCTCAAAATAACAAACAATCATATTTGCCACACGAATGGTTATTTATAAATATTTTATATAAAGAAGAAATAAAAAAAGATCCTACTATTGCTCATAAGTTTTTAATGTATATGATAGAGTATCATCCAGAATATCAGTGGATTCATTTTGATTTAAATGATCCAGTCGCAACAGTTGTTTTAGAAAGTGATTTCGCAGATAAAGCATTCAGTAAAATCCCAATTTTTAGTGATATAGAAAGTGCAAAAACTAAGGCAATGAAGTTTGGAGAAGTGGCTACAGATTTTTTGATTCGTTACTCTAATTATTCATTGATAAAATGTCAAAATGAAAATATTATTGTTACTGCAGAGAGTAATTGTGCTAAAATGTTTGAACAAGAATTATATAATGGATACTCACTACAAAGAAAATCTAAACTTTCTTATAAGAAATTAGATGATAATTTAAAAGAGGTATATTCTATGATTGATGGATATTTTATAAAATTACCAGTTTTACCTACAAAAGATCTTGATATAGAAGTAAATGAATTAATTGAAGATTCAAAAGGAGAATTTGTAAAAGTAAGATAAAAGGAAGTTATATGTATGAATTATGATTTATTAAATGAAGCAATTGATTATATAGAAGAGAATTTAACAGAAGAAATTTCTTATAAAAAATTAGCGAGAATAGTTGGAGTGTCTGAATATACTTTACAAAGAATCTTTATGTTTTTAACTAATTATTCACTTTCGGAGTATATTCGTAGAAGAAGATTATCAAAAGCATTTGAGGAGTTAAAGACAACAGATATAAAAGTAATTGATGTTGCTATAAAATATGGATATGATTCATCAATATCTTTTGCTAGAGCCTTTAAAAAATATTTTAATATGAGCCCAACCGAGTGTAGAAAAAGTAATAATTCTTATAAATTATTTCCTATTTACAAGTTCAAAAATGAAGATAATAATGATGATGAATATCATTATGAAATTAAAGATATAGATGATATAAAAATATATTGTTATAAAGTATGTGATAAAAATCATGATGACTTGTTATATAAAATTAGAAAGTTATATCAAAAGATACGTAAGAACGGTATAAGGAAAAAACTTGATGAAGCAGGAATGTATGGTATATCTATCTATGAAAATGAATTATTTGAATACTATGTTGGAAGTAGTCTAGAATTAAAAGATACAGAAAAAATAATAATAAAAAAAGGAAAATATGTTGTGTTTGAAGTAGGATCAGAAGAACAAAATGATATTGTAAAAGTATATGATTTTGTATATGATAGATGGTTAAAATCAACTAATTATGAAATAGATGATGAGCCAGAAATAGAGTTTTATGAAAAAAATAATTGTTTTATATATTTTAAATTAAAAGATAAACAAAACTAAAACGAGATTTGTTTATCTTTTTTTTTGATAATTTTATAACATATTGTTGAGGTGAGAAAATGAAAAAACCAATAATTGGTATTGTTAGTAAACCATATATGGAATGTGATATGTGGCATTATTTAGATATAGTAGATGATATTAGATATGTTTTAATAAAAAATAATGCTTTAGTAGTAGGACTTTTACCAACAGATAGAAATATTCATTTCAAATTAGATGAAGAAGTAGATTCTTATAAATTATCAAAAGAAGAAAAAAATGATTTAGAAGCAATAATTGAAAAATTAGATGGAGTTATTTTAGAAGGTGGATTAGTAAGTAATCAGTATGAAGAAGAAATAGCTAAGATTTGTATAGAAAAAGATATTCCTATTATAGGAATTTGTTCAGGATTTAATAATTTAGTTCGAGCAATAGGTGGCAAAGTGCATATTGATGGAAGTACTTTTCATAATCAATTCGGAAAAAGAATAGCACACGAGGTTAATATAGAAAAAAACTCAAAACTATTTAAGATAATGAAAAAAGAAAAGTTAATTGTAAATAGTATTCATACATGTATTACAACAGAAAAAGAAATAAAAAAGTATAAAGTAGTTGCAACTTGTTCAATTGATAATACAGTAGAGGCATTTGAACTTGAAAACAAAAGATTTGTAATGGGAATAAAATGGCATCTAGAACTAATGGAAAGTATGAATCCAATCTTTGAGGCATTTGTAAAAGAGTGTAGTAAAGAAATATGATATTTAAAGGATATAAAATAAGAGTACGCTGTATAGATTGGGAACAAGAATCCTATTTAGGAGCGTATTGGAACTTTGTTTCTAAGCATATTGGTTATACTAATTTAATTGGTTTGGGTATGAATTGGTCAGAAGATTATTTATATTTTGATTATCTTTTAGGTGTAATTGATGATGAAGATACTTTAGAAAAATTAAAACAAATTGATTTTAAGAGAACAAAATATAAAGTTAAGTATTTAGAGGTAGAGTTACCGGAATTAAAAGAATGGAAGAGCTTCAAGGGAAAAGAAGCAAATTTAAGGATGATATATGAAAAAGATATTGATTGTAATAATATGTATTATGACTATGAATTAGAATATATAGATGGCAAAGGAAATATAGAAATAAAAATACATTATATAAAACAGTGAGATTGTAGGAGATGATATTTATGTTTGAAGAAAATAAGAAAGAAGTGAACGATATATTAACAGATTCTATTATTGGTATAGCAAATAGTATGGATGAAGATGATGCAATTGATTTTTTATTATCTTATAATTCATCAAACCCTAAAAATAGAAGAAGTGTAATTGAATTGTTAAGAAAATATAAGTTAGAATTGATAAGCAAAAGAAAAGTTAATCTTTGGAAAAGAAAATATGAGAAACTAAATGATTATAAAAGTTTGTCATCAATTGATCGTAATAGCATATTACATGATAATCTAAGTTACATAGATATATATTTAATATTAGAAGGTGAAGATTCGAATTTTAATAGTGAAACTTATTGTTATAATTCAGAGTTTGAAGATTTTATTAAATATAATTATGTTGTTTTAAATAGAAGTAATTATTATCATAATGCAAATTTTGATGATGCTATTGATATGTGGAATGAATATGTAGAAAATTATAATGATAGTAAATATGTTAAAAAACTGAAAAAAGAGGAAAAAACTAGTTTTTCTCATTGGACTTCAGGAGATCTTATTGGTTGGTAGAAAGGAATAAATAAAAATGGAATTAAAAGAAAGTATAGAAAATAGAAGAAGTATTAGAAATTTTAAAGAAACAGATGTAACTCATGAAATAATAGAGGACATATTGAATTGTGGAAGATTTGCTCCATCTGCCAAAAACAGGCAACCATGGTATTTTGTAGTTTTGAAAAATAAAATAAAAGATCAAGTCGCAGATTTAATGATAAATTATACAAAGAATAATGATGAAAGAGAAGAAGATAAGAGAATTAAAGCCCCTAGTAGTGTAGAATCTACAGCATACGTTATTAAGCAAGCACCAGTATTAGTTTGTATATTTAAGGAAAAAGATAGCATCTGGACAGAGGGAGATAATCTATCAATAGGAGGATGTGTTGAAAATATGTGTTTAAGAGCAGTTGATTTAGGACTTGGAACACTTTGGATAAGAGATACAGTATATGTATCAGAAGAAGTAGCTAAAATGCTTAATCATGATAATTTAGAATTAAACTGTACCTTAGCAATTGGATATGCAAATGAAACCCCAAAACAAGCACCTAGAAAAAAGTTAAATAAAATTATGGAATGGTGTGAATAAGTATAATTATATACGTATTATATATAGGAGGAATTTATGTATACATTAAAACCATTACCTTTTTTATATCAAGATTTAGAGCCTTATATTGATACACATATATTAGGATTACATCATAATAAACATGAAAGAAACTACTTAAACAATTTAAATAAGTTACTTATTAAAAACAACTTTTCTTTTTCCTATCCACCAGAAGAAATATATAAGAAAATGGAAAGCTTTAATATTGAAGATAGAAATGATATATTATTTAATCTAGGTGGAGTAGTAAATCATGATTTATATTGGAAAAGTATTGATATTCATGATAAGAAGAAGTAAAAGGAGATTTACTACAAGTTATTAAGAATAAGTATTCTTCTTTTGAAAAATTTAAAGAAGAATTTATAAATATGGCTTTAAGTATAAAAGGATCAGGATATACATTTTTAGTAGAGAAAAAAGATAAAAGTATAGATATCATAAATACGGCAAATCAAGATAGTCCTTATATGTTTGGGTATACCCCGCTATTTACTGTAGATATGTGGGAACATGCATATTATTTAAATTATAAAAACAATAAAAAAGAATATTTAGATAACTTTTTTGAAGTAGCAAATTTTTCTTATGCTAATGAAAACTACAAGTAGTAGTTTTTTTCTTTATTTTATATTATAATAATAATAGGAGGTAAAGATGAAAGAATTAGTTATAAAGAAATGTAGTAAATGTGGTGCATTAGTAAAAGTTTTAAATGACTGTACATGTGATGATTGTGGTATTACTTGTTGTGGTGAAGTTATGAAAGAAGTAAAACCTAATAGCACAGATGCAGCCTTTGAAAAACATGTGCCAACTTATGAAAGAAAAGAAAACAAATTAGAAGTAAAAGTTAACCATGTAATGGATGATGATCATTATATAGAGTGGATTTGTTTCATAACAGAAAGTCGTGAAGAATATATTTATTTTGAACCAGGAATTGAGGCAACAGGTGTATTTGATGATGTAAATACTGGTAAATTATATGCATATTGTAATAAACATGGGCTTTGGGAAACTACAGTAGAGTAGCTGACAAGTTGACATATACTCAAAAATATGCTATAATTCATACATGTGTGGTGCATTATGCTAGTCATTATACTATTTGAAGGTAGGGCTAAAAATCTACCAATTGTCGAATGACACTTCTTGCTTATGCTTCTTCTGCCCAAGTTGGGGTGTAAGTAGGATTTTAGATTTAAGGATAACCGCAACGGCATGCGGCTGATAATTCCTTTTATCACGTCACTAGTAATAATATAATAACGTACATGATGTGAGTGTTTGGTTGGAATTTAATTTTTAATTAATGAAATATCAAATGCAAAAGCATATAAGAATAGTCACTTATGTTAGGGAAAGCCTCTAGCGTGTATATATTGCAAGTATTAAAGTGCGGACTAAGTGGTAATCGAGTAACTATCCTGGCGACAGTTAGTTTTCTGATTTAAAACGAAAGTGCTTTTAGAGTAATCTAGAGTATCAGAAAGAGAAATTCAACTCGACCAAAGCCGTAAAGTTGATTTGTAATATACCATACAGTATGTAACTTTAACTTTTGTTAAAGTTTTTTGTTTTTAGGAGGAAAAAATGAAAAAAGAAAAAGATAGTTGGATTATAACAGTATTTATATTAACGTTTGTTTTGTCAATAGTATTTAGTACTATTTCTAATACTATGGCAGCACATTTTAATAATATAGTTTTATTTATAATACTCATATTAACTATTGCTTTAGGTGTATTATTTGATATTATAGGTACAGCATCAATCACAGCAAAAGAATCAAGTTTTCATGCTTTAAATTCTAAAAAGATTAAAGGAGCAAAAGAATGTATCTTTATAGTAAAGAATAGTAATAAAATATCATCTTTATGTAATGACATAGTCGGGGATATTTGTGGAATTATATCAGGATCAATAGGTGCTATACTTGCTATTAGTTTATCAACAACAACAGGTTATAATAATACATTAGTCAGTATTGTTATCGCAGCATTCATTTCTGCATTAACTGTAGGTGGTAAAGCTATATTTAAGAAGATTGCTATTAAAAATGCAGATAAAATAGTATTTAAAGTTGGTAAATTGCTTACAGGATTTAAAATAAAAAATAATTGATAATAAGTTTTATATTTGTTAGAATATATATGTATATATTTATATACATTTTATATTGCCTCATAGCCAAGCGGTAAGGCAGTGGACTCTGACTCCATGATCGTTAGTTCGAATCTAACTGAGGCAGCCATATGCCGAAATAGCTCAGCTGGTAGAGCAACTGTCTCGTAATCAGTAGGTCGTAGGTTCAAATCCTATTTTCGGCACCATTTATAAATAAACTCGTTAAACGAGTTTTTTTGTTGTAATTGACAAAAAACGTATTTTGTGGTATAATCTGTCATGTTCAAGGGGTGATAATATGGTAAATTGTAGTTTTATGCATCATATTAGAGAGTATTATAAAAAGAATAGTATTACTTTAGAAGAATATAAATTTGATTTAAATGATATTGATTCTTCTTTTAAAAATGCAGCTATGTCTATTATAGAAAGAAAATTTGGTCCTGATTTAGCATGGATGAGAAATGATGGATATATTAAAAGAGATAGATATGGTAAGTTATATGTAGAATTAATGTCAAGATCTAATATAAGAATAGCTATTAGTGATGAATATATTAATATTCCGGGAAAAGCTATTCACGTTATGGAAGATGATTTCTTAAAAGAAGCTGGATATATGGATTATGTTTACTATGAATATATAAAAAACAATTTAAATGCTTCGATGTTTTTAAAACCATTTAATGAAATAGAAAGTCATAGAAAAAGAATTAATGATGGCTTTATAGAAATGTTAAAAAAAATAAGAGATGAGCAGGTTAAATTAGATAAACAAAAAGAATTATCTCGTGAGCAAGAATTAGTAAATGGTATAGAAGAAATTACATATAATGCCCAAGAGTCTGAGACAAGAATGCATAGTAAATCCACTTTAACATCTCCTACAACAACTAATCATGATGAAGTGTCTATATTTAAAAGACATGCCGCATTATTAAGTTTAGAACCAATTATGAAATTAAAAGCAAAAAGTATTGATGTTAATGTAACTTCATATATGTCACTTTTATACCCAATAGGTAAAAATGACAAAAATGAAGATCTATTTGTTCTTGTAATGGAACCAGATTCTAGTTATGCTCGTACTGAAGCAGTATATTTTTGTACAGATAAAGCGATTACTGAAGAACAGTTTGTTGCTAAAACTAAGGAATATTTAGAAACACCATTTGATGATAAAACAGGTTTAGTTAATGTAGTAAGATTTAATCATAAAGATGAAGAAACTTTTGATAAAGTTGTTGATGCTATTTTCTTTAATGAAGGTACACCTAATCAAAAGAAAAAGGTTAAAATAGCTACAGAGAATCCAGAATATTTTCATCAAGGCAGTGTTAAATAAAACCTATATTAGGTTTTTTTCTTTGCAATAAATATGCTATAATGTAATTGTATGTACTTAATAAAAATAAATGCATATACTACATATGTTAATATATAGGAGGTTATTATGTTTGAAAATAAAAAAGTATTAATACTTGGTTTTGCTAGAAGTGGGTATGATGCAGCTAAAGTATTAATAAAAAGAAAAAACGAAGTTTTAATCGTTGATGGAAAAACAGAAGAACAATTAGATAAAGATAAGTATAATGAACTAAAAGAAATGGGTGTAAAGTTTCATTTAGGAGATCAATCTTTAGACGTATTAGATAATAATTATGATTATTTAATTAAATCACCTGGAGTTCCTATTAAACATCCATATGTATTAAAAGCTAATGATTTAGGGATAGAAGTTATAAATGAAGTAGAAGTTGCTTATAATCTTTTGCCTAAAGATATTACTATTATTGGTATAACTGGTACCAACGGAAAAACTACAACTACATCTTTAACTTATGAAATTGTAAAAAAAGCATATCCTGATAGAACATACCTAGTAGGAAATATTGGATATCCTTTATGTAGTATTGTAGATAAAGTAAAAAATAAAGATATTTTAGTTATGGAAGTATCTTGTCAACAATTGGAAAATATGAAAACATTTAGACCTGACATTGCAGTTATGACAAATTTATTCCCAGCTCATATAGATTTCTTTGAAACTTTTGAGTACTATAAAAAAGTTAAAGCTAAATTATTTCAAAATCAAAGAGAAGAAGATGTTGCTATTTTAAATTTAGAAAATAATGATGTATTAGAAGAAACTAAAAATATTAAAGCTCATAAAGAATATTTTTCTAGTAAGCAAAAAAGTGATATATATTTAGATAATAATATAATTTATTATAAAGATGAGGAAATAATAAATACATCCATTATGAAAATAAAAGGAGTTCATAATATAGAAAATGCTATGTGTGCAATTGCTATAGCAAAACACTTAAATATTTCTAATGAAGTAATTAAAGAGGTAATTTCAACATTTACAGGTGTTGCTCATAGATTAGAGTTTTCTGGTGAAGTAAATGGAGTAGAGTATTATAATGATACAGAGGCTACTAATATTAAATGTACTCAAATTGCTTTATCTTCTTTTGATAATCCAATTGTTTTAATACTTGGTGGATTAGAACGTGGTCAAGATTTTTATGAATTAAAAGAATATATGAGTAATGTAAAAGCAATTATTGGAATTGGACAGTGTCGAGAAAGAGTCAAAGAATTTGGAGAATCTTTAAATATTCCGACATATATATATGAATATTTAAAGGATGGATTTCCAAAATGTGTAGAAGTTGCCACTTCTGGTGATGTAGTATTATTATCACCAGCGTCAGCTTCATGGGATCAATATAAAGAATGTGAAGTTCGTGGAGATGAATTTAAGAATTACGTAAAACAGTTATAAAAGTAATCTTGCATTAATTAAATATTATATGATAAAATATAAATAGGTAGAAAAAGAGCATTCATTATTTGAATGTCTACCATTTTGTGGTGGACACTAGTTCATAAGAACTGGTGTCTTTTTAAATTAACCCCCTGATAGGAACCTATCTTAAGATTAGAATAAAAATAATTATGAATAATAATAAGATTAATAAATCTTTCTTAAGCATAATTACACCTCCTCCATATAAGGATTTGGTAGACACCCTAAATGAATGCTCAATAAGTAAATTATCATAGATAGAAATGGTATGCAAACGAGCAATTTAAAAAATTTAATAGTTGTATAACTAAAATTTATATATTTGTATATATAAAAATTAAACAATTAATGTTTTATTAATTATTGATGTGTAAAATTCATACTTTTAATAAAAATTGTAAAAATAATTGCGAAATGATTGATATAGTGATATAATCATAAGCGAAAGCAACGAAGAAGAGGAGTAAAATAGGATTACTTTTATAGAGAGTCTATGGTAGGTGTAAATAGATAAGTATACTATTTGAAGAAACTTTGGAGCAAGATATCTGATAAAAGATTATCTCGTTTGCCCGCGTTAAGGCATTAAGGTTACTAAAAGTAATAAATTAAGGTGGTACCACGAATCCTCGTCCTTATGGATAGGGGATTTTTTATTTGAAAAGGAGGAATAAAAATGACAAATAAAGATTTAGCAGATTTAATCTTTCCAGAGGTTAAACATGATATTGCGTATTATGATGAAATGTATAAGCCAAGAAATATAAAGGAAGGAGCAAAGGTAACAAGAGTTGCACCTTCTCCAACAGGATTCTTTCATCTAGGAGGTTTCTTTCAATCTTTAATTGATTATATGATGGCAAAAAACTCAGATGGAATATTTTTCTTAAGAATTGAAGATACAGATCAAGAAAGGGAAGTGAAGGAAGCTAAACAACTTATTTTTGATACACTAAAACATTACAATATTATGCCTGATGAATATGAAAATGATGGAGAAATCATAGGAAATTATGGGCCATATGTACAAAGTGAAAGAAAAGAAATATATCATACTTTTATTAAATACTTAATAGAGATAGGTAGAGCTTATCCATGTTTTTGTTCTAAAGAAGATTTAGATGAAATGAGAAGTAAACAAGAGGCAAGAAAGTTTAGAACAGGATACTATGGACAATGGGCACACTGTAGAAAACTAACACTTGATGAACAAGCAGAAAAAATAAAGAATGGTGAAAGTTTTGTTATTCGTTTTAAATCAGAAGGTAATTTTGATAGAAAGTTTAAATATGAAGATTTAGTTAAAGGTAAATTAGAGCTTCCAGAAAATGATGAAGATTTCGTTATAATGAAAGCTGGTAATAAACTTCCAACATATCATTTTGCTCACTTAGTAGATGATTATTTAATGAAAACAACTCATGTAGTGAGAGGAGAAGAATGGTTATCATCTGTACCTAAGCATATTGAATTATTTAGAGCTTTTGGATATAAAGCTCCTAAATATGTTCATACTCCTTTAATCATAAAAAAAGAAGGAGAAAGTGTACGTAAAATAAGCAAAAGAAAAGATCCAGAAGCAACTATGACTTATTACAAAGAAAAAGGATATCCAACAAAAGCTGTAATTGAAGCATTAATGACTATTATTAACTCTAACTATGAAGAGTGGCATACTGCTCATCCTGATTTGGAATTTACTGATTTTCAGTATTCACCTAAGAAAATGTCATCATCTGGGGCATTCTTTGACTTAGAAAAACTAGATAATATATCTAGAAACATCATAAGTCGTATGAAAGCAGAAGAGGTATATAATGAAGTATATAATTGGACAAAAGAATATGACTCTGAGTTTAAAGAATTATTAGAAAAGTATAAAGATTTCTCTATAAGTTTATTTAATATCGAAAGAGAACAAAAGAAACCAAGAAAAGACTTCGTTAATTATTCTGATGTTAAAAACCAAGTATGGTATATGTATAAAGAACTATTTGATAAAGAAGATAAAACTTATGACTTTGGTAATATAACTGATAAAGAAGAAATAAAGACAATTTGTCATACATACTTAGATAAGTATTATGATGAATCTGATGATAAGGATACATGGTTTAATAAGGTAAAAGAATTATGTGATGAGCTTGGATATGCATCAAATATGAAAGAATACAAAGAAAATCCAAACAATTTTAAAGGCAATGTCGCAGATGTATCTACAGTTATTAGAGTAGCAATTACAACAAGATCAATGACACCAGATTTATATGAAATAATGAAATTACTTGGAAAAGAAGAAGTAATCAGAAGGATTAGTTTAATAGACTAATCCTTTACTTTTTTGGGGTTTTATATTATAATAACTAACCGAGGTGGATGGTATGAATATCGCAAAAAAAGAAGTAATTGATGAGTATTTAAATAACAATGATGTAGATACATTAGCAAGATTATTAGACAATAATCAATATGTCTCTTCGACTTTCTATGAAAATATTATTGGTGGAGAAGATTGTATTTATGATATGACAGTGCATAATAAAGAATATCGTGATGAAGCAATGGTTTTTTATATTTCCAATGAAGTTTTAAGAAGAAAAATAAATCCCTTTAAATTATTACCATATTTAATTTATCAGGATGAAGCGGTAGCTTTATATTTTAATAAATTTTATAATCCAAATAATTTTGGGGACGAATATAAGAAACTTTATTTTACTAGCGAAGATAGTGATATAAGAACAAAGAAAGCATTAACTGGAATTCCAAAAGAAAAATCAAAAGTAATATCTTCTTCTATAATGGAGGAAGAAATTGCTGATTTCACCAAAAAAGTAGAAAAATCTATTGATAGCAAGCGTAAATATGTAAGTGATGAAATGTGTAAAGCTATTGTTTTATATAATTTAAAAAATGAAGTAGTTAGTTTCAATGAATTAGATAAAATTGCAACTTTTGCTAGACTTTCTTTAGAGAAAATAGGATATTTTCCAACAGGAGAATGGAGTGCCGGAAAGACTTTTGATCGTTATTTTTGTCCACAACACTCATCTATATTATCAAAACATGGAAACTGTTACTACTTTAGAAAAAGTAAAAAATTGGAAGATGAACTTAATAGAGTTATTCCAGAAGAGTTTAAGTTTCAATATAAGGAAAAGCCTAGGGAATACTATAGTAATACAGATGAAGAGAAAAAAGCAAGAAGAAAAGAGATGAAAAAACAAAAAGTATTATCATTTTTTAGAAGAATACACTAAACATGAGGCACTTATAAAAGTGCTCTTTTCTTTTGTTAAACTTTACTTTTTAAGTATTTTATGGTATAATATAGCAAGTTTTTAAAAAGAAGGGGATTATATGGTTGATAGAAAAACATATATAGAATCAAGTGGCAATCACGCAAAACATTCTCTTATGAATTTGGATAATTATTATATACATGCAACTGGTGGAATACTAGGTCAAACAAATGATGAGAATAGAATTATAAAAATATTGGAAGATGGAAAAATTTTAGTAAATAAGAATAAAGGTAAAAACAGAAACTATATTAACAGTCCAGCTGAATATGTTTGTTTAGTAGATACAAGAAGACATAATCCATATTCTAAAAGTAGATTCTTATCAGCTTTTGATTTTTTTGTTCTATATTCCCCATGTTTATTATTTAGTAGAGATTTAGAGATACATATCCCAAGACTTTCTCATGACAAAGGAAAAGGTGATATGGTAGCGGATATGGAGGCAGAAGTAAGATATAAAGGAGATTTATCTTTGGATAAACTGCAAGCCATTACTTTTCCCATTCATTCAGCTTATGAAGATTTAAGAATTGGTGGAAGAACAAATACATCACAAGATAGAAAAATAAGGCATTTAGAAATATTTAAAAATAATATTGAGTTTATTGAAAATAATTTTTCTAATATTCCAGTATTAGATTTATATTCTGGAAGAACAATTACCTCAGGAGAAGTGAATGGACATATCATATATTTAAAGGGAATGTAGTAAAATGATGAATTTAGATAATTATTATTTACATGCGACTGGTGGTTATCATGGTAATAAAAACAATGCTCATGCACTTATAGATATATTTAAATTAGGTAAGATATCAAAAGATAATACCTATAATTATAATTATGATAGATCTCCTGTAAATGAAATATGTCTATGTGATCCTAGAATAAAATCAATTCCATCATATTTATCTTCATTTGAACATTTTGTATTATATTCTCCATCTATATTAGTATCTAGAGATATAGAGGTATATACTCCATACTTTACTGAAGAAGAAACTAATGATAATTCTGTTAGTGATATGTTAGATGAGGTAAGATGTAAAAGTGATATATTTATGTCTAACTTTAAAGGTATAATCTTTCCAATAGAAAGGAAAGACTTTAGTAGTGTCAATATAAATGATGAAATTAGTAATTTATGTATATATAGGGAGTGTATAGAATTTTTAGAAAACAATTATAGTATGATTCCTAGATATGATACTTTTACGTTAGAGCCTATAACTATAGAGCAAATAAATAATAAAATAAAAACATTAAGTACAAAATAGTTTAAAAATATTACATATTATGTTTTTTTATGGTATTATTAATAAGAGGTGTAATATGAAAAGATATTTTAAACTATTTTTAATTTTATTAACTTCTATATTTATCATATGTGGATGCGAAAATATAGAAAAGGAATCAGAAAAAATAAAAAATGATCAATATTTATCGGGTAAGCATTATGTTGTTATAGATGTTAAAGATTATGGTACTATATCATTAGAATTAGATGCTGATACTGCCCCTATAACAGTTACTAATTTTATTAATTTAGTAAATGATAAGTTTTACGATGGACTTACTTTTCATAGAATTATAAAAGATTTTATGATTCAAGGAGGAGATCCTAATCATAATGGTACTGGAGGTAGCAAAGTAACTATAAAAGGTGAATTTGAGAATAATGGAGTAAAGAATAAAATTTCTCACAAAAGGGGAGTAATATCTATGGCTAGAGCACAAGGCTATGATACAGCTAGCTCACAATTCTTTATTGTTCATGAAGATAGTTTACACTTAGATGGTGATTATGCTGCATTTGGTCATGTTACTGAAGGTATGGAAGTTGTAGATAAAATAGTAGAAAATGCTACTCCAATTGATCAGAATGGAACAATTGAATATGAAAAACAACCTGTCATAAATTCAATAAAAGTTGTAGATTAAGACTAGTAATAGTCTTTTTTTCATGATATAATTTTTATGATTGGAGAATAGATATGAAGAAGACTTTTACTATACTTTCATTATTTTTATTTTATATAGAAATAGTATTTCATATATTATGTTTTAATAGTATCAGTATAGAAAATATTATTATGACAGTATTATTTGTTGTTCCAATATCTATAATCTTTACTTTTTTATGCAGCTTATTTAAAAATAAAAAGATTAATAGCATTATCTTAAAAATATTATGCTTAGTTATTGTTATTATTTATATATCTCAAATTATTTATTTTAAATTATATGATTCATTCTTTACTTATAATAGTTTTGTTTATTTAATGGCTGTTAAAGGAGGAATATTAAAAGTATTACAAACTATTTTAGAAAATATAGTTGGTATTATAATTATTTTAATTCCTTCTGTATTTATAATGTTTAAGTATGGAAAAGATATAGAAAGAATTAATTTAAGAGATTCATCAGTTTTTTTAATTTTTGCTATGTTGTTTTATATATATGGGGTATTTTCTATAAATACATTAGATAAAGATAATCGATATAGTTTATATAATCTATACTATAGATTAGATATTCCTGTATATAGCACAAAAGATTTTGGATTACTTACTTATTTAAGATTAAGCTTTCAAAGGGGTATGTTAAATTTTGAAGAAAAGGAGACTTCTAGTGAGGATATATATACTAATGAAGTAACTTCTTTACTAAAAAAAGTTAATATTAAGTATAATACCTCAAATATAGATTTTGATAAGTTGATTAAAACTGAAAATAATAAAAAAATAAGAGAGATTCATGAATACATTTCTTCTAAAACACCTACTAAACAAAATGAATATACGGGTATATTTAAAGGAAAAAACGTTATATATATTCTAGCAGAGTCATTAAGTACAATGGCTATTGATAAAGAATTAACTCCAACTTTATATAAAATGTATAATGATGGATATAACTTTCCTAATTATTATTCTCCTAAGTATCCTGCAGGTACTGCGGATGGAGAATATATGCTAGAATGGGGATTAATTCCTGTTATTGGAAATGATTATAGTTTAATAGACTTAGTATATATCGATCATCCTTTGAATATAGCTACTATGTTTAAAAATAATGGTTATAAAACACATGCTTATCATAATTACTATGGTTATTATAATTATAGGAATAAGTATTTCAAAACTTTAGATTTTGATAGTTATAAGTTTTCAACAGATATGAATATTAGTTGTACTAAAAACTATCATGCTAGTGATGTTGATTTAATAAATAAGTCTGTTGATGATTTTATAAATGATGATAAATTCTTTACATACTATATTTCTTTAAGTGGGCATGGTGATTACGAACCATCTAATAATACTATGGCTAAAAAGAATTGGAGTTTAGTTAAAAACTTAAAATATTCAGATAAGTTAAAAGGGTATATTGCTTCTAACATAGAATTTGATAGAGCTATGCAAGTGTTATTGCAAAAATTAGAAGAGGCCCAAAAATTAGATGATACGATTATAGTTATATCATCTGATCATTCACCATACTTTTTATCTGATAATGATTTAAAAGTTGGTTACAATACTTCAATTAATAAGTTTTCTAAAAATAAAGGAATTTTCTTTGTGTATTCAACAGATAAAGACAAAAAAGGAGCTATTGATAAATATGGCATGAATATGGATGTTCCTGCTACTGTTTATAATTTGATGGGGTTTGATTATGATTCTAGATTATTAACAGGTCAAGATTTAATGAGTGATAGTGAAGGCTTAGTAATATTATCTGATAGAAGTTTTATAACGAGTAAGGGGAAGTATAATTCTTCAAATAATAAATTTATAAAAACTACTAAGGAAAACATTTCAGATAACTATGTGGATATTATTAATAATGATATAGCGGATAGATTTAAGTACTCTAAGTCTATTCAATATAATAATTATTACAAGCATTTAAAGTAAGGATGTGAAATTAGTGAAGAGTAAAAAGGATGAAAAATTAATGATAATATTTATATCATTAACTGTAGTTTTTGCTTTAACATTTTTAGTTTATTATAGTATAAATAGTAATATAAAAAACTACAAATATACGGATAACTATGAATATAGTAATGTTGATGATGGTTTAAAATTTATTAGAAAGTTACCTATATATTTTAATATTTCTAATCAAGCTTTTAGAAGTTTTGATTCACTAAAACAAGAATATAAAGAATCTATATTATTAAGTTATCATTTAAAGAATAATTTAGTAGATAGTTGTGAAGATAATGAGGATGAAGTATGTATAAAAACATCTGAATTAAAAGATGCCCAAGTATTAACTAGATTTGCTTCAAAAACTAATTTTAAATCGGATAAAATAAATGTATACATAGATGATTATGGATCTAATGTTTTATATAAAGATAAAGATGTTTATAGGGGAGTTTTAAAGGAAAATAATAAATATCAAACATATACTGCATTTAATTACTTTAAAAAAACTAAAGATGAATATAATTTTTATGTATATCAAGGATATTATTATTTGAATAAAGATGGTAAATATGAATTGCATGATTTTTTATCTGATGATAAAGTGTATGAAGAAGATATAAATAGTAGTAGTGATTTATTTGAAAATATTACTGATAAAGAAATACATAAATTACAGGTATATAAATATATATTAAAAAAAGATAAAGATGATAAGTTTTATCTTTATGGATATAATCCAGTAAAATAAAAACTAGGAAACTCATTCCTAGTTATTTTTATTTGGTAGCCCGTACGGAATTCGAATCCGTGAATGTTGCCTTGAGAGGGCAATGTGTTAAGCCACTTCACCAACGGGCCATGAAAAACTTATAAAATTATTCTATCATAAAAATTTTATAAGTTCAAATTTTTTTACATACTTCTAAGTGCAATTACTGGATCTTTTTTACTAGCTATTTTAGCAGGAATAAATCCTCCAATTAAAGTAGTAATAGAACTAATGACTATAAGAGTAATAGCATGTGATAATTTTAATTTAGCAATACCTTTTAATCCGGTCAAACTAAATAATATATGATTTATAGGTATTGTAAATAGTATGGCAACAACGATACCTAAGATACCGCTAAATAGACCAATAATTAAAACTTCAGCATTAAATACTCTAGATATGTCTTTTTTTCTTGCTCCAAGAGCTCTTAATATACCAATTTCTTTTGTTCTTTCTAATACTGATGTATAAGTAATAATTCCTATCATTATACTAGATACTATTAATGAAACTGATGAGAAAGCAATTAAAACGATTGTAATTGCATCCATTATATTACTAGTTAAGCTACTCATTAAATTAGCCATATCAGTATATATTATTTTATCTTTGTTATCTTTATTTTTATTATATTTATCTAAATATTCAACTATTTTTTCTTTAGATTCAAAACTATTAGGATAGATATAAATACCTATAGGTTCAACTTCAGCACCTAGGTATCCTAGAATTTTGCTTTTTTCATCATTGTTTTCGAATTTTTCTGTAGTAAGTACATTATAATTTTTTTGTTTTTGTTCTTTTACAATTTTAGAATTATTATTGCTATCTATTACGTAATTCATAAATTCTTTTGTATAATAAATTCCTCCACTGGATTCTGTTAAAACTTTTTTATCTTCTTTTCCTCTAAGAATAGCTTGTATTTTTATTGTTTTACTTTTTTCTGTATTGTAAAGCTTTTTATAGTCTTTATTTATTGTATAAATATAATTATTCTTTTTATAGTAATCATCATTATGAATTAGTTTGAATTCTTTCTTTGTTAGTTCTTCAAATGAAAGATCTTTATTTGCAAAACCAAGGTTTTTAAGAATAGAGTCACTAATTTGATTTTTAGAATCAAGAATTAATACTAATCCTGGTTCATTGTCATTAATATTGCCATATATTACATCGAAATTAGTTGATATCATATCATTTTTATTAGCATTTATTTCTGGAAGTTCAGATAGGGCATAATAGTAATTATTTTTTATATCCTCAGTGGTTTGTATTAATTTATAATTATTGTTATCGACTTTTGTTACTAAATTAATAGCAGTAGTTCTTAAATAAGTAATACTTCCTATATATTTTTTATTTATTTTATCAATATAGTCTATATAGTCTTTTGTTAATTTATTGATATGCACCATATTTTCAAAACTATCTTTTTTAGTAAAAGCTTTTTTATCGTTTGGATATTCTTTTAAGTTTCTATCTGTTTTATTAGTAAATTGTTTTTCATCTAATTGCATACTTTGTTCAGTAATAGTAATAGGCATTTGTGATAATGAATCTTTTTCAAACTCATCAATTTTATTTTTAAATCCATTTGATAGAGAAAGAATAAGCGCTATTCCAATAATTCCAATAGATGCCGCAAATGAAGTTATAAAAGTGCGCCATTTTTTTGTTCTAATATTATGAAATGATAAACCTAAAGCACTAACATAATTCATTGCTGTTTTTTTGATATTTAATTTTTCTTTTTTTGTTTCTTTTTCTTCATAAGGTTTAGAATCATTTATTATTTTTCCATCTTGTATTTCAATAATTCTATCTGCATATTCTTCTGCGATTTTTCTATTATGAGTAACCATGATTACTAATTTATCTTCTGATATTTTCTTAATAAGTTTCATAATCTGTTCACTAGTTTTAGAATCAAGGGCACCTGTAGGTTCATCTGCAAGTATTATATTTGGATTATTAGAAAGAGCTCTTGCAATAGCAACTCTTTGCATTTGTCCACCAGATAACTGGTTAGGATTCTTATAAGCATGTTCTAATAAACCAACTTTAGATAAAGCTTCTTTTGCTAGTTTTTTTCTTTTCTTTTTACTATATCCACTTAAGGTCATAGACATTTCGACATTTGAAAGAATATTAATATGGTTAATTAGATTATAAGATTGAAATATAAAACCTATACAGTTATTCCTATAATAATCCCATTGTACACTCTTATATTTTTTAGTACTATGATCATTAATAATTAAATCACCACTATCATATCTATCTAGTCCACCTATAACATTTAATAGAGTAGTCTTACCTGAACCACTAGGACCAAGAATGGCGACAAACTCATTCTTTCTAAATTTCAAACTTACGCCATTTAAAGCATGTTGTATAAAATCACCAGTTTTATAACTTTTCTTTATATTTTTAATTTCTAACATATCTATCCTCCATAATCATTATAATTTTATCACTTTTATATAAAAAAAAGAAGAGAAATATGCATGTTCTTGAATAAAATTAAAAAATATGATATAATATGCGCTAGTGGGAGCTGGTAATATGAATATACAAGATAGTTATAAATTAGTATATTATTATTTCATAAATAAACCTAAAGCGTTTATTAGTAATGAACTTAATATTTCAGTAGATGATATTGAATCTTATATTCAAGATTTTTTCAAACTACATAAAGCTAATAAAACTACTTGGTATACATATAAGTTTGTAGAAGAATATGAGAATAATGTTCCTATAAGTAAAATATCTGAGAAATATGGTATAAGTGTAGAAACTATAAATAAGAAATTAGATGAGTATTATGGTGAAGTATTAAATGATGGCTATGAATTAGATTATAATAAGGATATTGCTCTTGCTAAGAAATATATAATTTATTTTGAAGGTGTTAATAAAGAAAAGAGTATAAATAATAATAAGAAATTTTTTGAATTAAATGCATTTATACAAAAACATAACTTACCTATGATAGATGATATAGATATAATAAAAGATAAAAAAAGAGTTGCAGATGTATATAAGTATTTAATTAATAAATCATTATATGATATAGGTAATGAAGAATTATTACGAAACTCCATATTATTCTTAGAAGCAAATAGTTTTACTAATGAAGATATACTTGAAATTTTTAATAATAAATCAAAAACTATTTTAGAAGATATTAATAGAAAAATAGCTTCTAAAGCATTAGCGCTTATTAGAAAAATTGAATGTAGAAGTTTTACTATAAATAGTTATAGACATAATAATTTATCTAAGTTAGGATTGAATTTTATATTTTCTAAAGAAAGTATTGATGAGATTATGAATCAACAAAACCATATAGATGCCTTATATATGATATATAAGAGCTTGATTGATAAAAACTTATATGATTATAGTATCTTAGATACTAATAAGACTTGCTTTTTTCTTTATAAGAATGGTGTAAGTGCTATAAATATTTGTAGATTATTCAATATGTCTTTAAAGGATGTAGAAGAAGGTATTTTAGAATATATTAAAGTAAACAATGCAACTAAGTATAAATTATATAAACGAAAATTTGAATTTTATAATTTGTTGTTAGAAGGGTATTCTACATGTGATATTGCAAAAAAATATAATATTACTGCTCAAAGAGTTTCTCAAATTGTTAATGATTATTGCAATAATTTAGGTGACCCTAAGCAAAAAAATGCAAAAGATGTTATTAAATTTAGAAAAAATGTTAACAAAGAAAAAGAAAGAAATAGAATAGATAGCTTAGTTGATAATAAAAAAGAGTTAATACTTGATTGGATTGATGGGATTAGTTATGAAGAATTAGAATTAAAATATAAGATAACAAGGGATAATATTAACAGCATAGTTAATATGTTTTTGGATGATAACAATTTGCATCATCTTAGAATAGAGTATAGTTTACCTCTTACGTTTACAGAAATCAATAGCTTGGTATTATTTCACTATTCTCCTTATGAGATGGCTAATGCTTTTGATATTGCATATATATCATTAAAGAAAAGATTAGATTTTTATAGACAAGTAGTTAGAAAAATTGGAATAAATCCTAATGATTGTGAGTTGTTAGAGGAAACCATACAAAAACTAGATAATTTTTGTATTAATAATTACTTGAAAAAACTTAAACGTGATAACAGTAAAGGACTTGCTATTCTTGATTATACCGAGGAAGAATTACAAGAAGCAAGAAAAATGGAAGTTTTTGAAGATCACCTTGAATTTTTTCCGGATATTTTATATAAGTGTCCATTATCAGAAATTAAGAAAATATCGAGTCTTAAAGTATTCAAAGATAATGCTAGTCTCTTAGAAAAACAGACATTCAAAAAGAGTGCAAAGGATATTACAGATATTGTTAATCTTAAAATTTTTGTAGAACGTCCAGATTTGTTAAAAAGTTATGTCATAATTCAAAGTAAGAAGGAATATATAGAAAAAATGTATGAAATAATCAAAGAAAATAGCATTGTTCCATATATAAATACAAGGATTTTGAGACAATCTCCAGCAACTGTTTTTGCTAGAATAGAGTATCTAAAGGATATAGAGGAGCCTTTATTAATTAATTGCAATAATGGCAAAATACGTATTAATCCACTCATTGCATATTCACGTAATGATTTAGAATTAAAATGTGGAGTAAGTGATGAATATTTAAAACAAAAGTATCCTTATAATTCTAATGAAAAAGTAAAAAGTAAAAAATAATGAAAGTATTATTCATTATTTTTTTTAAATATGTTATAATCGTGTTAAGGTGATGGTATGGATTATTTAGATTTTTTATGGGATATTATTTCTAAAAAGGAAGTATATGGTCCTATAATTACTATTATACTTGGATATATTGTTTATAAGTTATTAATGAGAATTATTCATAATCTTTTAATGAAAGGAAAAGATGGTTTTGAAAAGAAAAGAAGATTAACAGTTTTTAATCTTATGCGTAGTATTATTACTTATATTTTTTATGTAATAATAGGTGTTATAATTCTAAGTATTTTTGGAGTTAATGTAAAAGCTGTAGTTGCTTCTTTAGGAATAGCATCAGTAGTATTAGGACTTGCTTTACAAGATACTATCAAAGATTTTATTGGAGGAGTATTCATAATAACTGATAATTTCTTTGTAGTTGGAGATACTATTAAATATAATGATTTTCAAGGAGAAGTAATTAGAATTGGTTTTAGAACAACTAAAGTAAAGAGTTTAGAAAGTAAAGTATTAGTACTAGCAAATAGAAATGTTTCTGAAGTTGTTAATTTATCTCAAGAAAAAGCAAATATCATTGTAAATATACCTATATCATATGAAACTAAGAAAAAAGATATGGAAAAGGTAATTGATAAAATTATTACTAAAATAGGGGAAATTGAAGGTGTAAAAGGATCTAAATATATAGGGATATCAAAGTTTGAAGATAGTTCAGTAGTATATACTATAAGTGTTTCTTGTAATACTTCTAATAGATGGCAAATAGAAAGAGATATAAATGGTATTATAAAGGAAGAACATGATTTAAAACATATTGATATACCTTATCAAAAAATAGAAATAATAAAATAATAAAAGAATAAAGGGAGTGATAATATGCCAACGCCACATATTGAAAGTAAAAAAAATCAAATAGCAGAAGATGTATTAATGCCAGGTGATCCATTACGTGCTAAATATATTGCAGAAAAGTTTTTAGATGATGCTAAATTAGTTAATAGAGTACGTAATATGTTCGCTTACACTGGATATTATAAAGGAAAGAGAGTAACAGTTTTTGCATCAGGTATGGGTATTCCTAGCATTGGTATTTATGCTTATGAATTATTTGAATTTTACAATGTTAAAAGAATTATTAGGATTGGTAGTGCAGGAAGTCAACATAAAGATGTAAGAATTAAAGATATTATCTTATCTGTAGGAGCATATTCGTTAAGTTATTATGACAAACTGTTAGATGGTAAAGATAAGAATATTGTAAGAAGCTCACATACATTAAACGAGAAAATATTAAGAACAGCACAAAAATTACATAGACCAGTAGTTTCAGGGCTTACAATGACTAGTGATGTTTTTGATGTTTATGTAGATCAAGAAAAATTTAAATCTAATTATCCAAAGGTTAATTTTTTAGCAGTTGAGATGGAAGCTTTTGGGCTATTTTACTTAGGCGAGAGATTTAAGAGAGAAACAGCATCTTTAATGACTATTGTTGATTCTAAATATGAAACTAAAGAAGTATCTGCAAAAGAAAGGGAAAGAAGTTTAGATGATATGATTGTTTTAGCACTTGAATCACTTATAAACTAATAAAAAGTGCATATAATAAGAAAGGTGATATTATGGAAATAAAGACAATTGATAAAAGAACTTTTAAAATTCATTTTATTAAAACTGATAAGTTTAAAAATGTTAATATCAGAATATCTTTAAGGAATAAGATTAATAATAATGAAATTACTAAAAGAAATTTTTTGACATCATTACTTACTTATTCTACTAAAAAATATAAAACAAAAAGGGAATTAATGATTAAATCTCAAGAATTATATGGGGTTAATATTAGTGATAGAAACATGAGACTGGGAAATTATTTTCTTAGTATTTTTAATTTAAATGCCTTGGAAGAAAAGTATACAGAGAAAGGAAATTTAGAAGAATGTGTTAAATTACTTTCAGAAGTTATTTTTAATCCTAATGTCGAAATGCAAAAGTTTGATAATGATTCATTTGATATAGTTAAAAAAATGATTGAAGGAGAAATTAAAAGTTTTAAAGAAAATACAGATGCTTATAGTCTTAGTAGGATGTATGAAGAAATGGATAAAGATGCTCCATATGCCTATAGATTAGTTGGTAGTTTAGAAGATTTAAAAAAAATAAATAGTACTAACTTGTATACTTATTATAAAGATTTTATTAGAAACAGTGTTGTTGATGTATATGTTATTGGTAATTTTGACTTTGATACAATGGAAAAAGTAATTACGGATAACTTTAAATTTTATAAATTGAATAGTGAAGATAATCCATATTTACCAATTACTAAAGCACGAAATAAAGTTAAGAAAGTAATTGAAACTGATGATTTATCTCAATCTAAGTTAGCTATAGGATGTAAATATAGTAAATTAGATGAATTTGATTTAAAATACAGTTTAACTATGTATAATATATTACTAGGAGTATCAACAGATTCAAAATTATTTAGAATAGTTAGAGAAAAGAACTCTCTAGCATATTATGTTTATTCTAGAGCTAGTAAACTAGATAATCTATTATTAGTTATTTCTGGTATTGAAGGCAAAAATTTTAATAAAACAGTTAAACTTGTAGAAGAATTGATGAATGATATGAAGAAAGGTAATTTTACAGAAGAAGATATGAATAAAGCATCTACTTTCTTTATTGCATCATTAGAACAATTAGAAGATAGTGAATATGAAATATTAGAAAACTATGTAGCTATGCAGATACTTGGTATAGATGATATAGAAACAAGAAAGAAAAAAATAAAAGAAGTTAAGAAGGAAGATATTATTAGAGTTGCTAAAAAGATAAAAATAGATACTATTTATTTATTAAAGGGAGCTAGAGAAAATGAAGAAGATTAAGTTAAAAGATTTAGATGTAACTATTTATACTAAAAAATTAAAAAATGGGTTAGATGTCTTTTTAATTCCTTATGAAAATAAGAATAATTACTTTTTATCTTTTTTGACTAAGTATGGTTCTTCTGTAGATGATTTTATTCCAAAAAATAAGAAAGAATTTCTACATATTCCTCAAGGAGTTGCTCATTTTTTAGAACATAAAATGTTTGAACAAGAAGATGGTACTGATCCTTTTGGTTATTTTGCTAAGAGTGGTACAGGTGCTAATGCTAATACTTGGTTTACTAGGACACAATATATTTGTTATGGTAATAATGCTATATATGATAATTTAGAATTTTTGCTTGAATATGTATCTTCTCCATATTTTACAGATGAAAACGTAAAAAAAGAGCAGGGTATTATAGAACAAGAAATAAAAATGTACGATGATATGCCAGAATTCAAGATAGATGATGTTTTAAGACTTGGAGTATTTAAGAACGAACCATCTAGAAATGATATAGCGGGTACTGTAGAAGAAATAAATAAGATTACTAAAGAAATATTATATGAATGCTATTATACTTTCTATAATCCTTCTAATATGGCAGTTTTTGCTAGTGGGAAAATGGATATAGAAAAAATGGAAAGTATATTAGATAATTATGATCAAAAATATAAATCTAAAAGGTATGATATAGTTACAAAAGACTATGAAGAGCCAGATGAAGTTTATAAAAAAGAACAAAGATTAAAAATGAATGTTGTTATTCCAAAAGTAGCGTATTCTATAAAACTTAATAATACTAAGTTTGATTGTAATTTAGAATTTTTAGATTATTATTTAAATTTATTTTTAACTTTAAAATTTGGGCTTACATCAAAATTTAGAGAAGAAGCTAAATTAGAAAAACTGTATACTTCATTTTATACAGAAATATTTACTATTAATAATCATACAACGTTAAGTTTTTATGCTGATAGCGAAAAACCAGATAAATTAATAGATAAAATTAGATCGGAATTTCAAAAAAATGATATAAAGGAAGAAGATATTGAGAGAATAAAGAAAGTATGGAGAGCTTCTGAGGTACAAATTACTGATAATATAGAAGCTACTTTAAATAATGTAATAAGTGATTATTTAAAATATGATACTATAATTACGGATAGGATAGATAAAATAAAAAGTTTAAATAAAAAAGATTTAGATAAAATTGTAGAGAATATTGATTTTAATAATTCATCTTTAGCTGTAATAGAGCCTAAAAAAAAGAAATAATTATTTCTTTTTTTTATATTTTATGTTAATATTTAATAGAAGGTAGTGGTAGTATGTATATTGACTTAATTATATTTATATTAATTGTAATTTTTTGTTTAGTGAGATTCAAAAAATTTACTAGCTATGTTTTTGCTTTTGGAATTGTTGATATTGCTTTTAGAGTATTAGCATTTATTAAAGAAAATATTCCGGTTGCGGTTATTAAAGATATATTAGCTTATTTACCAGAATCTATTGCATATTTAGCAGAAAAGTATACATCAGGAGTAATTACATTAGTATTACTTTGGATAATAGTTGTTTTATATATCATTTTTGATTATTTAATTATTAAGATTTTTTCTAAGAAAAGAAAATAACTCCTATTTAAAATAAATAGGAGTTTTTTTATATTCTTCTTCAATATAATCTTTGTTATTATCAAATATTGAATTATATACTTTAGTGGCTCTATATTCAATATTGAGCATTTCATTATTTTTTAATGAGGCAAATCTAGATATTAAAGGAATACTTATTTCTTTTTTTATTTTGTTTAAGTACTTTTTGCCTGAATTAGTAAACCCTAATATTCTAATATACTCAACTTCTTTTAATCTTTTAGCTTCTTCCTTTGTGAAATTACAAAGTATATGGCATAACATTCTACTTATTTTGTTATAAGTATACCTTTTTGTTTTAATCAAGTTTATTAATTCCTCATAAGTATTAGATTTAACAATATATTTATTTATTCTATTTTCTATACCTTCGTCAACAGTTTGATATATAGTTAAGTCCTTTTCTGTTAATATTTTATACTTTAATAATTTAAAATAATCTTCTATATTGACATAATTACTATATAAATCTTTTTTATAGATAGGTATATACTTTTTAATATCTTTATTTTCTTTAATAATATTTCTTAAAGTGGTAGCATTGATAATATTTGTATTTAAATCATTGGATTTATAGTCATTAGTTCTTTTAATGGATATAGCTTCTATATTATATTTATTTTTCTTTATTTCTTTTATATAACTTAATGCTAGTAAGTCATTAGAGTTTTCTATTTTAAAATTACTTATATCTTTCAAGGCTTTAGACATGCTAGTGGGATAGTTATATCCCTTATTTAAATAGTCATTAACTAGTTTATCATACTTTTTATTATTTATTTGAATATCGGCAAGTTCATTAAATAAATTAATATCATTGGTTTCACTTCCAAATACTAGTTTGTTTATTTTTAAATAATTTAATATAGATAAAGCTCCATGTGCAAATATATCAGCACTTTGTGTACCAAATACAAAAGGTAATTCAACTACTAAATCAACACCATTTATTAAAGCCATTTCACATCTTTTCCATTTATCAACAATAGTAGGTTCTCCTCTTTGAGAAAAATTACCATTCATTACTACTATTATAATAGAATTAGGATACATTTTTTTAATCATTTCTATTTGATATTTATGACCATTATGAAATGGATTATATTCAACTATTATACCAATAACATCCATAAGCAAATCTCCTTGCATAAGATTATATACTTAAAATAAAAAAAAAGCAATTATAAGGAAGTTATGATATAATTTAAGTAGTGGTGGTAATATGGAAAGTATATATAATAAAACACTTAAAGAACTAGAAGAGTATTTTTTAAAAAATGGTGAAAAGAAATTTAAGGCTACTCAAATATTTGAGTGGCTATATCAAAAAAGAGTAGATTCTTATAATAAAATGACTAATATAAAGAAAGAATTATTAAAACAGATAAGCGATGATTTTATTATTGATAATTTAGAAATTATTGGTAAAGAAGAAGATAAGGATGTTAATAAGTATTTATTTAGACTTCAGGATGGAGAGTTAATAGAAGCAGTGCTTATGAATCATGATTATGGTAATAGTTTGTGTATATCTTCACAAGTTGGTTGTAATATGGGATGTAAGTTCTGTGAAAGTGGTCGTAGAAAAAGAGTACGTAATTTAGAAACTAGTGAGATGGTTCTTCAAATATTAAAAATAGAGGAAGATATAAAGAAAAGAATTTCTCATATAGTAGTTATGGGAATAGGTGAACCTTTTGATAAATATGATAATTTAATTAGATTCTTTGAAATAATAAATAATCCAAAGGGAATTGCTTTAGGATCCCGTCATATTACAGTATCAACTTGTGGAATTGTTCCTAAAATTAAAGAATTTAGTGATTTCCCATTACAAGTAAATCTTGCGATTAGTTTACATGCACCTAATAATGAGATAAGAAATAAGATTATGCCTATTAATAAGGTATATCCTTTAGAAGAATTAATACCATGTATAAAAGAATATGTAAATAAGACTAATAGGAGAGTTACTTTTGAGTATATTTTATTAAATGGTGTTAATGATAGTAAGGAGTGTGCTTTAGAACTTGCAAAATTAGTTAAAGGAATCAATTGTTATATTAACTTAATTCCTTATAATGAAACAAATAATATTGATTTTAAGAGAAGTAATAGTGTACAAATTAATACATTTTATGATATACTTAAAAAAGAGAATATCAATGTTACAAAACGTAGAGAATTTGGATCTAAAATATCTGCGGCATGTGGGCAACTTAGATCTAAAAAGGAGGAATTATGAATTCATATTATTTAACTGATTCAGGTAAAGTTAGAGATCATAATGAAGATAGTGTAATTATATTAAAAAGTTTAGAAGATATATATTTAATGGCTGTAGCTGATGGAATGGGAGGGCATTCTGCTGGAGAAGTTGCTAGTAGTATTGCCATCAGTTATTTGGGTAATCATTTCAAAGAAACATTTTATAAACTGAATAAAGAACAAGCTATTAATTGGTTAAGGGATGCTGTTACGGAAATAAATAGTTTAATATTTAGGCATGTGAAGGAACATCCTGAGGCTAAGGGAATGGGAACAACATTAGTAGTATCTATAATTTCTAAAGATTATATATTATTTGGAAATATTGGTGATTCTTCAGGATTTGTTGTTAAAAATAAAGAATTACATAAAGTGACATACGATCATACATTAGTAAATCTATTAGTATCTGCAGGAGAATTATCTGAAGATGAAGCAAAAGATCATCCAAAGAAAAATGTTTTAATGAAGGCACTTGGTGCTAATGATCCAATAGATATAGATATATTTGATTGTGATATGGATATAGAAGCAATTATGTTGTGTAGTGATGGACTTACTAATATGTTAGATCAAGAACAAATCATTGAAGTATTAAATAGCGAATTAAGTATAGAAGAAAAAGTAGTTAAATTAATTAGAAAAAGTAATAATAGGGGTGGAACTGATAATATCTCTATTGCGTATTTAACAATGAATGAAGAGGGTGAAAACTAATGATAGGAAAGGGGCAAATCATAAGCGAAAGATATGAAATCTTAAGGCAAATTGGTGAAGGTGGTATGGCCAATGTTTATCTTGCTCAAGATATCATTTTAGATAGAAAAGTGGCTATAAAAATCTTAAGAGGAGATTTAGCTAATGATGA
>CAYRAF010000002.1:0-3502 GCA_964422195.1 uncultured Muribaculaceae bacterium | reverse complement strand
GAAAAATTTGTAAGACGTTTTCAAAGAGAAGCTTTATCAGCATCTTCTCTTTCTCATCCTAATATCGTTGAAATGTATGATGTTGGAGAAGATAATGGAATGTATTTTATTGCTATGGAGTATGTTGAAGGAAAAACTTTAAAACAATTATTAAAGAAAAGAGGTAATTTAACATTAAGCGAAGCAATTGATATAATGTTACAACTTACTGATGGAATAGCTCATGCCCATGAAAGTTATATTATACATAGAGATTTAAAACCTCAAAATATAATGATTCAGGAAAATGGAATGATTAAGATTACTGATTTTGGTATTGCTATGGCACTAAATAGTACACAACTTACTCAAACCAATTCAGTTATGGGATCTGTTCATTATTTACCACCAGAACAAGCTAGTGGTAAAGGTTCGACTGTAAAAAGTGATATTTATTCGATGGGAATTTTGTTTTATGAATTGCTAACAGGTATACTACCATTTAAAGGAGAAAATGCTGTAGAGATAGCTTTAAAACAAATGAAGGATGCACTTCCTAGTGTTAGAGCACAAAATCCTGCAGTACCTCAAAGTGTAGAGAATATCATTATGAAGGCAACAGCAAAAAATCCTAAAAATAGATATAATAGTGTTAAGGAAATGCATGATGATTTATTAACTGCCCTTGATGAGGATAGATTAAATGAAGCTGTTCATGTATATAAGTACCCTGAACATGATGTAGATGAAACTAAAGTTTTACCTGTAATTAAGAAAAGATACAATGAAGGTGAATTAGTAGAACCAGATGATATAGATGAGGATGATAGAGAAACAAGAAAGAGAAAAATATTAATATGGATATTGACTGGATTACTTTCAGTGATAATACTTGCATTATTAATATTCTTCATAGTTATTCCAAAAATTGCTGATGGGAAAGAAGTAAAAATACCAGATGTTACTGATATGACTGTTGAAGATGCTATTGATGAATTAGAAGATGCTGGTTTAAAAGTAGCAGATGAAACAGAAAAAGTTCCTTCTGAAGAAATAGAAGAAGGGCATGTTGTAAAAACATCACCATCAGTTGGAAGAACGGTAAAAAAAGGTAAAGTAATAACTATTTATGAATCTACTGGTAGTGAAGCTATTAAAGTAGAAGACTATAAGGGTAAAAATTATATAGAAGTAAAAACAACATTAGAACTTGCAGGTATTGAAGTTTCTATTGATAAAAAACAAATAACTGATGATTCTTATAAACAAGATGTTATTATATCTCAAAGTGTAGAAGCTGGAAATGAACTTAAGAAGGGAGAATCTATTACTTTAGTAGTTGCAGATGTACAAATTGTATACCCTGATATGGTGTCTGAGGAATGGACAAAAAAAGAAGTTGAGAGTTATTGTGAGGAACATAAAATTAAATTAACAATTGTAGAGCAAGAGTCTGATAAATATAAAGCAGGTACTGTTATGAGACAATCACGTGCTGCTGGAGATATAGTAGTAGAAGGATCAAATTTAAAGGTAACAATTGCAGTTGCTCCTCAAAAGACAACAACTGATGATACTACTACTGACACAGATGATAGTACTAATACAAATTAAGGAGAAAAGATGAGAGGTCAAATAGTAAAAATAATAAGCAATAATTATACTGTTAATAATGGTTCAATGGATTATGTATGTAAAGCTAGAGGAAAATTTAGAAAAGAGAAAAAAACTCCATTAGTAGGTGATTATGTTGATTTTGATGAAAATAATAATTATATTTTGGACATATTACCTAGAAGTAACTCATTGATTAGACCGTTAGTTGCTAATATTGATCAAGCTTTTATTATTACTAGTTTAAAAGAACCTGATTTTTCATTAAATTTATTAGATAAATTATTAGTAGTTATGGAAGTTAATAATATAAAACCAATTATATGTTTAACTAAAATTGATAAATGTAGTGATAATAAATTAGTAGAATATAATAAGTTAATAGATTATTATAAAAGTATTGGTTATGAAGTTATAAAAAATACTGATTATACTAAAATTAAAAAATTAATAAAAAATAATACTAGTGTATTTACAGGTCAAAGTGGCGCAGGAAAATCAACTTTGTTAAATAATTTAAATCCAGAACTTAATTTGAAAACAGGAGAAATATCATTGGCTTTAAATAGAGGAAAGCATACAACTAGGCATGTTGAATTACTTGAAATGTTTGATGGTAAAGTTTTAGATACTCCTGGATTTTCAAGTTTAGAATTTAAAGAAATGAGCAAAGAGGAAATTAAAGATGCTTTTGTTGAATTTAATAATTTTCCTTGTATATATAAAGATTGCTCACATGTTGATGAAAAAGAATGCAAAGTAAAAGAAGCAGTTAATCAGGGAAAAATATTGTTATCTAGATATGAAAATTATTTAAAAATATTAGAAGGTAGGAGATAGTATGAAAGTTTCAGCATCATTCTTAAGTAGTTATTATATTGAAGAAGATATTATGAAATTAAATGATACTAATGTTGATTATATTCATGTTGATGTAATGGATGGAAAATTTGTTGAAAATAAAACTTTACCATTTAGAGCAATGAAAAATATTTATAAGTTTACATCAAAACGTTTAGATGTTCATTTAATGGTAGCATCTCCAAAAAAATTGATAAAAAAGTATGCTCAACTCAATACTGAATATATAACCTTTCATGTAGAAGTTGATGAAGATATAGATAACTTAATAGATATTGTTCATAATTATGGTATTAAATGTGGGCTTGCTATTAAACCAGATACAAAAATAGATGTTTTAGATAAATATTTAGATAAAATAGATTTAGTTTTATTTATGTCAGTAGAACCTGGTAAAGGTGGTCAAGAATTTATAGAAGAAACTTTAGTAAAAATAAAAGAGTTCAAAAAAAGAATAAAAGAAAAAAAGAAAAAAATAGTTATAAATGTTGATGGGGGAATTAATACTAATAATGTTAAGAAATTACGACAAGCTGATATCATAGTTAGTGGTAGTTGTATTATAAATAGTGATAACTTTCAAGAAACTATTAATATATTAAGGGGTGAAAAAAAGAATGGATAATAAAGAATTCTTAGGTAATGAAAATAATAATCAAATGAATAACAACACAGTAGTAGAAGAACAAACAGATCCTTCTACTATGAACAATTCTGTGTCAGAACAACCTGTTAATATACAGGATAATAATGTTACAGAAAGTATGCAAGAAGAACAGCCTAGTCAAACAACTCCAGTATCAGAACCTGTGACAGAAGCTACATTAAACCAACCAGTAAATGGTGATACTAATAATGTAGTAGATAATCAACAAACTATTACAAATGTAAATAGTAATCCTGATATTACAGATTATTCTAAAGTTATTGATCCAAGTAAAATAACTGTTGGTCCAGAAGCGATTAATTCACAAGTTCCTGTTGAAAAAGCTAATCCAGAAGAAGTTGCAAAAAAAGAAGTTGTAACGCAAAATACAACTCCACAAAA
>CAYRAF010000001.1:0-69376 GCA_964422195.1 uncultured Muribaculaceae bacterium | reverse complement strand
CCTATTATTTCTATTGAAGATCCAGTTGATGAAAATGATTGGGATGGATTTAGATTAATAACAGAAAAAATTGGAGATAAAGTTCAATTAGTTGGTGATGATTTATTTGTTACTAACAAAAAATGTTTACAAATGGGAATTGACAATCATGCAGGAAATGCTATTTTGTTAAAAGTAAATCAAATAGGTACTATTACAGAAACACTTGAAACAATAGAACTTGCTAGAGCTAATAATTATGCAACTATTATTTCACATAGAAGTGGAGAAACAGAAGATACAACAATCGCAGATTTAGCTGTAGGATTATCCCTAGGACAAATTAAAACAGGATCTATGTCTAGAACAGATAGAATTTGTAAATATAATCAATTAATGAGAATAGAAGAAGAAATTGAAAATTAATTTTTATTTATTCGTGATCATTAAAAGATATAAGTAAAACTTTACATAAACTTTTATTTATGATATTATAATTACTAGTGAAAAGGAGGAAAAAACATGGAGAAAGTCCTTTTAGTAATATCAATTTTATTAATAACAATTGTATTATTACAAAGTAGTAAGGCAGAAGGAGCTGCACAAATACTTTCTGGTAATACATCTGATTTATTTAAAAATCGTAAGGAAAGAGGTTCAGAACTTGTGATTACTAGACTTACTTATTTACTTGGATTTGCTTTCTTTATAATTAGTTTAGTAATGGAATTTACTGCGAGATAGGCTAAAGGCCTATTTTTTTTGTAAACTTTTGTCTTTTTTTTTCGATTTATAATCTTTACAAAATGATTGTGCTATAATGAAGATGGTGAATTGTATGAAAGAAAAAGTATTGGAATTGTTAGATAATAGTGATAAAGCAATGTCTTTAGAAGAAATACTTGAGATGTGTTCTTTGGATAGTGTTGAAGATATAAAGGCTTTAGAAAAAGTTTTAAATGATATGGTAGGGGAAGCTTCTATTTATCTTTCTAATAAAAATAAGTATATGTCTTTAAAAAATAGTCCTTTAAAAAGGGGAATTGTACGCGCTAATAAGAAGGGTTTTGCTTTTGTAGATGTAGATGATATGGATGAAGATGTTTATATTAAGAAAGATAATGTTAATGGAGCAATACAAGATGATATTGTTTTAGTAGAAATAACTTCTCCAAAACATTTTGAAAAAATGGAAGGTAGAATTCTTAAAATTATTGAAAGATCTAAAGATAATTATGTTGGTGAGATAAACTTTAAAGATGAAATTGGCTATATTACTTTAGATGATAAAAAAGTAAACTTAAATATCGAAGTACCTAGAACAAAAAGTATGAATGCTGTTGACGGGCACAAAGTACTTGTAAAGGTATTAGAGTATTACCAAGATAAAGCATTAGGTGAGGTTATTAAGATAATTGGTCATAAAAACGATCCTGGTACTGATATATTATCTGTTGCATATAAATATGAAATAGATGATGTATTTACAGATGAGGTTAATGAACAATTAAAGAGCATTCCAAGTGAAGTTTCTGAGGAAGATAAAAAAGGAAGAGTTGATTTAACAGATCAAGTAATATTTACTATTGATGGTGATGATACTAAAGATATAGATGATGCTATTAGTATTAAAAAGTTAGATAATGGTAATTATGAACTTGGTGTACATATCGCAGATGTTAGCTATTATGTTAAAGAAGGTGAACCTTTAGATAATGACGCGATGGGGAGGGGTACTAGTGTTTATTTAGTAGATAGAGTTATTCCAATGTTACCTCATGAGTTATCTAATGGTATTTGTTCTTTAAATCCTAATGTTGAAAGACTTGCAATTTCTTGTGTTATGGAAATCAATCAAGAAGGAAAAGTTGAAAAATATGATATTTTTGAAAGTGTGATTAAATCACGTATTCAAATGACTTATAAGAAAGTTAATAAATTCTTAGAAGAGAATATTATAGTAGAAGGCTATGAAGAGTTTGCTCCTCATTTAGCACTAATGCAAGAATTAGCTACTATTCTTCGTAAGATGAAAAAAGCACGTGGATATATTGATTTTGATGTAGATGAAGTTAAAATATTAGTTGATGATAAGTGTCATCCTACTGAAATAACTAAAAGATATAGAGGAAAAGGTGAGCAATTAATAGAAGACTTTATGATCGCAGCTAATGAAACAGTTGCGGAACATATTTTCCATATGGGACTTCCTTTTATATATAGAGTCCATGAGTATCCAAAAGAAGAAAGAATAAGAAGTTATTTAAATTTTGTAAGTTCTTTAGGATATCAAACTATTGGTAATATAAAAGATATGTCTCCAAAAACAATTCAAAATATTTTAGAGTCCTTATCTGATAAAAAGGAATATCCAATATTAGCTAATTTGTTATTAAGAAGTATGCAAAAAGCTGTTTATAAACCAGAAAATCTAGGACATTATGGACTTGCTAGTAAGTATTATACACACTTTACTTCTCCTATTAGAAGATATCCAGATACTACTGTTCATAGATTGCTAAGAACCTATTTGTTCAATCATGATTTAGATAATGAAACTATTTCTCATTGGCAAGAAAAACTTGTTTTTGTTGCAGAACATTCATCTCAAAAAGAAAGGGCTTCTGTTGAATGTGAAAGGGAAGTAGAAGATATGAAAATGGCTGAATATATGGAAGATCATATTGGAGAAGAATTTGAAGGTATGGTGTCTAGTGTAACTAACTTTGGTATGTTTGTAGAACTTGATAATTTAATAGAAGGTTTAGTTCCAATAAAGGATATGGATGGTTTTTATCATTTTGATGAAGCAACTATGAGGCTTACTAGTAATAAAAATACTTATAAGCTTGGTGATAGATTATTAGTTAAAGTAGTACAAGCATCTAAAGAAGAAAGAATAATTGATTTTGAGATTATAAAAAAATTATAGGTGATATTATGGAAATCTTAAATAGAAAAGCAAAGTTCGATTATTTTATTGAGGAAGAAATCGAATGTGGTATTGAACTTGTTGGTACAGAAATAAAATCTATAAGAGCTGGTTCTTGTAATATTAAAGATTCATATGCAGTTATTAAGAATGGGGAAGTTTTCCTATTAAATACTTTTATTTCTCCATATAAAGAAGGAAATATTTTTAATCATGAAGAAAGAAGAAGTAGAAAGTTATTGCTACATAAGAATGAAATAAAAAAGCTTAATGATAAGGTTGTTCTACAAGGTTATACACTTATACCTTTAAAAATATATTTAAAAGAAGGTAAAGCTAAAGTTTTACTTGGTGTTTGTAAAGGTAAAAAGAACTATGATAAAAGAGAAACTATTAAAGAAAGAGATATAAAAAGAGAAAAAGAGAAAGCTATGAAAAATAATTATTAACTTTTCTTTTTTTATGTCTTTTTTTGTTGTTTTATGATATTATGTTAGTGTATGATAGGGGGAAATATAATGAGGAGGAAATATGGAGGAAAAGAAAGAAAAAAAATCGTTAAAACTTTTTTTGAAAAACAATTATAAAAAGATTTTATCGATAACGTTGGTAATAATACTAACACTATGTGCATTTTTCTTTATTTATAAAAAATTTATAAGTAAAGAAGATATGCGTGTTTATACTGATTTTAGTATAACTACAGTATCAACTGGTAAAAACAAAAAAAGAAGTATTGATAATGATTCTACATTTATTATTGAAACTAATAAAAAGGCAAATGTAGAGTCTATTAAGAGAAGAGTGTATGTTGAACCTTCTATTGATTATGATATTAAACAGGTAAACTATAGAAAATATGAGCTAGTACCTAAAGATGATCTTGTTAGTAATCAAGTATATAAGGTAAAAGAAGTAAAAAATGAAACAGTTACTTATGAATGGTCATTTGAAACTAAGAGAGAATTAACTGTTATAAATTATTCTCCTAATTATAATTCATCTAATGACGATGTTATAACAGTAGACTTTTCTATGGAAGATGTTAAAGGTGTAGAGGATAATATTAATATTGTTCCTAGTATTAGTGGTAGTTGGAGTAAAATAAATAGTAGTTATGTATTTACACCAAAAGAAAAGTTTAAAGATAATACGCTTTATACTGTAGAAATAGGAAAAGGGATTACTAGTGGTGACTATAAGTTAGCAAAGCCAGTTACTTTTAGTTTTATAGTAGGTTCAGATGATAATAATAAAGTATTATCTATGGATACAATGACTATGGATGGAATTAATACTTTTACTAGTAAAGATAAACCCAAAATAAAAATAAACTATTATGAAGAAGTTGCTGAAGCAGATACAAAAGTATATAAATATAATAGTTTTGGTGATTTTAAAAGCGCTGTTAAAAATTCAAATCATGATGTAAGTAAGTTGAATAAAGTCTATGATAATAAAATAAGTATTAAGGAAAAAGTAATAGAATTAGATAAGAATTTACCTAGTGGATATTATATTGCAAAAATAGTTTTAAATGGACGGGTTGGTTATCAATATATTCAAGTTAGTGATATACAAGGATATGTTATTAATACTGAAAGAGATACTTTAGTATGGACTATAAAAGATGGTAAAGTAAAAACATCTATACCTGTGGAATTTAATGGAAAAACTATTAAATCTGATAAAAATGGTATTGCTAAATTTACAAGTATCAACAATAATAAAAACAATAATACTTATATTACTATTGATAGTAATTCTAAAAATCCTATATTAGTAGAAGTAGCTAATTATGATATTAACAATTATCCTAATGCCTATATTTATACTGATAGACCACTTTATAAAAATGAAGATACTATACAAGTATGGGGATATGTTCCACAAAACCAATTTATTGATAAAATATCAAATAATTTTGTATTAGAATATTCTGGATTTAAAAAGAGAATTTCTTTAAATAAAGATGGAACATTTAATACAACAATAGATTTAAAAAATAATGTTGATAGTGAATTCTATACTATAAGTCTTTTATATAATGATAGCTTATTAGCAACTAGAGATGTATCAATTTATAATTATGTTAAACCAACATATGAATATGATCTTGATATTAAGAAAAATACATATAGTGTTGGTGAAAAAATTAGTTTTGATGTAACAGTAACTCATATTACTGGTATTAAAGTTAAAAATAAATCAGTAAAAGCTCGTTTTAATGATAGGGATTATAAGGCTGTTACTGATGCGCAAGGTGTTGCTCATTTTGAAATAAATGCACCTTTTGAAAAGGATATTGCTGTTAGTAATTATGAATTATATGTATATACTGGTAACTATGAGGATGAAAACTTTGTTCCTTTTGCTAGTACTAATATTAATGTATTAAATTATGATATATACTCATATAGTACTATAAGCGGAAAAAAAGGAGATTTTAGTTTAACAATTAAAGCCAATAAATGGGATACAGCTAAAATAGAAAAAGAAGAATACTTATGGTGGGATTATGATAAGTTTGTAAAAGAAGCTTATAATACTGATGTTAAAGTTGAAATATATAAATATGAATCACGCGGAATAGAAAGTGGTGAATATTATAATGAGTACTCTGGCAAGATGGAAAAAGAATATAATTGGGAAAGTACAGAGGATTTAGTAAAAACTTATAATGTTAAATTAAAAGATGGTAAATATACTATTAAGGATTTAAATTACACTCCAGTAAATGAAGAAAACAAAACAGTTGATTATTATGCCCGTATGACAATTAAAGATTCTAAAGGTAGAGAATATCAATATACAGATTATTTTTATGAATTAGATTATGATAATTATAATGGGGATTATTATGATTATGGAGAGATTTATCCTTATAGTTATGTATTCAAGGTCAATGGTGATAAGGCAAACGTTGGAGATAAAGTGTCTTATACGTTAACAGATAATAGTTATAAAGAAATAGAAAATGAGGGTACGGTATTAACGGTTTTCTATAAAGAGCAAATTAAGAATACTTCACTTGTTACAAAAGATAGTTTGTCATTTAAATTTACTAATGATTTATATCCTGGAGTTAATATTGCAGGGGCTTATCTAAAAGATGGTAAGGTTTACAGTATAGTTAGAAATTATGTTGATTTTAATGAAGAAAACAAGAAATTGACAGTTGATGTTAAAACTGACAAAGAGGAATATAAGCCTGGTGATGAAGTAGAAGTAACAGTTAATGTTAAAGATAAAAATAATAAAGGGCTTAAAACTCAATTAAATATTAGTGTTGTAGATGAAGCAATATTTAATATTAAGGAAGATGATACAAGTATTTTAGAAACATTATTTGCTGATAGATATTATGACATGTATCAAATGTCTACAGATAGAGATTATTATTTATTACCACCAGGGGGAAGAGGATCTACAGGAGGAGAACAGAATTATAGAGGCGTCTTTAAAGATACAGCGTTCTTTACTACTGTTGAAACTAAGAAAAATGGAACTGCAACTGTTAAGTTTAAACTTCCAGACAATATAACTAAATTTAGAATAACTGTACATGCTGCCAATAAAGATGATTATGTTGGTGTTAATACTAAGACAATAGTATCAACTAATGATTTCTTCATAGAAAGTGTAACTCCAACAGGTGTTAAATATAGTGATGATTTAGTAATAAATGCTATAAGTCATGGAAAAAAAGCAAAGGATGATGTTAAATATACATTTGAAGTTAATGGTAAAAAACAAAATGTAGATGGTATTGTTGATGAATACGTAAGTGCTAATTTTGGCAAATTTGATGTTGGTGAGTATGAAGTTAAGATAAGTGCTAAAAATGGAGAATTATCAGATGCTATCAAGTATACAGTTAAGATAGTTGGTTATACACAAGAAGTTCCTGATAAGACAACAGTTGATATTATAGATAAAACTAACATAAAAGCTACTAAGAGCCCTATTAAATTAGAAATATATGATAATAATTTAGAAAAATATTTAAAATATATTGATACATTACAAAAGAACTTTAATGTTAGAGTTGATACTCAAATAGGTTATTATGAAGCTTCTAGATTAAATCAAAAATATTACAATGATGATGATAATGATTATGTATATCCAAATCTTGATAATTATATTTATGATGGATTAGTAACTAAGTACGGTAAGGAAAACACTGGTGATTTATTATTAACAGCTATTACAAAGAAATATGCTAATTTATATTTCTTGAGTTACTATGGAGAATCAATTGATATAAGCACAGATTATATTAATAAGTTAGATAATAATTTAAAAAATAAATATAGATTATATTTATATAAAGCTGCAAGTTCTGAGGCTATACTTGAAGATTTAGATACTTTAAAAACTAAAGATAAAGATAGGGATATAGAAGAAAATGTTACATTAGCTTTAGCGTATGCATTCTCAGGAGATTATGATAATGCTAAATCTATATATAAATCACTAAAAGTAAAAATAAAGGATAACGAAATATATGTAGGTAAAAATAAAATTGAAAATGATGATATATCTTCACTTATTTCTATTCTTGCTAGTATGGTAGATAAAGGAAATGCTGCAAATATCATAGACTTATTAATTCAAAAAAATAGTACAAGTACATATTTAAATTTTGCTATTATATCTTATTTAGAACATAGTACAAGTGATATTGAAGTTAAAAAAACTATAACTGTTAATTATGGAAAAAATAAAGAGAAAGTTAGTGTTAATGGATTTAAGGTTAAAGAAATAACTTTAAATAATAAAGATTTAGATACATTAAAGTTTGAAAATGCTTCTAAAAACTTAAAAGTAAGTTATTATTATACAACTTCTATAGATGAAATATCTTCTAATAAAATTAAGAAAGATGTTAAAACAAGCATCAAAAATAAAGTTAATAAAAATGAAGAAGTTAATTTAAACGTTAAATATACTAATAATTCTAAAGAATATAGCGATATAAAAATAGTTATACCTAGAGGACTTGCTTATAATAGTGAAGAGTTAAAATTAAATGATAATTATTATGTTAGTGATGTTAAAAATAATTATTTAGTTATAACTGTATCACCAAAACAAAAGAAAGTTGATATTAATATTCCTTTTGTTGCTACTAACAATGGTAGATATGTATTTGAACCAGTAGTAATATATAGTAATGATATATTCCATATATCTGGTAAATTAAATATAGAGATAAAAAAATAGATATGAGTATTCATATCTTTTTTTTTGTTTATTAAAATGATATAATAATTATGGTGAAGAAAATGTATAAGACGATAAGAGATATAAATATTAAGAATAAGAAAGTTATTATTAGATGTGATTATAATGTTCCTATAAAGAATAGTAAAATTATAGATGATAATAGGATAGTAGGAAGTTTAGAGACTATTAAGTATGCAATAGGTGAAGGTGCTAAAATTATTTTGATGTCACATCTTGGAAGAATTAAAGAAAAAGAAGATTTAGCTAATAATAGTTTAAAAATAGTATCTATTAGATTAAGTGAATTATTAAATAAAGAAGTCATTTTTATTGATAAAACTAGAGGCAAAGAATTGGAAGATGCAATTAATAGTTTAAATAATGGTGATGTATTATTAATGGAAAATACTAGATATGAGGATTTAGATGGTAAGAAAGAGAGTTCTAATGATATAGAACTTGGTAAATATTGGGCATCCTTAGGTGATGTATTTATAAATGATGCATTTGGTACTATTCATAGAGAACATGCTTCTAATGTTGGTATTTCTACTTATTTAGAAAGTGGTATTGGATTTCTTGTTGAAAAGGAGTTAAAAGAACTTTCTAAATTAAATAATCCTGAAGAACCATTTATAGTTATATTAGGAGGATCAAAGGTTAGTGATAAAATAGGCGTTATTACTAACTTAGTTAATAAAGCTAATAAAATATTAATAGGTGGAGGAATGAGTTATACCTTTTTAAAAGCTTTAGGTTATGATATTGGTAAATCATTGTTAGATAGTGATAATATAGAGTTCTGTAAGGAAATGTTATCTAAATACAAAGACAAAATAGTTCTACCAGTTGATACAGTATTAACAGATGATATAGAAAGTAATAAAATAGTTAAGATTTCTAATGTTACAAATATTGATTCTTCTTTAGAAGGAGTAGATATTGGTGATAAAACTATAGATCTATTTAGTAGTTATATAGAAGAGGCTAAAACCATTTTATGGAATGGACCTCTTGGGGTCTATGAAAAAGAAAATTTTTCTAAAGGAACTAAAGCTATTTTAGATAAGGTTGTTAATACCAAAGCAATTAGTATTTTAGGTGGAGGAGATATAGTAGCGGCTGCTTTAGAACTTGGATATAAGGATAAGGTAACACATGCTTCTACTGGTGGTGGTGCTACACTTACATATTTGGAAGGAAAAGAACTTCCAGGATTAAAAAATATAAAGAAAAAGTAGTGATGAGATGAAAAACTTTAAAAAAAATACATTTATAATATTAATTATTACTGTTATTGCAATGTATATAATATTAAAAGATGATTTTAATGATATCGTACATGAATTATTAAATATGAGAGTAATATTTATAGTATTATCTATGTTATCTTTTTTAATATATTTAATGTGTAAAGCTGAATCGTTGAGGATTGTTGCAATTAACAATAATAAGTCATTTACTTATAAGAAAGCTTTTTTGCAAAATTTAATAGTACAATTCTTTAATGGAATAACACCATTTCAAACAGGTGGACAACCTATGCAAGTATATATGTTAAGAAAGAATAATATATCGGTATCTAAATCTACAAATATAGTAATTCAGGAATTTATATTCTACCAAATAGCTTTGGTTATATTAGGTGTCATTGCTGTTAGCATCAATTATTTTTGCCATTTTTTTACTAGAATAGATATATTAAGACTATTGGTAGGATTAGGATTTTTATTTAATACTTTAGTTGTAATTGCTTTAATAATTATCAGTTTGGATAAAAGAATAACAGATTTCTTTGTTAGAGGTATTACTAAGATATTAATTAAATTACGAATTATTAAGAATAAAGAGAAAACATTAACAAAAGTTGATAAAAAGTTAAAAGAATTCCATAGTAATGCTAAATACTTATTATCTAATAAAAAGATATTAATTAAGGGCGTTATAATTAATTTTATTGGTTTATGTTTCTTTTATATAACCCCATTATTTGTGGCGTATGGTTTTGGTATAAGTAATATAAATGCGATTGAAGTTATAACAGCCTCTGCATATGTATATTTAGTTGCTTCATTTATACCTTTACCAGGTGCTACCGGTGGATTTGAGTATTCATTTATGTCATTTTTTGGTAATTTTATAAATGGGGCGACACTGCCTGCTATATTAATTATATTTAGAACTATATCATATTATATTCCTATTATTATTGGAGGTATAATATTTAATCTATATAAAGGAGATGAGCAAAAATGAGAATAGGTTTATTTGCTGATACATATCCACCTTTTATTAATGGTGTATCTACTAGTGTTTGTATGTTAAAAAGAGCATTAGAAAAACTTGGTCATACCGTTTATGTAGTAACTGTTAATCCAGAAGCTATGAAATATAAATATGAAGAAGATGAACACGTTGTTAGATTACCAGGAATTCCTGTAAAGCTGTACGATTATAGAATTAGTGGAGCTATGTCTATAAGAGCTTTTAGACAAGTTAAAAAATGGAATTTAGATGTAATTCATTCACATACTGAATTTGGTGTTGGTAACTTTGCTAGAATATGCGCTAATCAGTTAAATATTCCGCTGGTACATACTTATCATACAATGTATGAAGATTATGTACACTATATAACTCATGGATATTTTAATAACTCTAGTAAAGAAATTGTTAAGTATTTAAGCTTATTTTATTGTGATAAAACTGTAACTGAGTTGATAGTGCCTACTAAAAAAACATATGACTTATTTAAAAACAAATATAAAGTTGATCGTAATGTTCATATAATACCAACTGGTATAGAAATAGATAGATTTTATAAAGAAAATGTTAAACAAAAAGATATTGATGATTTAAGAAAGTCTTTGGATTTAAAAAAACGTGATTTTATAATTGGTTATGTTGGTCGAATAGCTGAAGAAAAAAGTATAGATACAATACTTAATGTTGTTAGTAAAGTCTATAAAAAGAATAATAATATAAAATTGGTTATTGTAGGTGATGGTCCTGATGTTGATAGTTTAAAGAAATTATCTAAAAAACTAAAAATAGATAATATTACTATATTTACTGGTAAAGTTCCTTGGGAAGAAGTACCAATTTATTATAATTTATTTGATCTTTTTGTAACAGCGTCAACTACAGAGACTCAAGGATTAACTGTTATAGAGGCTATGGCTGCATCACTTCCTCCAATTTGTATTGAAGATGAAAGTTTCTTAAATGTTGTTGTTGATGGTTTGAATGGTAAAATATTTAAAACTGAAGATGAATGTGCATCTATAGTACTAGAACTTTCAAATAATAAAAAAGAATTAGAAAGACTTGCAAACGGGGCTAGGAGAAGCGCTGATAAGTATAGTTCAAAATACTATGCTGAAGCTGTATTAAATGTTTATAAGTATGCTTTAGAAAATAAAAAAGAAAGATTTGGTTGGATATCTAAACTATATAAGAAGGTTGTTGATAAAAAATGAAGTATCTTATTTTAAATCATAAAATGAATTTAGAATATAAGAATATTAAAAAGTATATTGTTGATCTAACTAATATAGATATTAATGGTAATAAACTAGTGGTTTGCCCTAGCGATATATATTTAACAAATTTTATAGATAATGGATTTATTGTAGGAAGTCAAAATTCATCTTCTAATAAAGATGGCGCATACACTGGTGAAGTTTCAGCTTTACAACTTAAATCTTTAGGAGTTAAATATTCTTTAGTTGGTCATAGTGAACGAAAAAAGAATTTTAATGAAAATGATCAAGATATAAATAAAAAGATTAGATTATTACTTTTAAATAAAATAAAGCCTATACTATGTGTAGGAGAAACTATGATTGAAAAAAGTACTAATACAACTAAAGAAGTAATCAGTCAACAACTAAAAGAATCTTTAAGTAAGATAAATTCTAAGGATATATCTAATATAATTATTGCTTATGAACCTGTATGGGCGGTTGGTAGTGGTAAAACTCCTTCTTCTAATGAAATAGAAGAAATTATATTATATATAAAGGATTTAATATATAAAAACTTTAAAGTTAAAATTAGAGTTTTATATGGTGGAAGTGTTAATAATAGTAATATTGAAAGAATAAATAGAATAAAAGGATTAGATGGTTATTTACTTGGAAGTATAAGCTTAGATTTAAATAAACTACAAGAATTAATAACAAAAATGTAAAATTATGTTTTTCGACAAAAGTAGCTATTATTAGCTCTTTTTTTATGTAGAAATTTATTATATAATGTATATGCGTGGTAGTAAGAAAGGAGATATAATGAAAGAAAACATAAGGGTTCTAATGATTGATGATAATATAGAACTAATAGAAATGATCAAGGAGTATTTTAATGATCACGCTAATATAAAAGTAGTATTACAGGCAGAAAACGGTGAGGAAGGATTAAAGATAATTAGAGAGCAACAAAATGATTATGATTTAATTTTACTAGATTTGATTATGCCTAAAAAAGATGGAGTAGAAGTATTAGAAAGTATGGTAAAAGAGGGAATAAGCAAAAAGGTAATTATTCTTACATCTTATAATACTCAAGCTATGATAAGAAGGGTATCAGAGTTTGGTATTGATTACTTTATATTAAAACCTTTTGAACTTGCAGATTTAGAAAAACGTATAATAGAATGTATGGGAAACAATAATTATAGTAAAAGCTCAATAGATGTTTATCATAATAATTTGGAAATATCTATTACAAAGATATTACATGAACTTGGAGTACCTTCACATATTAAGGGGTATCAATATATTAGAGAAGGTATATCTATGATATATGACAATCCAGAATTAACAGGAAGAATTACTAAAGATTTATATCCTAGAATTGCTGATAAATTTGATACAACAGTATCTAGAGTAGAAAGAGCAATTAGGCATGCGATTGAAGTTAGTTGGAATAGGGGTAACTGGGATTTGATGGAAGATATTTTTGGTTACAGTGTTGATATAGATAAAGCAAAACCAACTAATAGTGAATTCATTGTCACAGTCGCAGATAACTTAAGATTAGAATTTCATAAGACTAAGATATAGTCTTTTTTTTACGAATGATTGACTTTGTGTTAGTAAAAATGTATACTTAAATTAGGATTATAGTAAGGAGGATACATATTATGGAACGAAAAATTAATGTTTTTTTGCAAAGGTGGAGAAAGGATGATTCTAGAAAACCTTTACTTATATATGGTACAAAACAGATAGGCAAAACATATAGTGTATTAGAATTTGGAAGAACTAATTATAAGAATATTGCTTATTTTAATAGTGAAAATTACAATGATTTAATTAAAATATTTAAAACAGAGAATACTCCAGAAAAAATAATATTTAATTTATCATTACTTTCTGGTGAGGAAATAAAGAAAGAAGATACTTTGATTGTAATAGATAATGTTAATAATAGTGATATTGTAAAAGGTATTAAGAAGTTTGGTATGCCTACATCTGAATATCATATTATTATGATTACATCATTAAAAGCAAATCTTGTTAGATTTAAGGGCGAGGAATTACAGTTTAAACAAATGTTTCCGATGGATTTTGAGGAATATTTGATTGCTAGAGATCAAAAACAATTAATAGATTTTATAAAAGAGTCTTTTAAGAATAATAAGCCAATGCCTTTTCATAGTGTAGCTTTAGACTTATTTAATGAGTTTGTTATGACAGGTGGTCTTCCTGAAGTAGTAGAAGCTAGTATAAATGGCGCAGATGTATTAACAATAAAAACTATTCAAAGTAAGATTAGGGATACTTATTATAAAGACTTTTATCGTATGAAAAACTTAATAGATACACCTAGAAGTGTAGAAGTTATGAATAGTGCAGTTTATCAATTACAAAAAGAAAATAGAAAATTTCAGTATGGACTTATGGGTACTGGAAGTAGAGCAAAAGAGTATGAATCAAGCATTAACTTTTTAAGTGTAAATAACTTTTTATATAAAATACATAGAATTAGTGAAGCAAAGTCTCCACTTACAAGTTGTAAGGATAAAGATAGTTTTAAATTGTATTTTAACGATACCGGAATTTTATTTAATAGTTTAAATGTTTCTAGAATGAGATTTTTAACTGATCAAAAGTTAAAAAACTTGCTTTATGAAAACAGTGTAGCTATTTCTTTATCTCGTCAAAATATGAATGTATTCTATTATCAATCTGAGGGAAAAAGTGGCCTTAGCTTTGTAATTCAAAATAAAGTTGGAGGAATTGTGCCTATAGAACTTGTTAATAAAGATTTATCTAAATCTAAGTCTTTAGGAATATTTATGAGAAAGTATACAGTACTAGAAGCAATAAGAATTACTGAAGATAATTTTAGTAAGAAAAAGAATATTAAATATGTACCAGTATATGCAACATTTTGTTTAGGAAATTAAGGAGGGATATTTATGAAAAAACCGTTAGTATTATGTATATTAGATGGATGTGGAGTAAGAGAAGATAGTGATGGTAATGCTTTTAAAAATGCAGATACTCCTACACTCGATATGTTAATGGATAAGTATCCTCATTCCATACTTCAAGCAAGTGGTCCAGCTGTAGGACTTCCAGAAGGTCAAATGGGAACAAGTGAAGTAGGGCATATGAATTTAGGATCAGGAAGAATTGCTCTTCAACCACTTGAGGCAATAACAGGGGCAATAGAAAGTAAAGATTTATATAAAAACAAAGAAATATTAGATGTACTTAATCATGTAAAAAGCAATAATAGTAATTTACATTTATTTGGTTTATTATCTGATGGTGGAGTTCATTCACATATAGATCATGCGTTGGCTCTTTTAGATATTTGTAAAGCAGAAGGGGTTAATAACGTATACTTTGATATTTGCCTTGATGGAAGAGATACTTATGAAAAAAGTGCTTTAACTTATTTAGATAAATTAAATGATAAAATGAATGAGATAGGAATTGGAAAGATAAATACAATATCTGGAAGATATTATGGAATGGATAGGGATAACAATTTTGATAGATTAAAACTTTCATATGATGCAATAGTATATGGAGATGGCCCAAAATATAATACATATAAAGAATTAGTTGATGACAATTATAAAAACGGCAAGTTTGATGAGTTTGTTATTCCTGGTATAATTGATTCTAATCCATTAAATGATAATGATGGAATAATAGCTTTTAATTTTAGAAAAGATAGATTAAGAGAAATGTTTACTTTATTTAGTAATCCTGATGCCTATGAAAAAGATGCTAGTGAAAAAGGAATAAAGGTTAAACATTTTAATAATCTGAAAGTTATGACAATGTATCCAGTTACGGAAACAGTAACTTGTCCTCATGCCTTTGATGATTTGGATATGAAAAATATTATGGTTGATTATTTACATAACAATGGATTAAGTCAACTTAGGGTTGCAGAAACAGAAAAATATCCACATGTTACATTCTTCTTTGATGGGGGAAAAGAAATAGAATATGATGATATGAAGAAGATACTTATTCCTTCACCTAAAGTAGCTACGTATGATTTAAAACCAGAAATGAGTGTATATGAAGTTACAGATGCATTCTTAAGGGAAGTAGGTAATTATGATGTTACTATTATGAATCTTGCGAATGGTGATATGGTTGGACATACCGGTGTTTATGAAGCTGCTAAAGAAGCGGTTGAACATATGGATAAATGTTTAGATAAAATATATAATAAGGTTAATGAACTTGGTGGTGTTTTAATTATTATTGCTGATCATGGAAACTGTGATATTATGTGGGATAAAGAAAAAAGACCTGTAACTACGCATACTACAAACCCAGTACCATGTATCATTACTAAAGAAGGAATAGAATTAAAAGATGGTAAACTTGCTGATATTGCACCAACAATGCTAACTCTTATGAATATGGAAATACCAGAGGAGATGACTGGTAAAAGTTTAATTATATAATAAAATTGAAGCAGCTAAAAATGTTGCTTTTTCTTTACAAAAAAATAGAACAAATGTACAATTTTGTATTGACTTTTACAATTTGTTAATATAAAATTTAATTATAAGTAGTAAAAAATAAAATATCAGGGGAGAAAAAAATGAATCAAAATAAGATGTATTTAATTAACAAAATATTTAATAATGAAACAATAAGAACAGTATGGAATAAGGATGAAGAAAAATATTATATCAGTGTCGTAGATATAGTAAGAGTCTTGACTGATAGTAAAAATGTTCAGACTTATTGGAGGGTCTTAAAAAAGAGACTTAAAGATGAAGGAAATGAAACCTTTACAAATTTTAACTATTTTAAATTAAAATCTATAGATGGTAAATATAGTATGACAGATGTAGTTGATATAGAAGGAATGTTTAGAATTATTGAAGCGGTTCCTAGTAAAAATGCTGAACCCATAAAACAGTGGCTTGCACATTTAGGAAAAGAAAGAATAGATGAGGTTTTTGATCCATCAATTACAGTACAAAGAGCAATTGATACATATAGAGCTAAAGGTTATGATGAATACTGGATTGCAAAACGTATAAAGGGTATACAAGATAGAAAATCATTAACTGATACTTGGAAAGATGGAGGAATAACTGAGGAAAAAGAGTATGCTATATTAACTAATGAAATATATAAAGAATGGTCTGGGATGACAGCACAAGAATATAAACAATATAAAGGGCTTCGCAAAGAGTCTTTAAGAGATAATATGGATAGTTTGGAAGTTACTCTTGCAAACTTGGGAGAAGAAGTTACTAAAAGACTGGCAAAAAAACAAAAACCACAAGGACTTAATGCAAATAAAAAAGTTGCTAAACTTGGTGGACATGCTGCAAAAGTTGCTAGAGACGATATAGAAAAAAGTTTAGGAGAAAGTATTGTGAATAAAGATAATAGGTTAAATTATGAATATGTAGATGAAAAACAAATAGAAGTTAATAATTAATAGTAGGTGATGCTATGGATAGAGTTATATTTCATATTGATGTTAATAATGCTTTTTTATCATGGACTGCAGTAGATCTTTTAAATAAAGGTTATAAAAAAGATATAAGAAAAGTACCTTCTATTATTGGTGGAGATGAAGACAAAAGACATGGTATTGTACTTGCTAAAAGTCCTGTTGCTAAAAAGTATGGTATTAAAACTGCAGAAACAATATATATGGCTAAAAAGAAATGTAAAAACTTAGAAATATATCCCCCTAATTATAAACTATACAGTAAAATGAGTTATAAATTGTTTAATTATTTAAGTGATTTTTCACCTAATATGGAAATATTTTCTATAGATGAGTGTTTTTTAGATATGAGTAATACTAAATATATTTATAAAGACTTAGAAAAACTTGCTTATCAGATAAAAGATTATATAGAAAAAAACTTTGGATTTACTGTCAATATCGGAATAGGAAATAACAAATTATGTGCAAAAATGGCAAGTGACTTTGAAAAACCAAATAAAGTACATACATTATATAAAGAAGAAATTGAAAATAAAATGTGGCCACTTCCTGTTGGTGAGTTATTTATGGTGGGGAAGAGTTCAACAAAAAAGTTAAATGAACTTGGTATTAAAACTATTTATGATCTTGCTCATGCTGATGTTAAAAAACTGGAAAAACATTTTAAAAATAATGCCATTGTTATGATAAGGCATGCAAATGGAATAGATGATAGTAAAGTTGGAAATGGAAAATACCAAAGTAAAAATAAAAATATTAGTGTTTCTAAAACGTTATCAACAGATACTGTGGATATCGAATTTATAAAAAAGGTATTATTACAAGAAGCAGAAGAAGTAGGAAGAACTTTAAGGAAACAAAAAGGGTATGCCAAAACTATTGCTATTACACTTCGAAATAAAGATTTTTTTGATTATTCACATCAAACTAAGTTAAGAAATGCTACTAATGAAACTAAGGTTATTTATGAAACAGCATTTGCATTATTCCAAAAAACTTGGAAAAAAGATTATATTAGAAATATTGGAATAAGACTTGCTGATTTAGTAGAAGATTCTTCTTACCAAGTAAGTTTATTTGAAAAGGAAGAAGATATTAATAAAAAAAAGGTAGACGTAGCTTTAGATAAAATCAAAGATAAGTATGGATTTGATTCTATTATTCCAGCTAGCCTACTTTCAAGTAAAATAGATAAAAGTAAAAGAACAAAGTAGTTTGTTCTTTTTATTAAAAATCAAAACTGTGTGGTAATAAATCTGATATTGAATATTCTTTTATATCATTGTTTTCATTAGCAACATAAATTTTAAAATCTTTATCAACAAATTCACTCATAAATTGTCTACAATATCCACAAGGCATACATTCTTCTGAGGCTCTGTGTTTTTCAAAGCTCCAACAACCGTTATACATTCAAAATCTTTTTCACCTTCAGAAATAGCTTTTGCAAATGCTGTACGTTCTGCACATATTCCTTGTATACCATGATTCTCAATATTACATCCTGTATACAATTTTCCATTTTTAGTTCTAAGTGCTGCTCCTACTTGAAAGTTACTATATGGTGAATGAGCATTAAGTCTTGCTTTCTTTGCAAGTTCTAGATCTTCTTTATACATTTTATACCTCCATTTTATTTTAATGTTTTTTTTGTTATTTTTCTTCTTCTTCCTCATCACCTTCTTCATCATCTTCAATCTCTTTTTCTAATGTCTTTTTATGTGAACTTGAATAATTATTAGTTTGTAAATCAATATAATATTTATTATCTTTCATTAACTTTTCATGGGTTCCCTGTCCCACAATTTTTCCTTTATTTAAGACAATTATATGATCAGCAATTTTCATAACGTCTTTTTTATGGGTGATAATAATAATTGTATGATCTAATTTTAAATTTTCAAATATATCTTTAATTTTTTCTACTAATATTGTATCAAGAGAACTAGTTACTTCATCAAAAATTAATACTTCTGCTTGTGAAAGCAATGTTCTAGCAATAGCCAGTAATTGTCTTTGCCCACCAGAAAAATTAACTGCATTTTCAGTAAGAATAGTATTGTATCCTTTAGGTAAAGACATAATGTAATCATGGATTCCAACACGTTTACAAGCTTCTATTTGATTTTTTACATTTGGATCAATTAAGCTTAAATTCTTTTTTATGCTCATATTGAACAAGAAAGGAGATTGATTTACGCCAACAACATTAGTAGAATAAGTTTCTTCAGAATAATCATAAATATTTTCTTTATCGATCAATATGTTACCAGAATCTGTTTTATATTTACGAAGTAGTAAATTTGTAATAGTTGTTTTACCACTACCACTATGTCCGACTAAAGCAGTAATTTTATTAGGTTCAGCATTAAAAGTAATATTTTTAATATTTCCTTTATTTTTAGATTTATAAGAAAAGTTAACATTCTTAAACTCTACTAATCCAGTAATATAATCATTATCATTCATCCCAAATGTTATTTGTTCTTTACTAGAATAGTTCAATATATTATTGATTCTGGTAATTGAAATAGACCATTCTCTAATTTGTCTAGAATATCCCATTACTTCTTCTGTATCTGACATAATTTCCTCAAAATAACTAATCAGTAAAATTAATATATTGACTTCGAATTTTCCTTTTAAAACAAAAGTAACTAATAAAAGATATAACATAATTTTACCTATATGAATAATAAATGGTAATAAACTTTCTCTAATATTAGCATATTTTCTTTTCATTAAATATTGCTTAGACCATTTATTAGCAATGATATAAAAGTTGTTTTTCATCTTGTTATATATATTAAAAGTTTTTATTTCTCCAAGGCCATTTAAGATTTGCGATAAATTATCTGTTAATTTATCTCTATATTTTAATTGGCTTCGTAAGTGTTTTGTGCTTTGAACGTTGCAATAATCAAACGATTTTATATATAAATACTCTAGTAGTAAAGTAAGAATTCCAATAACAACGTTTGTTTTTAAGAATATGAATAGCATAACTATTAATTTTATAAAAACAACAATAATCTCACAAATATTGTCTATCATTTCTGACAGATTAGCGGTATCGGTATTTACTGTATTTAAAATAGCACCCTTAGATACTTTATCTGAAAATTCTGTATCATAAGTAAATACTTTGTCCATAATTTTTCCTCTTAAATTTTTATAACTATATTCAAAATTGTACGAGTAAGAAACATAGTTTAAATACCAAAATAGATTATAAGCTACATAAGCAATAGCAAGTAAGCAAATATTCAAGTAAGTAGCATTAGCATTTGCGTTTGTAACTTCATAAATGATGTTTGCCGCAAAAATTGGAATAATTAAACTTGATATATGAGCCATTATTGAACCTAGGAATAAAAAGAATATCCATTTTTTGCTTCCTTTTACTAACTTAAAAAAATCTTTAATAATTTTGATATTATCTTTTATCATACTCTCACATCCTAATTTATTATAACATACATTTTTTAAGTATAAAATAAAATAAAAGTTATTAGATAACTATATAAAAAAACACACATCTAATAAAGGTGTGCGTATATTAATCTCAATGGTGGAGATGAGCGGAATTGAACCGCTGTCCGAAAATATTAACACAAAAGCTTCTACAAGCTTAGTTAGTTTAAAAGATTTGCTATAACGTAAACAAACTAACAAGTAACATTATAGCTAGTCTATAAAAGTTCGCTATTTAATATAGACACTTAAATAGTATAACCTACAAAAATGAACCACTATATCTCTTAGTAGATATCAGAGTATAGTAGTGCTTTCTAAACTTAGGCGAAAGCTAATTCGTTTCTGTTTCCAGATATTTTAAATTTGTATGTAACGTATAACTTACGACTTGCTACTTAAGCTCAAATATTCCCGTCGAAACCATTACATCCCCATGTAGCAAATTATAGCATAAAATCATAAAATAATCAATTTTTTTCTGTACAAAAAGCTAATTATGTATTATAATACAACACTGAAGTCAGGTGGTAGTGTGAATATTGATGAAAATACAAAAATAAGAAACTTGAGAATTAATTTGCTTAACTGTAGTGAATTATGTATAATTGATGCTCCTGTAAATGTTAATAGAGAGGATAGAGGAGTATTAGTATCTAATGATGGTAAAAAATTTAAAAGAAGTTCAAATATTATGATGGGATTTAATAAAAATCATGTAAAACTAGAAAATGGTAATTATATTTCTTGGGAACAAATAAAACCGCTTATTTTAGAATATGTTGATACAATAGCTGAAAATGAGAGTTTAATTAATAGAAATACAGGTGCCAGAATTGAAAAGGCTGAGTTAGTATCAATAATTAGTAAAAAAATAGAGGAAAATCATAGTTCAATAATTTTGAGAGATAATAAATACTCTAAAAAATTAAGTATCAAACAATCAGGTTATGATGAAAAAGAAATAAAAAAAGGAATGTTGATGCTTGGAAAGAAGAATAATGATTTAGCTAATGGAGTCTATTACACTAGAGATTCAATAAGAGAAGTACTAAACGAGTATGCTATTGCAGAGGATGAAAAGGTTGATTTATTCAGTTTATATGATCAAGAAGATAAAGAAAAAAGAATAATTGAATTAAACAAGGCAAAAGAAGAAAAAATATCAACAGAAAAAGAATCAGTTAATTTATATGATTTAATTGAAAAAGAAACTGAAGCTAACACATCTATTGATGATTATGAAGATCCAGTAACTAGTACAGAAGAAAAACAAGAAGAAATACAAGTTAAAGAAGAACCAAAAACTGATTTATATGAATTAATTAAAACATTCGATAATGAAGAACATAAATCAGAAGAACAAAAAGAAATAAAAAAAGAAAAAAAACAGGAAAAATATAAAATATTTTATAGATTCTATAGAGGTAGAGTTGTTCCTGTAACCTTATCATTAACTACTGCTGCAATTATGGTAGCATCTATGTTTGGCTCTGAAAAAATAGTAAAACATATTGCTAAAGGTACGGAGAAATTATCATATAAAGTATCACAAAATACTTATAAAGAATCAAAAAGTAAGGAAACAGTTGTTGATATGCAAAGTTTTGCTAAAAATATTAAAACGGGAGAAAATATTTCTGTACCAGCTGGTGTTCATTACTATGTATCTAGTGATGCCAAATATAATGGAGATGCAAAATATGGCACTTTTAAGTATGATGGTATAAGAGAACCTGGTGACTATAATGTAGAATATATATCTGTATTATATAAAGGTGAAATACAAAATGTTGCATATAATACAGGCATAAATCTATCTAAAGTTTTAAAAAATGAGTCCAAAAGATTAGGATGTAGTATTGATGATTTAGAGCCAATGATACATCTTGGTAATGGTCCAACAGGTTGGGTAAGTGTTAATGATTTATTAGATCATGCTGATAAAAAAATTAGTAATAAAACAAATACTATATTAGAATCAACTAAAGATTATGATGGTGTTTGCACATATAGTGATACTATTACAATACAAACTGCTAGTAATCAAACTGCTGATATAAAAATAACTGATAAAGATGGTAAATTACTTAAAAATGGCTCTAAAGTAAAAGGTAGCGATGGAATAGAATATCAGATAAAAAACTTAGAAGTTGAAGAAATAAATGATGATAAGAATGAAGAAAAAAGCATGCTAACATTTAAAGTTGGTAATGTTAATCCTACAGAAGCACTTACTGCATTAGCTATGGCAGTTGTAACTGGAATATCTGCTAGAAGAAAGAAGGAGTATATAGAAGCAACAGAAGAAGCTACAGATAAGATTTATGATACTGTAAAGGAAAGTTATGACCAAAAAGCTTCTTCATTATCTAGATTAGTAGAAGTTCAAACTAGTAAAGGAAGAAAACAAATAAAATTTGATGATAGTATTAAAGAAAAACTAAAAAATGGATATGTATCATTAAGAAGCACCTTAAGAGTTAGTGGAATGAAGTATATTCCTAAAACAGCATCTGAGTTTGTAGAAAAATATAATGATATAATGGATATTTCTGTTAGTAAGAATATTTCTAAAATTAAAACATTATTTAGAAAGAAAAGATAGTTAAAAATAACTATTTTTTTTGTATTAAAAAATTACATTTTTTTTATATCTTTGTGGTATCATAAATATAAGGAGGATATTATGGAAGACTTATTAAATAAAAAAACAAGTGGATGGTTGGATTTAGATGAAAAAGAAAAAGATGTAATTTTTGCTTTTTCTGATGATTATATTAATTTTTTAAATAATTCTAAAACAGAAAGAGAAGCTTCTAAGTTTATAAAAGCTTCTTTAGAAGAAAACGGTTTTGCTGATATAGAAACTTTAGAAAAATTAGAAGTTGGTTCTAAAGTATATATGATTAATCGTGATAAAAGTATTTATGCAGCAATTATTGGGAAAGAGGAGATTATTAATGGAATAAATCTAATAGGAGCTCATATAGATTCTCCAAGATTGGATTTAAAACCAAATCCTTTATATGAAGATGCAAAATTAGCATTATTTAAAACTCATTATTATGGTGGAATAAAGAAATATCAATGGACTACTATACCTCTTGCTATTCATGGGGTAATAGTTAAACCTAGTGGAGAAAAGATTGATGTTTGTATAGGTGAAGATGATAAAGATCCAGTATTTACGATTACTGATTTGCTTCCACATTTATCTGTTGAATATGAAGAGAAAAAATTAAAAGAGGTTATTGAGGGAGAAAATCTAAATTTAGTAGTTGGTTCTATTCCTACTAAGGATAAGGAAGATGCTATTAAGAAAAATATTTTGAAAATACTTAATGAAAAGTATGATATCAAGGAAATAGATTTCTATTCATCGGAACTAGAGGTTGTACCAGCATTTAAAGCAAGAACTTTAGGGCTTGATAGAAGTATGGTAGCGTCATATGGTCAAGATGATAAAGCGTGTTCATATGCAACATTACGAGCATTATTGGATGCTAAGAATAATGATAGAACAATTGTAGCTATGTTTACAGATAAAGAAGAAATAGGTAGTGTTGGTAATACTGGAATGTGTTCAGAAATGTTTGATTATTTTATGAATGAGCTTTTAAATAAGACAGGTAATAATAATATAGGAGCTTTAAATAGAGCTTATTGTAACTCTATGATGTTATCAGCAGATGTTAATGGTGGTGTTGATCCAAATTATCAAAGTGTATCAGAAAAAAACAACGCTTCATATATTGGTTTTGGTATTGATATAAATAAATATACTGGATCTTTTGGAAAAGCTGGAGCTAGTGATGCAAATGCTGAATATGTAGCTAAAATACGCGAAATATTTGAAGAAAACAGTATTAAGTACCAAATGTCAGAGCTTGGTAAAGTAGATATCGGTGGTGGTGGTACTATTGCATATATACTTGCCAATAAAGGTGTAGATGTTATTGATTGTGGGGTACCAGTTATATCAATGCATTCGCCATATGAAATTACAAGTAAATTTGATATTTATACTGCTTATAAAGCATATAAAGCTTTTTTTGAAGATTAGAAAAAGTTGTTATAAAGTGTAAACTTTTTCTTTTTTTTGTTTTTAAATTATTGAAAAATGCTATAATAAAATTAGATAATAGGAGGTATTTATGAAAAAATTTAAAGTAGTCCAATATGGATGCGGTAAAATGAGTAAATATATTATGAGATATGTTTATGAAAATGGTTCTGAAATAGTAGGAGCTATTGATATTAATCCAGATGTTATTGGAAAGGATATTTCTGTTGTTATGGAAACAGAAGAAAAAGGAATAAAAATCACAAGTGCTGATGATACAAGAAAATTACTTGAGAAAGTTAAACCAGATATAGTAATTGTTACTACTATGAGTTTAATGCAAGATGTAAAAGATATCTTATTATTATGTGCTGAACTTGGTATAAATGCAATTACTACTTGTGAAGAAGCTTTCTATCCATCTAATTCTAGTCCAAGATTAACTGCTGAAATTGATAAGTTAGCAAAAGAAAGTAATTGTACTATTACAGGTAGTGGATACCAAGATGCTTTTTGGGGTAATTTAATTACGACTCTTGCAGGATCTACGCATAATATTACTAAGATAAAGGGTAGTTCTTCTTATAATGTAGAAGATTATGGTATAGCTTTGGCTAAGGCTCATGGAGCAGGGTTGACTTTAGAAGATTTTGATAAAGAGGTTGCATCTGCTGATAGAATTAGTGAAGAGGAAAGGCAAAAATTAATTGATAGCGGAGAATTCTTACCTTCATATATGTGGAATGTTAATGGTTGGTTATGTGATAAATTAGGATTAACAGTAAAAAGTCAAACACAAAAATGTGTTCCTATGACTCATACAGAAGACATTGAATCTTCTACATTAGGTATGACTGTTAAGGCTGGAGATGCTACTGGTATGTCTGCGGTTGTTACTACAGAGACAGAAGAAGGAATAACTTTAGAAACGGAGTGTATTGGTAAAGTATATGCTCCTGAAGATTGTGATAGAAATGATTGGACAGTGTATGGTGATCCTGATACTAATTTAGTTATTACAAGACCAAACACTGTTGAGTTAACATGTTCAGCTATTGTTAATAGAATTCCAGACGTAGTAGCTGCAGAAGCAGGATTTGTACCTACATCTAGGATGGGAGAATTAAAATATCAAAGAAAAGCATAGTAATATGCTTTTTTAGTAGGTGATTGTTTTGAAAGAAGAAATAACAAAAGTAATTGATAATAAAGTTATAGGAAAACTTATATATATAGATAATGACAATATATCGATAGTAAGTGTATTTGTAGAGCAAGAATATAGAGGACAAGGTATAGCTCAAGAACTCATGGAGAAAATAATTAAAATAGCAAAAGAGAATAATAAACAAATAATACCTATATGTAGTTATGCTAAAAAATACATGGAAAAGCATGTATAAACGTAAAGTAATCAAAAAAACTGATTACTTTTTTTCTTCTAGTTGTAAAAATCTAAATAAAATGATATGATATTAAAAGATAGAGGGTGTTAGCGTGGATGCAGTGTTATCTTTTTTTACGGAAACATTAAGTGGATATGTATACGTTATAACTACAATAATTTCTATTATTATCATATTGGGGATTATTGGCTTTTTATCTGAAAGAAAGTTTAATATAGAGAATAACTTTATATTAACTAAAAATTATAATGGAAAAACTGATGAAGAAACGGTATTAGGTGATCAAACTTTATACTCACAGAATGAGGAAATAATAACTCATGTTCCTAATAAAAATAATAAAGATGAGGTAATATAGTTTTTAAATAAATGATTTAATGTTATAATTAAAAAAGAGGAGTGTTGATAATGACTTTAAATAATATATTAAATATTGTGAAAAAAATTGCAGATATAATGATAGTATGGGTGTTACTATATTATATTTTCAAAAACATTAAGAATAATGTAAAAATAAGTTTATTAATAAAGGGTGTAATAATTATACTGGTATTAAAGTTTGCTAGTGGTTTATTTGGACTTACAACAGTTGGCTTATTACTTGAGTATGTAATTATGTGGGGACCACTTGCCTTAATTATTATATTCCAACCAGAAATCAGAGGAATACTTGAACAATTAGGTAAATCTCAATTGCTAGGTAGACATAAAGTTTTAACTGTAGACGAGAGAGAAAAAGTTGTTTATGAAATGACTCAGGCAGTTGATTATATGAGAAAAGCAAAAATAGGAGCTTTGATAGTTATAGAAAGAGATATATCTTTATCCGATTATATAGCTAAAGCTAAACCTTTATATGCAGATTTAACTAGTGAGTTATTGATATCTATCTTTTTTCCTAATAATCCACTTCATGATGGTGGTGTAATTATTCAAGGTGATAGAATTACATGTGCTAGTGCAGTATTCCCAACAAGTAATAATGTTAAAGGAAGAAAGACTCTTGGTACTCGTCATAGAGCGGCTATTGGTCTTAGTGAAGAAACTGATTCTATAATTGTAGTAGTATCAGAAGAAACAGGAAAAATATCTATTGCTTTAAAAGGAGAATTATTTTATAACTTAACAATTGATGAAGTTAGAATGATGTTAATTGATGAATTAAAACCTAGTCAAGAAACAGAATATTCAAACAAAATGGAAGAGGAAGAGATATATGAAGAAAATAATTAATGGTATAGGATTAATCATCCTAGCAATCCTTAAAGCAATATATAGAGTAATAGATAAAATAATAATAACTCCACTAGCAAAGGTGTTTGTTAGATATATGGATTCTAAACAAGGAAGCAGAGGCTTGTTTGATAGACTTTTAAATAATAAACAATTCTTAATAATCTTCTCTTTAGCAATAGCGTTATTAGTGTTCTTTTTGGTAGATAGAGAGACAATTAATTTACTTGATAATTCTGCAGAAGTTTTATATGGGCAAAAAGTAACTGCTATTTATAATGAAGAAGCTTATGTAGTAGATGGTTTACCAGAAACAGTAGATATTACATTAATTGGTAGAAAATCTGATGTATATCTTGCTAAACAATATCCAACTCAAGAAGTATCTGTTGATTTAAGTGACTTAAAACCAGGCAGTCATACAGTTAAACTTAAATATTCACAAGCAGTTTCATCTGTTTCTTATAAAATAGATCCATCAACTGCGTCTATTGTTATTTATGAAAAGCAATCTAAAAAGATGTCTTTATCATATGATATACTACATGAAAATCAATTGAATGAAAAACTACAAATAACAGATGTTGATTTATCAAGTAGTGATGTAGTAGTAAAAGGGGCTGAATACAGATTAGATCAAGTTGCTAGTATAAAAGCTTTAATTGATGTTAATAATATGAAATCACCTACTGCAGGAAAGACTGTTTTAGAAGATATTCCGTTAGTAGCTTATGATTCAAAAGGAGAAATAGTTGATGTAGAGATAGTTCCTAAAAAAGTGGATGCTACTATAACAATAGAATCTCCATCTAAGAGTGTTCCAATTAAGTATGTTCCTACTGGAACGTTGGCATTTGGTAAAGGTATAGAAGACATCAGATCTGATACTAATACAGTAGTTATTTATGGTTCTGAAAAAGCATTAGAAAAAGTTGAATCTATTTCTGTTAAACTTGATGTTAAAGGACTTGCAGTAAATAAGGAATATAATGTAACTATAGATAAACCTAAAGGAATCAAAACATTAAGTTCTACTAAAGCTAAAGTTAATGTTATTGTTGGTGATTTAGATAAAGATAAAACATTCAATGATATATATATAGAAACTCGTAATTTAGGAGATGGATTAAAAGTACAGGCTTCTTCTAAAGAAGATAGTCAAGTTGCAGTAGTAGTTAGTGGTACAAAGAGTGTTATAAAAGATATAGAAGCGTCTTCAATAAGTGCGTATATAGATTTAGAAGGTTTAGGCGTAGGAACACATGAAGTAGAAGTTAAAGTTACTGGTAGTGACTTGAGAGCAACTTATGAGCCTAAAGTAACAAAAGTAAAAGTAAATATACTAAAAAAATAAAAGATAGTTAACTATCTTTTTTTTTGATTATTTTATCAATGATACCATATTCTAATGCTTCAGTAGCATCTAAAAAATTATCTCTTTCAGTATCTCTTTCAATCGTTTTAATACTCTTAGAAGTGTTTTTTGCAAGAATTCTGTTAATTTTTTCTTTTAAATTTAATATTCTTTCAGCAGCTATTTTTATTTCAGTGGCTTGACCTTTAACACCACCTAATGGTTGATGTATCATAACTTCTGAATTAGGTAATATATATCTTTTTCCTTTTTTTCCGCTTGATAATAAAAAAGCTCCCATTGATGCTGCCATACCAATACATATAGTTGAAACATCACTTTTAATAAAATTCATAGTATCATATATAGCCATACCTGCAGTAATAGAACCACCAGGTGAATTAATATATAAACTTATATCACTATGATTTAGAGAATCTAAATATAAAAGTTGTGCCACTATACTATTAGAACTATCATCATTTATTTCACCACTAAGGATAATTATTCTATCTTTTAATAATCTTGAAAAAATATCATAACTTCTTTCAATATTATTCTCTTTATCAATAACGATAGGAGTTAAATTCATATAAATATCACTTCCTATAAATATAATAGTTAAATATTATTAAATTTATACTTAGTATTTTTGTCTTATTATGGTATAATTACAATAGGTGATACTATGGATGATGTAAGAATAAAAATTGGGGATAAAGAAATAGAAGTAAAAAAAGGAACAACTTTACTAGAATTATCTAAAAGGTATGCTTCATCATTTAAATTTTCTATACTAGGAGCTTATGTTGATAATGTAATAAAAGAATTAAGTTATCAATTGAATAAAGATGCGATTGTGGAATTTTTTGATTTATCAACTTCATATGGAAATATGATGTATGTTAATACTTTAGTATTTGCTTGTAATGTAGCAATTAAAGAACTTTATGGTAGTGATAAAGAAATAATTGTAGAACATTCTATTGATAAAAGTATGTATATATCTACTAATTTTAACGTTAATGAGGATATTACTGATGAGATAGAAACTAAAATTAGAGAATTAGCAAAAGAAAAGCTAGAAATAAAAAAAGTAAATACATTAAGAAAAGATGCTATAAAATATTTTGAGAGTATTAATGATTTACCGAAGGCAGGTATGTTAAATTATAATACTAATACATATATAACTCTTTATAGATTAAATAATATCTATGATTATTTCTTTTGTATAATGCCTATGGATACTGGAGTATTAACGGATTTTGAAATTAGTTGCGTTAATAATAAAGGTTTTGTCTTGCGTTATCCCACAGTATATTGCGATACTATAAAGGATTATAGACATAGAAGTTCTATATATGATATGTATGAAGATTATAGATTATGGCAAAAAACTATAGGTATAAATGGGGTTGCAGATTTGAATGATGTGGTAACACGTGCAGAAATAGATGATTTGATTAGGGTTAACGAGGTGGTTCATAACACCAAATTAATACATCTAGCTAAGGATATTAGTCAAAATAGAAAGAATATAAGGGTAATTCTTTTAGCTGGTCCTTCATCCTCTGGAAAAACAACAACTACTAGAAAACTATGTGTTTTGCTAAAAAATTATGGTGTAAGACCAAAAATGCTATCTTTAGATGATTATTTTAAGGAACGTAAAGATACTCCGAAGGACAAAGAAGGAAACTATGATTTTGAATCTTTGGGTGCTGTAGACATAGATTTATTTAATGAACAAATATCTGCTCTATTAAAAGGAGAGACAATAAAAGCCCCAGTATTTAACTTTAAACAAGCTAAAAAAGAATTTATTAAAGATATGAGTTTAGAAGAGGATGATGTATTAGTAATAGAAGGGATTCATTGTTTAAATCCGGTGCTATTAAAAGATATTCCTGATGAGAAAAAATTTAAAATATACTTAGCGCCATTTACTAAAACCAATCTAGATTCTCATAATAGATTTTCTTCTTCTGATACAAGATTATTAAGGAGAATTGTTAGGGATACTTATACTAGAGGAATCAATGTAGAAGAATCATTAAAACAATGGAAGAAGGTTCGTATTGGGGAAGAAGAAAATATATATCCATATCAAGATAATGCCAATTTTGTTTTTAATACATATTCCATTTATGAAATTGGAGTATTAAGAACTTATGTAGAACCTCTTTTATACTCTGTTAGTGAAGATTCACCTTATTATGAAGAGGCAAGAAGATTATTAAATTTAATAAAAATATTCTTACCTATTTCATCAGAAGCAATACCAGCAGATTCTATTTTAAGGGAATTTATTGGAGGAAGTTGTTATAAAGAATAAAAAAATGGTAAAATAAATTTGGGAGATGATAAAATGATTAGAGTTGCGATTAATGGATTTGGTCGTATAGGAAGATTAGTATTTAGACTTATGGAAGAAGATAGTGATTTAGAAGTAGTTGCCATCAATGATTTAACTGATGCGAGACAATTATCTCATTTATTAAAGTATGATACTAATCATAGAAATTATAGAGAAGATGAAATTTCATTTGATGAAGATGAGATTATTATTGGAGATAGGAAAATAAAAGTATATGCAGAAAAAGATCCTATTAATTTGCCGTGGAAAGATTTAGATATTGATGTAGTATTTGAATGTACTGGTTTATTTACAGATAAAGAAAAAGCACAAGCTCATATTGATGCTGGAGCTAAGAAAGTTATTATTTCTGCTCCTGCTAAGGGAGATTTAAAAACAGTTGTTTATAATGTAAATCATGATATATTAGATGGTAGTGAAGATATAATTTCTGCAGCTTCTTGTACAACAAATTGTTTGGCACCAGTACTTGATATACTTGATAAAACTTTTGGTGTAGAAAGAGGATATATGACTACAGTACATGCTTATACAAATGATCAAGTAACATTAGATGTTGCTCATAAAAAAGATATTAATGAAAGACGCGGTAGAGCAGCTGCCATGAATATTATTCCGTCTTCTACTGGAGCTGCGAAAGCTATAGGTAAAGTTCTTCCTAAATTAGATGGAAAACTATCAGGTACGGCAATGCGTGTACCTGTACCTACTGGATCAGTTATAGATTTAGTATTAGAGCTTTCAAAGAATGTTACAGTAGAAGAAATAAACAAGGCTTTTGAAGACAATCAGAATAAAACTATTAAGTACACTACAGATCCAATTGTTTCAAGTGATATTATTGGTTCACATTATGGAGCAGTAGTAGATGGATTATTAACAAGTGTTCTTGAAGTAGAAGGAAAACAATTAGTTAAAGTAGTAGCTTGGTATGATAATGAGATGGGCTACTCAACACAAATGGTTAGAACAGCTAAATATTTAATGACAAAATAGAACCAATGGTTCTTTTTTATGGTTCTTTTTTATTGCAATTATCATAATTATCAGTTATAATAAGCAGTCATAAGAGGTGATAGCGTGTTAAAAGATTATATAGAAAAGAAAAAATTTGCTCTTTCAAAAGTAAGAGAAGTAGATCCTTATTGTGCAGACTGTGCAGATATATTTGAAAAAAATGGATTAATATATGCTCAAATACGAAATGATTATGAATCCATGAATTTATCTTATGGTACTCCATATTTCATTATTTTTAACCAGGAAGGAAAGGTATTATATAGTCCAACTAAAACAGATGAAAATGGGTATGTTCCATATTATAATAGACCGTTTAATGGGAGAAAACGTGATCCTTTTATAGATGATAATAATATGTTTATTTTAGAAAAAAATGGAAATGGACAAGCTGTTAAGCATTTAATTGTTACTCCAGATGGATTACAAGAAATATCATTGTTTTCAGCTGATGATGATATTTATATTGATAGGAGCAAGTATTTTAATGATTCTATTTATATCTTTATGGGAATATCAGGGGAAAAAAGAAAATTTTATAATTATAAAACTCAGATGTTTAGTCCAGATTTTGATGATATTCTTATAAAAGATTATGGAAGAATTGCGGAATTTTTAGAAGATAACGTTATTGGGGATTGGTTATCTGATTATATATATAAAAATGATATAGCTTTAGGAGTTACGCAAATAGACATATCTAATCAAGATGATGAAGATGAGCATAGGTCTCTAACAACATTTGTTAAAATAGATAAAGACGGAAATATTTCTGATCAAATATTTTGGATTGTAGGATCAACTTTAAAAACAATGTCACTTGAGGATTTAACTTATGAGGAGGCATTGATTAAAGTAAAAGAGAAGTATGAAATGTCTCAAGTTAATTTAAAAAGAAAGGTAAAACGTTTATTAAAGGACAAGTAATTGTTCTTTTTTTATACTCCTATTCATATAATTACTAGGTGATTTAATGAAGAAAAAGATATGTTTTTTTGGTGCAGCTAGTGAAGATATAGAAAAAAATTATGTAGATAAAACAGAAGAATTAGGTGAATATCTTGGTGAAAACTTTGATTTAGTTTTTGGTGGAGGAGCAACTGGCCTTATGGGAGCAATAGCTAGAGGATTTGCTAAAGAAAAATCAATAATTACAGGTGTTGTTCCTAGATTTATGGAAAAGTTTGAAGATATTTATGACAACTGTACTAATGTAATATCCGTTGATAGTATGCATTCACGAAAGAAAATCATGGAAGAAGAAGCTGATATTTTTGTAATAGCTCCAGGTGGTATTGGTACATTAGATGAATTTTTTGAAGTACTAACGGATACTTCTCTAAACTTGTATAATAAACCAATAATACTTTTTAACATCAATTCTTTTTATGACGATATTATCAAATTTATAAATAATAATTTGAATACAGGTTTTATTCATAAAGATAGGATACATAATTTTTATATTTGTAATAATATAGATGAAGTAAAAAACATATTACATTTATTCATTGACATTTAATTGTTAGACAACTATAATATTTCATATAAATGGGGAGGAATACTATGATAATAGCTAAAGGATATTCTACAGTTTTAACAAAGAATAGGGAAAAAAGTTGGATAAGGGAACATTTTCCTGAAGAATTAGCAGAAGCTTTTATTGAAACTTTGAAATCAGGAGATATTAATATAGGGGTTAAATTTATGAAAGCTAATTACCCTTTGTATGATATTAATCCAAATAAAGAAGAATATTTAAGTGCTTTTGTATTTGGACCAGTAGATGATAAAGGAAATAGAGTAAGTGAAACATTACTTGTATATTACAGTTTTGAGCATGAAATTAAAGTTAAAGATTCACCTTATGAAAATTTTGATCAAAAAATAGAAAAAGTTCAAAAATGGTTGAATGGTAAAACAATATATATGAATAGGGAAAGATATGAACAATTTACTGTATATAATCAAACTAAAACAATGTTAAAAAAATTAAATGAAAATAATCTATAGACATTCTATAGATTTTTATTTTGTGATACAATATAGTTGGTGAGAAAATGAAGTTTTTAGAAGAAGAAAAAGATATGTTTATTATTTGTAGTAATGAAGATAAATCTTTACTTATTGACTATATAAGTCATAAAGATAAGATGTATAGTGTTCATTTTTTTACCATGAGTGAACTTAAGAAAAAGTTGTTATTCGATTATACAAAAGAAGCTATATATGAAACTTCAAAGTTTTTAAGAGTTAAGCCTGAGGTTGCTAAAGTATATATAGATAATTTATATTATATTGAGGATAAATTATATAATAATTTGAAGTTAGATCAATTAGTGGAATTAAAGAAAAGATTAGATGATTTAAATCTTTTAATATATGATGATTTCTTCCTGGATTATATAAAAGATAAAAAGATTATTGCTTATAATCTGAACTATTTATCTAAGTTTGATAAAAGTCTACTAACAAAACTTGGTGAAGTATCTTATATAAGTGATGATGCTAATACATACAAACCAAAAGTATATCATTTAGATAGTTTAGAAGATGAAGTAGAGTTTGTTGCTAATAAGATATTAGATTTAATAGTAGATGGTATTGATATAAATAAAATAAAGTTAGTTGGAGTAGATGCTGATTATGAAAACTCTCTTAAAAGAATATTTGATTATTATAATATACCAACAAATTTTAATACAGGGGTTTCTATTCTGGCTACTAATATCTCTAAATATTTTTTAGATAATTTTGATAATGATATTAGTAAAACTATAGATAAGTTAAAGAATAAATATACAGGAGTTATAGTTAATAAAATAATAGAAATATGTAATTCATATAGTTTTGTAGATGATAAATATAAAGTAAAAGATTTTATAATTAGTGATTTAAAGAATACTAAAGTTATAAGTGAAAAAATTGATAAAGCGGTAGAAGTTATACCATTAAGTAAAGCTAGTAAAGATGATTATATTTTCTTATTAAACTTTAACTTAAATAGTATTCCTAAATATAAAAAAGATGAAGATTTTATTAGTGATAATATTAAAAAGCTAGTTGATTTGGATACTACAGAAGAAGAAAATAAATTAATACTAGAAAGAACTAAAAATAAGATTTTAAGTATAAAGAATTTAGTAATTACATATAAAGATAAGTCTAATACTAAATCATATTACCCTTCTAATTTAATTAATACTTTAAAATTAGATGTAGAAGAAGGTGTTTATGATTATAAATATTCTAATACTGCGATTAAGATAAAATTAGCTAAAAAAATAGATAATTATATTAAATTTGGAACTAAGGATAAGGATATAGATTTATTAGGAAATAGTATCTCAATAAATTATAATAACTATGATAATAGGTTTAGTGGAATAGATAAAGAAATGTTTTATAATTACATAAATCATGAACTATGTCTTTCGTATTCTACTTTAGATAATTATAATAAATGTGCTTTTAGGTATTATTTGACTAATGTTTTAAAACTAGATATATATGAAGATAACTTTATTACTTTTGTTGGCTCACTATTTCATTATGTTTTAGAAAAATGTTTAATGAGTGATACAAGTGTTGATGAAGAAGTTAGTAATTATTTAAATAATAATGAAAGAGTTTTAACTGTTAAGGAGAAGTTTTTACTTAAAAAGTTAATTAAAGAATTATACTTTATAATTGATACTATTAAAGAACAAATGAATCATAGTGTTTTATCTAATGTGTTGTGTGAAAATAAGATTGAAATTGATAAAAGTAGGGATATAAAAGTTACTTTTAAGGGATTTATTGATAAGATTTGTTATAAAAAAGTAGGAGATAGATGTGTTGTTGCAATTATAGATTATAAAACAGGTAATACTCCTATAGATATAATAAATAGTTCATATGGTATTGGAATACAATTACCAATTTATTTATATCTATCTAAAAACTATAAAAAGCTAGAAAATGTAGTTTTTGCTGGCTTTTACTTACAAACAATTTTAAATGATGAAGTATTAAAAGATGATAAAAAAAGTCTAGAAGAAGTAAAAAAAGATAATTTAAAATTAAGGGGTTATAGTAATAGTGATGTTGATATTTTAAAGATGTTAGATGATGATTATGTAAATTCTAGTGTTATAAGTGGAATGGGTTTATATAAAAATGGTAATTTTAAGACTAAAAAAGTATTAACTAACGATCAAATAGATAAATTGATATCAGTAACAGAAAATGTAGTGGATAAAACTATAGATAATATTTTAGATGTAGACTTTAGCATTAATCCTAAACAGATAGGTGATAGTGCTAAAGACATAATTGGCTGTAAATACTGTAAGTTTAAAGATATATGTTATGTTAGTAATAAAGATTATGTTAAATTAGAAAAAAAAGAAGATTTAAGTTTTCTAGATGAGTAATAGATAAGAAAAGAGGTGATTAGATGCCTAAATTTACTGAAGAACAATTACAAGCAATAAATGAAGAAGGTAGTAATATTATTGTTTCTGCAGGTGCAGGTTCTGGAAAAACCGCAGTGCTCTCTGAAAGAGTTTTAAGAAAATTAAAGAGTGGTGTTAATATAGATAAATTATTAATACTAACTTTTACTAATGAAGCTGCAAATGAGATGAAGGAAAGAATAAGACAAAAAATTGAAAAAGATGATAGTTTAAGTCGTCAACTTGATTTAATAGATTCTGCATACATTACTACTTTTGATTCATTCTCTTTATCTATGGTTAAAAAATATCATTACTTACTTAATGTATCAAAGGATATTTCAATTATAGATTCATCTATTATAAATATTAAAGAGCAAGAGTTACTAGATGAAATATTTGATGAATTATATATGGAAGAAGATCAAAAATTCTTAAAACTAATCACAGATTTTTGTGTAAAAGATGATAAAACAATAAAAAACTATATTTATAATATAAACAATGACTTAGATAAATTGATAAATAAGCAAGAGTTTTTAACAAATTATGTTGATAACTTTTATAATGATGAATACTTAGATAGTATAGTTAATGAGTATTTAAATTTAATACATAATACAATTGATAAACTAAATTCTAATTTAAAGATATTAGAAGGTTTAATAGAGACTGATAGTGATAATAATAAATATCAAGAAATATGTGGAGTATTAGAAGATTTAATAGGAACTAAAGATTATCTAAAAATAAAAAAACTATCTAATAAAGATTTTAAATTAATGGGTAAGTTTTCTTTAATGTTTAGAAAACAAGCTAAATTAATAAAAGATTATTATAAAGAATTACAAGACTTAGTAAAATATGAATCTTTAGATGATATAAAAAATGATATTTTAAGTACTAAGAATTATGTTGAAATAATTATAAAAATAATAAATATATTAGATGAAAGATTAATTTCTTATAAGCAAATAAATGATACGTATGAGTTTAATGATATAGCACTTATGGCTATTAGATTATTAGAAGATAATCCAGGTGTTTTAGAAGAAATAAAGAATACATATAATGAAATACTATTAGATGAATATCAAGATACTTCTGATATTCAAGAAAAATTTATGTCTTTAATTGAGAATAATAATTTATACATGGTTGGAGACGTTAAGCAATCTATATATAGATTTAGGAATGCTAATCCTTTAATATTTAAAAATAAATATGATAATTATAGTAAAGGGATTAATGGTAAAAAAATAGATTTACTTAAAAACTTTAGATCAAGAAGTGAAGTATTAACTAATATTAATAAAATATTTAATATAATAATGGATAATTATATTGGTGGGGCAGATTATAAGGATTCACACCAGATGAATTATGGTTTAACTCTATATGATTTAGAAGATGTAGGACATAATAATAACTTGGATATATATAATTATAATTATGATGATAAAAAGTATAGTAAAGAAGAGATAGAAGCCTTTATAATTGCTAATGATATTAAAAATAAGATAGAAGATGGATATTTAGTTTTTGATAAAGATATGAGTAAAATTAGAAAAGCTACTTATAATGATTTTTGTATTATTATGGATCGTGGTAGTGCCTTTACTATATATAAGAAAATATTTGAGTATTTAAATATCCCTTTAACTATTTATATGGATCAAAAGTTAAATGAAGAAAAAGATATCTTAGTTATAAAAAGTATAATAAATTTATGTTTAAAAATAAAAGATGGTATTTTTGATCAAGAGTTTAAATATTATTATACATCTGTCGCTAGAAGTTTTTTATCTGATATGAATGATCAAGAAATATTTGAAGTATTTACTAATGATAAATACAAAGAAACTGAAATATATAGAATTTGTGAAGAAATAGCTTATAATATAGATAGTGTATCTAATATAGAATTATTAGATATGATAATAGCTAAATTTAATGTATATGAAAGATGTATAACCATCTCAAAGGTTGAAGATAGTTTTGTTAGAATAGATAATTTAAAAAATATCGCAGATAATTTGAATAAACTTGGTTATAGCCCTTATATGTTTAGAGACTACTTAAATAAAATGGATAGTAGTGATAATGATATTAAGTATTCAATTAATAATAAGCAAGGGGATAATGTTAAAATTATGAATATTCATAAATCTAAGGGATTAGAGTTCCCTGTTTGCTACTTTTCTGGTTTTCATAAAAAGTTTAATTTTAGGGATATAGAGAGTAGATTTATGTTTGATAATAAATATGGTATTATAACTCCAATCAATAATGAAGGCATATCAAAAACAATACTTAATAAATTAGTAAGTGTTAAATACTATAGTGAAGAGATAAGTGAAAAGATTAGGCTATTATATGTTGCTTTAACTAGAGCACGTGAAAAAATGATAATAGTTACTTCATTAAAAGAACTAGAGGATATTGAAGTAGATAATAGTGTTAGAGAAAATTATCGTTCATTTTTAGATATTTTAGTATCACTTAATAGTGTTTTAAAAACGAATATAAAAGAGGTAGATATAAAAAACTTGAATATCAGCAAAGACTATAATATTTCTAAAGATATAAGTATTAAAGACATTATAAGAAAAAGTGATGATAAAGTTACAATTAATAATATAGTTATTGATAGTAAAATGATAAGTACTTCAAAGGTATCTAAAAATATTAATAAATTAATTACTCACGATGAAGTAGATAAGCTTAATTTAGGTACTTATATTCATTATTTATTTGAGACAATTGATTTTAATAATGTAGATAAGTATAAAGATAATAAATACTATGTATATATTAGCAATTTTATAGAAAAAATTGGAAATATAAAAAATGCCAAATTTTATAAAGAGTATGAATTTGTTTATGAAAAAGAAAATAAAGAATTTAATGGTATTATTGATTTGGTTATTGTATATCCTGATCATATTAAGGTAATTGATTATAAACTTAAAAATATAGATGATGATGCTTATAAAAAACAACTTGAAATTTATAAAGATTTTGTTTCTACAAAAACAAATAAACCTATTTATACTTATTTATATTCTATACTTAATAATGAATTAAAAAAACTAGAAGATTAATTATTTTCTCCTAGTTTTTTTTGTTTTGTTTTTCCTTTTTGTTCTGGGTTTGTTACTAATTCTTTTAACATAAAATTTGAAATAGAATAATTATTTTTATCACTGTTTTTATGTGCTTTGAATATATCTTGATATGTAGAATATATTCTCTTGTTAGGTGATGTGTTTAGATAAGCTTGTAAAAGAATACATTTATCAATAACACTCATATAACAATCATTATCTTTATAATAATCATTATTTTTTTCTAATATATAATTTGTTAATTGTTTTAATTTATTTTCATATATATTTGTATAACTGATAGCTTGTTTTACAACATTTTTATTTACTGTTTTATCATCATAATACTTGTTGCTTGAATTTAAGAACTTTCTTTCATACTGTGTAGAGTAAACTAAAATAGCATATTTTAATTCTATGAAATTTGATCTTCCAAAGTTTAGAGGATTATTCTTTATAAAGGTATTTAAAATATTAAAATATTCATCTGTTACTATTTCTTTTAGTATAATATCAATTAATGCTCCTGAAACAGCTGTAGCTCCTTTAAAGTTCATACTTTCAACTATATTTTGTTTTTGTTCCATATCTATGATATCTTTTTCATTTAATACATCATTTATAAATTTGCTTAATACTATATTAGGGTTTTTTATATCGAAATATGTATCTGGTTTTTCATTATATAATATATTGATTGCTTCTAAACTAACATAATTATATAAAATATCATTTATTAACTCTTCCTTTATTCTTTGGAGGTTACATAGTATTTTATGTTCTTGTTCATATAGACTATGTTGTTCATTTTCTTCTGCTGATTTTAATTTCCTATAATGCTCAATAATTTCAGTATAAAGGACTAAGGCATCTTCTATATGCTTTGTAGATTCTTTTTTTATATCCTTATGTACACGATTTAAAGCTTCTGTTATATACTCGCTATCTAATACTCTGTTAAAATATTTATCAAATAATAAATAATCATTTAATTGATTAACTTTTTTGCATTTAAATAATTGCATATATAGTGGGATATGATTATTAGGATTAATTGATATATATTTTTCACTAATACTTAGCTCACTCGTAAAACTTTGATTTGTATTCATATCATTATTTAATGAAAAGTTAATCTCATATTCATCATATATTTCATCAATAATAGTATCTAAAAGAAAATCTAGGTTTTCTGTTGATAATCTCGTAATGGAATATTTAGATATATAATTAAATAATGAAATAGCCGCATAACTTTTATCTATTTTCATAGTTACCTCCGAATTAATTAAGTATTATATCAGTTTTTTTGAAGAAAGTAAACGTTTATTATTATTGATTAAAAATTATATTTATGTTATTATTTTACTAGGAGGTTTTATTATGAAAAACGAAGATATTTTAAAAAAGTTATTGTTATTTGCTAAAATATTAACAGTAATAGCTGTTGTAAATACTATTTTATTATTAATAGCAGTTGGTGATAATACATCTACAACTAGTAAGTCTAGTTCAACTGGATCTGAAGAAACTGAAAATACTGAATATGATGTAAGTATGTTTGAAGCTATTAGTGGTAATGATTTTATTAAATTATTAAAAGGTAGTGGTAAAGGAACAAGTGTAATCTATTTAGGAAGAGAAACTTGTCATTATTGTGTAGCATTCTTACCAAGTATGCAAAAAGCACAAAAAGAAATGGGATTCACTACTAAATATTTAGATATAACTACTGTTGATGAAGAAACTGCTGAAAAAATTGCTGGTCTTAATGATTTCTTAGAAGAAAACTATGGAGCTACACCACTTGTTATAGTTGCTAAAGATGGTAAATATGTTGATGGATTAGTAGGATATACTGAATATGATGAATATATTGATTTCTTAAAAAATGCAGGTGTTAAATAAAAGTTGTTGTAAAACAACTTTTTAATTAGGTGATAATATGAAGAAAAAAGTTGATAATGAATTAATAGGAAATTATAAATTTACTATAATGTTTGGTATTGTACTAATAATTGGGATAATAGCTAATATGATATTTAATAATGATATATATAATTTTCATCTTATATTAAGTACGATTTTAAAAATTATCCCAATTATACTTACATGCATGATAGTTGATGATTTATATAGGATAAAAACTAAATCATATAGAAAAGTAAAATGCTTAATAGAGAGTTTTTTATTAGTGCTAATATCACTAGCTAGTATTTCATATGATTTTAGTTTAAATAGTAGTATATATTTTTTAATAATAATTAGCTATAATTATTTAACTTTAGTATATGCTTTTACAAAAAGATAAATATTTATCTTTTTTTTGTTTTATGTTATAATATGTTATCTGAGGTGGTAGTGTGGATAAAAAAGTTGCTTTAATAGTAGGATGTTCTATAGGTATAGGTACTACTCTTGTAGATACTTTAATAAAAAATGACTTTGAAGTCATAATTACATACTATAATAATAAAAATTTAGTTAGTACTTATAAAAATAAAGCATTAGTACTTCAATGTGATATTACTAACGAAGATTCTATAATAAATATGTATCAGGAGATAAAAAAACAGTATAAACATATTGATTTACTTATAAATAATGTAGGTATAGATATTGGAAATAATATTTATGATAAAACTAAAGATGAGTTTATTAAGACACTTGATACTAATATAGTTGGACCTTTTTTAATAATAAAGAATGGATTAGATTTATTAAATGAATCAATTATCATCAACATTTCATCTACAGATGGTATATATACTTATAATGAATATAACATTGATTATGCTGTATCAAAAGCAGGATTAATACAATTAACAAAGTCTTTAGTATATGCGCTACCTAATAATAATTTTTATACAATTGCACCTAATTATGTTAATACAGAGTCTATTAAAGAAATGAATCCTGAATTTTTAAAAAATGAAATGAAAAGGATAGGACAAGCTAAATTAATAGAACCTGATGAGATTAGTAAAGTGGTTTTAGAAATATTAAATGGTAATAAAGAAAATGGTTCTCTGATTATATTAAGAGGTGATAATAATGAATAATAAATATATGGATATTATCAATGAAAGTGAAAAAGAACTAAGAGAAGAATTTAATAAATATGAAAGTATTTGTATGAATAATAGTATGAAACTGTTAAAAGCTTTTCATGATAACAATATTAGTGAAGTACACTTTAATTCAACTACAGGATATGGATATAATGATATAGGTAGAGATGCAATAGAGAATGTTTATAAAGATATTTTTAAAAGTGAAAGTGCTTTAGTTAGAAGTCAATTTATTTCAGGTTCACATGCTTTAACGGTAGCTTTATTTGGTTTACTAAGACCAAATGATAGATTACTTAGTATAACAGGAACTCCTTATGATACTCTTCACGAAGTTATTGGTATAAAAGATAATCCATCTAGTTTAAAATCTTTTGGAGTTTTATATGATGAAATCGAACTTAAAGATAATGATTTTGATTATGATAGAATAAAAGATTATTTGAGTAAAGAAAAGGTTAAAGTAATTGAAATTCAAAGGAGCAAAGGGTATTCTACGAGAAAGAGTATTTCTATAGAAAAGCTAGAAAAAGTAGTAAAGTTTATTAAGAAAATTGATAGAGATATAATTATTATGGTGGATAATTGTTATTGTGAGTTTGTTACTACTAAAGAACCTATAGAAATAGGTTGTGATTTAGCAGTAGGGTCTTTAATAAAGAATCTTGGTGGTGGAATAGCACCAAATGGAGCATATATAGTTGGTAAAAAAGAGTTGGTTGATTTATGTGCGGAGAGATTAACTTTACCAGGGGAAGGAAATGAAGTTGGACCTACGCTTGGAATTAATCGATATATATTACAAGGTTTGTATTTAGCACCTACAGTAGTTTTAAATAGTTTAAAAGTAGCTCTTTTAACTAGCAAAGTTTTGGAAAATTTAGGTTATTTAGTAGAACCTAAATATAATGAAGAAAGAGTAGATATAGTACAGAATATTATATTTAAAGATAAAGAAAAATTAATTAAGTATGTTCAAGGTATACAAAAAGCTTCAGCAATTGATTCTAATGCTTTAGCTTTGCCTTCAGATATGCCTGGTTATGATGATCAAGTTATTATGGCTAGTGGATCTTTTATTCAAGGCTCATCTATTGAAATATCTTGTGATGGCCCTATTAGAGAACCATATATTGCATATCAACAGGGATCATTAACATATGAATATGGTAAATTAGCTCTATTAAGCGCTATTAGTAATTTAGGTGATAATAGTGATAATAAATAATAAAGAATATGATATAAATGATTTGATTATGATTAATGAAGATTATTTAAAGAAAAGTAAATCTGGTATAATGCTAAATGATAATGAAAAATATATTTTAAATAAATATCACATAAGCTATAATAATTATACTAATTTAAAAGATTTAGTATTTGAAATAGAAAGAGTTATTTTTGATTCTTATGGTGATGTTGATGATTTAGAAAAACTATCTATGGATTTATCAGAAAGAAGTTATTATAATGAGGTTAATAAGTAGTAAGGTGATTTAGCAAATGGATAAACAAAAAGTATTAAAATTTATTAGAGATAATAGTATTATAGAGAATGGTAATAAAAGTATATCGTTATCTAAAGTTAATAAAATGATGGATGATTTGTTTTTAGATGATGATTTGGATATGCTATATGAATTATTAGAAGAAGAAAAAGTATCTATTAAAGATAATCAAACTATAACTGAAGAATTTAATGAACAAATGCTTAGTGAAGATGATTATTATACTGAAGACTCTATTAAAAAGTATTATGAAGAAATTAGTAGATATCCGTTATTAGAACCAGAAGAAGAATTAGAATGTGCAGTAAAAAAAGAATTTGATAGTAAATACTTAGATAAATTGATAGTATCTAACCTAAGATTAGTTTTATCCATTGCTAGAAGATATGCTAGCGAAGATAATTTTTTAGATTTAATACAAGAAGGTAATATAGGGCTTCATAAAGCTGCTCAAAAATTTGATGTATCCAAAAAAGTTAAGTTTGGCACTTATGCTACTTATTGGATACGTCAATATATTAGTAGATATTTATATATAAACTCTAGAAATATTAAAGTACCATCTAATATAGCACGAGATCAAAACAAATTAAGACAATTAAATGATAAATTTAAAGAAACTTATAAGAGAAATATGACTCTTCATGAATTATTAATTGCTTTTTATGAAAATGATAAGACATTAAAAGAGTTTTATGATAAGCTAGGACTTAACGAAAGGCAAGTTGAAGCTTTATATCAATATCAACAATTATTATATGCAGAAAATACTAGTAAAGATGATATTGCCGCATGTTATAGGATATTAAGTGAAGAATTATCTATAACAGATCAATTGATGAAAAAGTTTGATAATAAGTATAAAAAATTAATGGAAAATATCAAGAGTATACAAAGTAACTATGATACTATTTCTTTAAATGCTACTATTACAGAAGATGATAATAGTGATTTATTTGAAGTAGTAGAGGATAAGAGTATTAAAAATATAGAAAAACTATTAGAGGATAAAGAATCAATTGATAATGTACGTAGTGCCATTATAAATATGGAAAAGTACTATATTAATATTAATGAAGAATATATTGATGTAACTGGTATGTATACTGAAAAAGAGAAAAAGATTATCTTAGAATTTGGACAATTATTAAGCAAGAAAATATATACTGTTAGTGATATAAAAAGAATAGAAGAGTTAAATGACCAAATTAATAGAATATATGATTTTTGGGTTTTTAAAGAAACCTTAAAGACATCAACACAAAAATATGACGCTAGACTAAAAGTGATGTTAAGTAATAATAAAGTGTCTACTAATAAAATAAATCAAATAGTAACCAGTATAAATAAATTATATGATAGTGAAGTATTAAGAGAGTTATATGAGGGAAATACTAAACCTAATGCTTCCATAAAATTTAAAGAAATTTATGTTAATGAAATGTTAGCAACTGCTCAAAAAAATAAATGTATAACACTTGAACAAATGATGGAATTAACTAGATTTTATAATATTGAACATAATATATATATAAACTATACTCCAGTAGAATTAAGTGTTGAAGAGAATAAAAACAAACATCTTGGTAATAAATGTATTTATATAGCATTAAGAACACAAGATATATTAAGTAAAAGATTAGGATTAGATGGGTATGTTTATAAACTATCTGAACTTGCTGCTATCTATAGTGTTAGAGATAAAAGAATAGATCAAATAGAAAATAAAGGTTATAAAAAATTAAAGGAATATTTAATTAATAAAAATAAAGGAAAAGTTAAACAAATATAATTTTTCCTTTTTTATTGCATTTTTTTTAGTTTTATAGTATACTATATTCTTCTGTTTGGAGGGGTAAATATGAATAATGGGTTATTAGTAGTTAATAATTTATCTTATACTATTGATAATAGAACTATTTTTGACAATCTAAATATGAATATTAAACAAGGACAAATAATATCTATTATAGGTTCCAACAAATGTGGTAAGAGTACACTTATTAATATTTTAGGTGGTATATATCATACAAATGACATGATAACCATAGGTAAAGTAACTTTAAATGAAAAAAGTAAATACGGTTATTATAAGAAAATAGGACTTATAAATAAAGATAGTGATACTTCGTCAGAAAGAGTTAATGATTATATTTTAGAAGAAGTGAGTAGAAGAGATAATAATCAATTTAATTATTTGCTAGAGTTATTTAATATTCAAAACTTATTAGATAAGCCTTTAAGTAGATTAAGTAAGGATAATTTTATAAAAGTTGAATTTTGTAAAGCATTAATGAAAAAACCAAGTATATTACTGATTGATTATACAAACATTGATGTAAGTTATGATTTAAAAAAAGTTCTTACAAGGGTATATAAGGAGTTAGTTAATGATAAGATTTCTGTTATCTATACTACTAATGATATCAATGATATTTTATATTCAGATATAACTTATGTAATACATGATGGGAATATTATTATATCTGGTGATACAAAAGAAGTTTTAAAACATGATAGTTTATTATTGAAAGTAGGTATTGAGTTACCTTTTGAAGTTGATTTATCATTGAAATTAAAAATGTATGATCTTGTTGATGATATTTATTTTGATATAGAAAAGTTGGTGAATAAATTATGGAAATAAGATTTAATGATGTAGGTTATAAAAGTAATCTAAGTTATACTAACTTTATTATAAATTCATCAATTGTAGGTATAATTGGAAAAAATAAAGAATATATCGCTAATATGATAGTTGGAAATATATATCCTATGGTTGGGGATGTGAGTGTTGGCGATGTATTAGTTAATGAAGATAATCAAGAAAAAATCAATAAAATGGTTGGTTATGTAAAAAAAGATTTAGATAAAAGTTTCTTAAATTATAGTGTATTACATCATATAGTAAGTATTTTAGATCATAGTAATTATGAACATAATACTATCACTGTTAGAATTAAAGATGCTTTAAAAATGGTTGGTCTTGATGAATCATATTTACTTAGAAAACTTAATACATTATCAACCGGTGAAATAAAACTGCTTATGCTTGGGACAGTGTTAATATATAATCCTAAAATATTAATACTTGATGAACCAACCCAAGGATTAGATTTTAATAATAAAAGAAAAGTCCTTAAATTAATAAATTTATTAAGACAAAAATATCATAAAACAATTATTATTTTATCAGAAGATGTAGATTTCTTATATCAATATACAGAAAATGTAATATTCGCAGATGATTGTAATAAAGTTAAACTATATAATTCTAGTGAAGTATTTATAGATATTGAAACTTTAATTAGTAATAATGTTGATGTTCCAAAATTAGTTAAGTTTACTAATTTGGCTAATAAAAAAGGAGCTAAATTACATTATCATAAAGATATTAGGGATTTAATTAAAGATATATATAAACATGTATAGGAGTTAGTATGAGATATTTAATTACTTTTTCATATAATGGAAAGAACTATAATGGATATCAAAAACAACCTAGGTTAAAGACTATTCAAGGTGAGATTGAAAATGCTTTAACCTTTATTAATGGTGGTAAACATGTTGATATATGTTCATCTGGTAGAACTGATAAAGGAGTTCATGCTTTAGGACAAACTGCCCATTTTGATTTAAATATTGATATTACTTTAGAAAAACTAAAAAGAGCAATTAATAGTAATATTAGTGATGATATTCATATTATCAAGGTTGAAATAGTATCTGATGATTTTCATGCTAGATATAATGCAGTTAGTAAAAAGTATATTTATAGATTGAATATAGGTGAGTTTAATCCTTTAGAAAAAGATTATATTTATCAATATTGTAAAAGTTTAGATATAGAAAAAATGAATAAGGGTATTTCATTTTTTGTAGGTACTCATAACTTTGAATTGTTTGTTGGTGGGGATACTGAAAAACAAGATTATAGCCGAACTATATATAAAGCAAATATTAAACGAATAAAAGATATTATTGAGTTTTCTTTTGAAGGTAATGGGTTTATGCAATATCAAATACGTAATATGGTAGGTACATTAATAAAGATAGGTAGGAATAAGATAGAACCTGAAATGATAAAAACAATGTTAGAAGGAAAGAATAAAAATCATATTTATTGCGCTAAGAGTTGTGGATTGTGTTTAATGAAAGTTAATTATAAAAAAAAGGATTATTAAATAATCCTTTTTTTATAATATATTTAAATCTTTTAAATCTGCTTCTATCAACTCAATTGAGGTGCTTACAAACTGTTTAATATTATCAATATTAAATACTAAATTCTTTTTATCTTTAGATGCCTCTATTATTTTTCCTATCTTATTTACAATAATATCTATATTTTTCATTGGTATTTCTTTTATAATATCTTTTAGAATAGGAATTTCATTGTAAAAGATTTTTAAATCTAAATTAAAAGCATCAATTACTTTTACATTCATATCTGTGTAATCATTATATATGTATAGTGTTGCCATATTATCTGTTATTTTAACAGGGGTACCATCTAATTTTGTTATCATATTATCATGTATAAACTCAGTAACAAAATACTTAAACCATAGATAATCAGTATATAGATGAATATAATATCCTAATACAAAATCATCATTTAAATTATTTTTATATTTATTTAAAAACTTTTTAATATTCGGAATATCAGTATCTTTACTATCTAAAAAATGACTTTTAACTTTATTTTGTCCTATTTCTTTAGAAATATCTGGTGCGATGGTACCAATAAGTAATTTAGAGCTATTACGTTTAAGTTTTTTATTTAACTCATTTGCTACAGCAATATGTATAATCGCAGATGCCATTTTATCACTACCTTCCTTTATCATTATAGCACAAAATACTTAAAATTAAGGAAAATCATAGAAAATTTATTGACTTTCAATCATATATTTAGTATAATCTTAATCGGTACATTTAGAAATCCCAATTATTAATTAACTCTGTTCCGGAGAGTTAAAACTAAGAAGGAGAAATAATATGAAAAGTTTTATGCAAAAAAAAGAAGCTGTTGAACGTAAATGGTATGTTATAGATGCTAAAGGTAAACCATTAGGTAGAGTTGCATCAAAAGCTGCTGTAATACTTCGCGGTAAACACAAAGCTACATATACACCACATATTGATTGTGGAGATTATGTAATAATTGTTAATGCAAAAGAAGTTGCTTTAACTGGTAACAAGTTAGAAAAGAAAATGTATTATAATCACTCTATGTATCCAGGTGGACTTAGAGAAAGAACTGCTAAAGTTATGAAAGAAAAATATCCAATTGAAATGATGGAAAGAGCTGTTAAAGGAATGCTTCCTCATAACCGTTTAGGAAGAGCAATGTACAAAAAATTATTTGTATATGAAAATGAAAATCATCCACATACAGCACAAAAACCAGAAGAAATGGATATATAATAGGAGGGTTTATTTATGGCAAAAGATAAAAATGTTTATACTGGAACTGGACGTAGAAAAGCTAGTATTGCTAGAGTTAAATTAATCCCAGGATCTGGTAAGATTACTGTTAATGGTAAAGATGTTCATGAATATTTACCTTATGAAACTTTAGTTATGGATTTATCTCAACCTTTAGTTGCTACTAATACAAATGAAACTTTTGATGTAGAAGTAGATGTTAGAGGTGGAGGATTCTCAGGTCAAACAGGAGCAATTCGTTTAGGAATCACTAGAGCTTTACTTGAAATGGATAAAGATACTGATCCAACAAGTGAAACAAGTTTTAGAAAAATTCTTAAAGCAGAAGGGTTCATTACAAGAGATTCTAGAGTAAAAGAAAGAAAGAAACCAGGTTTAAAGAAAGCAAGACGTGCACCACAATTTAGTAAGAGATAGGAAATACTATTCAATATGTTTCAAAAAGTCCGTATTACGGGCTTTTTTGCATGACTAAAAATCTTCTTTTTGAACGTTTCTAGCGTCGTAGGCTACGAGTAGGCTACAGGTAGGCTACAAAGTCTTCGGGAAACCTCTATTTACCTTAAGCTAGTAGAACAAGCTAGTTGAACAAATTAAGAATTTTTATGATATAATTATATTGGAGTTGATAATAATGGATAAAAAAGTTGTTTTAGTAACTGGTAGTGCTAGAGGAATAGGCAAAGCTACTATAATTAAGTTTGCTTCAGAAGGCTATAATGTCGTTATTAATTATAATAAAATTGCAAGTGCTGCAGATGAATTGAAAGAATATGTTGAAAAAGAATTTAACAATAAAGCATTAGCAATTAAAGCTGACGTGTCTAACGAATTAGAAGTAAAAAATATGATTGAGCAAATAATAAATGTATTTGGTAGAATTGATGCTGTAGTTAATAATGCAGGAATTGTATTTGATAGAGATTTTGAAAGTATTACTGTTGAGGAGTTTAAAAGAACATTAGAAGTAAATGTAATTGGTGCCTTCATTGTTTCAAGAGAGGCTTCAAAATATATGAAAAAGGGTAGTACTATAGTAAATGTCTCATCTACCAATGGTACAAAAACTATTTCTCCTGAATGTTTAGATTACAATGTCTCTAAAATAGGATTACAGAGTCTTACTAGAGATTTATCATATCAGTTTAAGCCAAACATTAGAGTAAATGCAGTTGCAATTGGTTGGGCAGATACTGATATGAATAAAGAATTGCCGCAAGAATATATAGATGATGAAAATGCTAAAATATATTTAGAAAGATTTGCTAAACCAGAAGAAATTGCAAAAACAATTTATTATTTATCAAGTGATGAATCAAGCTATGTTAATAGTGAAATATTGGTAATTGATGGAGGATATTAATAATATATATAGAAAAGAAGAAAATTACTAAGGTACTACTAAGAATAGGCTACGAGTAGGCTACAAAATGTCCGTAAACTCGCATAAATAAAGTGACGCTAATTTAGTAAGAGATAGGAAAGCTTTTGGAAAGTCCGTATTTGCGGGCTTTTTTCTATGCCTAAATATTAAAAATATACACTTTTTAGAGGCCGTAGGCTACAGAACTTCACAAAACCTTTATCTATTTTAGACTAATAGAACCAGCTAGGTGACAAAGTAGCAATTACTATGGTATTATATATATACATATATAGGAGGTATATTGTATGAGCCAACATAATTCAAAAACTATAAATATGTATAATTCTGGTGGAGCACTTGAATATATAGAACAAAATAAAATTGAGCCTGAAACAGAAAAATGGGAAAGATTATTTAACTATGTAGATGCTGGTCTACAAAAAGATAAGAATAAAAAAATAATTGAATTTGGAAGTGGTTGTGGACAGCTTGCTTTTATGCTTCAATCTGCAGGTTATGATGTTATAGCTACGGACACTGTTGATGCTTTTTTAAACGAACAAGAAAGAATTGGCATTAAAAAAGTTAAAAAGTATAATTTTTTATCTGACGAGTATGATGATACTTTTGCTTTTAAAGCAGATCTTATAGTATCATGGAGAAATCCGCATTTGGATATGGATGATATGAAAAAATTGTTTGATGTAGCATATAATGGATTATCAGATAATGGATTATTAATAATTAATTTTCAAAACGCAGAAGTTCATCCAGAAGCAGAGATTCTTCCTAATGGAACTAAATATAATTATAAAATTTTAGAGGATAAACAAACAAAAGAAAAAAGATTTTTTGCTTATTTTAGTAAAGAGGATATTGATAACTTAAGAAAAAATTTATTTGAAATTGAAGAATATCATAACGAAGGTGGAAAAGAACAGAAAAACTGGCATGTCTTAACACTAAGAAAATTAAAAAAATAAAATAATAAAAAAACACTAAGATATTGATAGAAGTTTATAGAACTTGATAAAAATTCAAATTTATGATATAGTGTATACAGATGAGGGAAACTTCATATAATAAAAAAGGATACGTTTGATTGCTCGAATCAGACGTAATCCCTTGGGATAGCATCTGAAGTCAACGATTGTTGAAATCAGATGTTTTTAATTTCTATCTAAAAAATAAAATATACAAGAGTATAAATATTATAATAAATAGAAGGAGTATAATGAAAAATAGAGATTTCTCTCTTTTAGTCACGATACCACCTCCCTTCTTAATTAGAAGGGAAAACATCTGATATATTTCAAACGTATCCAAGATATATTATAGCAAACAAATGTTCTGTAATCAATAATATAATTTAAAAATATGTAAAAAATTACTAAGATATCAATAAGAACATTGGAACCCTGTTATGTAGGCTACAAAACTTTACAAACCCTTTATTTATCTTAAGCTAGTAGAACAAGCTAGGTGAACAAATTAAGAATTTATATGATATAATTATATTGGAGTTGGTAATATGGATATTAAATATGAATTTTTTATTGCAGGTAGAGCAAGAAATAAAGATAATATATTAAGAATTTGTGATATGTTTGATAAATATAGTATTTCTTATTATTGCTTTTTAAAAAATGAGGATAATTGGGGATATGGTAATAAAGATCAAACACCAGAAGAAAGACAGCAGGAATTTGAATCATTAGGGTTAAAAAGTGATATTGTATTGAATCTTTTTCATGATGATTTAGAGGGAGAGAAAAGTTCTAGGAATTTATTATTAGTTTTACCTGCAGGAAAAGCTGCGCATATTGAATCAGGGATAGCCTATGGATTAGGGAAAAAATGCTATGCAATAGGTGAATATGAAACTACCGATACATTGTATAATATTTTTGAAGATATTTTTGATAATAAAGAACAATTAGAAGTATTTTTAAAAAATTACAAAACAAAATAGAAAAATACTAAGATATTGATAAGAGGATATAGGAGATAATATGAATAAATATATGGAAGAGGCTAAGGAATTAGCAGAAGAAAATTTAAAAACAAATGCTGGAGGTCCTTTTGGAGCTTGTGTTGTAAAAGATGGTAAGATTATAGGAAAGGGGTCAAATCAAGTTTTAAGCTCTAACGATCCTACTGCACATGCAGAAATAGTTGCTATAAGGAATGCTTGTAAATTTCTAGGTTCTTATGATTTGAGTGAATGTGAATTATATACAACTTGTTATCCTTGTCCAATGTGTTTATCTGCTATAATCTGGGCTAATATCAAAATTGTATATTATGGAAATACTACTGATGATGCTGCTAAAATTGGTTTTAAAGATGATTATATATATGACTTCATTAAAGGAATAGAAATAAAATCTAATAGTGATAAATTAGAATTAAAATCTATTTATAGAGATGAAACTATAAAAACATTTAATGACTTTTTAGAAAAAGATGATAAAATTATATACTAAGTATATAAAACTAGTTTTTAATAATTATATGGAGGTAATTAATTTATGACAACATTATACTTAATAAGGCATTCAAAAGCTTTCTTAGTTAATAATGAATACAATAGTGATAAAATGCAGCTTCAAAACGAAAAGTATTGTCTTTCGATAGAAGGAGAGAATTTAGCAAAGGAAAAGCTTACATCTAAAGAATTAACTAACATTGATGTTTTGTTTTCTTCAAATTATGTTAGGACTATTCAAACGGCTAAATATATTGCAGAAAAAAATGATTTAGAGATAAATGTAGTTAGCGATTTAGGAGAAAGAAAATTTGGAATATCATATTGGGGAGAATTACCTGAAAACTTTGAAAGAAAACAGTTCTTAGATGAAAATTATAAATATGGTAATGGTGAAAGTCAAAAAGAAGTAAGGAATAGAATGTACGCTATAATTATGAAAATTTTAAATGAATGTAAAGAAAAAAGAATTGCAATTGTTAGTCATGCTACAGCTATTTCATATTTATTAAGAAAATGGTGTGATATTGAACTTGTTGATGATAAATTAAGATATAGTTATAAATGTAAAATATTATTAGAAGGGGTAATAAAAAATTGTGAAATTTTTAAATTGGAGTTTGATGATAATAATGAACTTATTAATATAGAAATAAAATAATGTGCTTGGATCTTTAAACTAGAAATTATTAGGATAAAATCAATAAAAAACATTGAAATAAATTCGATGTTTTTTTTAATTCTAAATATAAAAAAATATGATATAATTAAAAAGGATAGGGATGATAATGAATTTTATCTATCTATTAAATAAATCTTAAAATGATAAGGAGGTATTTTATGGGATTTATTAAAGCGTTTTCTGGAGCTTTGGGTGGAACCTTTGCTGATCAATGGAAAGATTTTTATACACCAAGAAGTGATATTACACCAACAGCTGCAGTATTTCAAGCTGTTCCACAAGGAACAAATAACGGAAGAGGAGAAAACACAAAAGGTAATGAAAATATTATTACAAACGGAAGTAAAATAATTGTACCTGAAGGCACTGCATTAATTACAATGCAAGATGGACAAATAACAGGTATAGTGGCCGAAGCAGGTGGATTTGAATATAGATCTGATGATCCTAATTCAAAATCTATGTTTGCTGGAGATGGTATTTTTGGACAAACAATTAAGTCTACATGGGAAAAGGTAAAATTTGGTGGTCAACCAGGAGCACAACAATTAGCATTCTATGTTAATTTAAAGGAAATTCCTAATAACAGATTTGGAACACAATCTGAAATATATTGGGATGATGCTTTCTTTGGTACACAAGTAGGAGCTGTAACTCGTGGTACTTATACATTAAAAATAGTAGATCCATTACTATTTGTTAAGAACTTTGTTCCTGCATCTTATTTACAGCCAGGAGCACCAATATTTGATTTTGCAGATATGGATAATCCTGCAGGAGAACAATTATTTAATGAAGTAGTTGGTACATTATCTGCTGCATTCTCAAATTATACAAATGATCCTTCAAAAGGAAATAGAATTTCTAAGATTCAAGGAGATCAAATTGGATTTGCACAAGCTATGGCTCAAGCTGTAGAAGATGCTTATCAATGGAAAACTGATCGTGGACTTGAAATCGTAAAAACAGCTATTTTAGCTATTGAATATGATGAAGATACTAAACAATTAATGAAAGATGTTAAATCTGCTGATGCATTAAGTGGAGCAAGAGGAAATGCGTTTATGCAACAATCTGTTGCTCGTGGTATGCAAGCTGCTGGAGAAAACGGAGGAGGAGCAGGTATGGCCTTTATGGGAATGGGTATGAATGCTGCCGGTGGTATGATGGGAGGTATGCAACAACCTAATACTCCACCTGCTTACCAACCAGGATTTAATCAACAACCTGCTGCAGCACCAGAAACTCAAGCTGCACCAGCTCAAGATCCAACTGCAAAGCTATTAGAAATGAAAAAACTTCTTGATGCTGGAGCTATTTCACAAGAAGAATATGATAAAGTAAAAGCAGAAGTTTTAGGACTATAGCTTATGAATAATGATGATAGTAAGGTGGCTGCTCCAGAGAATAAAGAAGTTCCTACTACATCTTCAGAAACAACTGTTATTAAAACAGATGTAGGAGCAAAAGATGGACAAAACAAATGTCCAAAGTGTGGAGCAACAGATATAGAAACAAATGTAAAAAATGGAAAACTAAGATGTAACTTTTGTCGCCATGAATTTGAACCTGAAAAGGTAAAAGGAATGGTGGAAGATATTAGTTCATTAAAAGGAAAAGTAATTGGTTCAGGTGCTCAAAATATAGTGGCTGATACTAAAGATGTATTAACATTTAAGTGTAGTAGTTGTGGTGCAGAAGTTGTTATTGATACAGCTTCTGCTAACCAAGCTAGATGTCACTGGTGTAGAAATACGTTATCTGTTAATGAGCAAATACCAAACGGCGCTGTTCCAGATGTTGTATTACCTTTTAATGTTACTAAAAATGATGCACAAGTTTCTATTGAACAATTTGTTGGAAAAAGAAAATTTTTTGCTCATCCAAAATTTAAAGCTGAGTTTACTACAAATAATATTATGGGAGTATATTTTCCATATATGTTAGTTGATGTTAATGCTCATGTTAATTTAAATGGTGAAGGAGAACATCTAAGAAGAAAGTATTATGTAGGTTCTGGTGATGATCAAGAAGCTAGATATGATGCTGATTTATATCATGTAGAAAGAGAATTTGATTTAACTATACAAGGATTATCGGTTGAATCAAGTTCAGATCGCTTGAATACTACATCAAAAGAAAAAACCAATAATATTATTAATGCTATTATGCCTTTTGATACAGAAAATTGTGTTAAATATAATGCTAATTATTTAAAAGGATATACTTCTGAAAAGCGTGATACAAATATAGATGATTTACAAACATTAGTGGATACTCAAGCAAAAGATGTTGCTCGTTTTGCAGCAAATGATACATTAAAGCAATATGATCGTGGAGTTGCTTGGTCCAGTGAAGATATGAATACTAAAGGTCAGCAATGGCAAGCAGCATATTTGCCAGTATGGCTATATAGTTATCAACAGGTTAGTGGGGATAAAAAATTACTTCACTATGTTGCAGTTAATGCTAGAACAAAAGAAACAATGGGAAGTGTTCCTATTCATATGCCTAAACTAGTTGGTATTTCAACTATTATAGAAATATTATGTTTCTTAATGATGTTCTTTGTTGATTCTGATTATAGTTGGTTATTCCTATTTGGTGGTTTTATTTACTTTGGTATTATATATGCTAAATATCGTAATACTGGAGCTAGACATACATATGAAAAAGAAACAAAACGTGATATGACTAACCTAAGACAGGTTGATGATTTCATTAAAACCAAGAAAGGTCTTAGTAATGCTCGAATGGATGGGGCTAATAATACTATAGTTCATGGTACTAACCCAGGAAAGCAAGTAGGTAAAACAAAAAGTTTTGGTATGAAAATGGTTAATAATGCAATTGATAATAATGCCCTTGCAAGCTTTGTAAAAGATAAGATAGACAAGAAGTAAATAAGTTTTAAGAATATTATGTAGTTTAATTGTAAAGAAAAGAAACTTAAAAGTTTCTTTTTTTTATCCTAATGCAACGTCTAAAATCATCATAATAGAAAAGCCAATTAAGGTGAATAAAGCCATAATATCTTTTCTTTCGTTAGTTTGACTTTCTGGAATTAATTCTTCCACAACAACATAAATCATAGCACCTGCTGCAAAAGATAACATAAATGGTAAAATAGTATTCATTTTTATAACAATTAAAGCTCCTAAGAATGCTGATATGGGTTCAACAATTGCACTTAATTGTCCAAGAAAGAATGCTTTTTTCTTAGAAAAATGTTCTCTAACTAATGGTACACTTATAGCGCTTCCTTCAGGAAAATTTTGAATACCAATACCTAATGTTAGAATAAGTGCTGCCATAGTAGTATTCATACCATATTTAATAGAACCAAAGGCTATTCCTATTGCCATACCTTCAGGTATGTTATGTAGTGTAATAGCAAATATTAGCATAATGCAACGTTTTATATTTTCATTTTTTGAGTTTTTTTTATTTTGGGGATGTTTTTTATTATAAATATCATATATTTTATCTCCAATAAATAAGAGTAAACCTCCTGATAAAAAGCCTATTGATACCATTAACCAAGGCATCATTTTTAATTCTAAACATTTTTCAATAGCGGGTTGTATTAATGAGAAAAAAGATGCTGCAATCATAACACCTGCAGAAAAACCTAACATTCCATCTAAAAAAGTTTTGTTTATTTTTTTGAACATAAATATAATACTTGCACCTAAAGCCGTTATTCCCCAAGTAAATATACCAGCAAGTAGTGCTTGCACAGGATATGGTAAATTAAAGATAAATGAATACATAATAACCTCCGTTATTTTAATGTATGATAATGATTAAATATTGTCTGGGCTATTATAAACTTTAAATTTAATAAAAATATCATATATTTTCTGAATATTTTGTGGTATAATTTATAATAGGTGAGAATAAGTGGCGGGGATAAAGCAATTTAAAAATTTAGATGAACAAGTAGAAATTCTTAAATTTAAAGGTTTATTAATTAATGATGAAGCTTTAGCTAAAGAAGTTTTATTTAGAGAGAATTATTTCTTTATAAATGGATATAGACATTTATTTATGAAGTCTAGTAAAGATAAATCTTTTTTAGCTGGTACTACTTTTGAAGAATTATATAGCTTATTCCTATTTGATCGCGATTTTAGATATATTTTATTTAAAAATTTATTAGTTATTGAAAATAATTTGAAATCTATGATATCCTATCAATTATCAAAAAAATATGGATATAAAGAAAAAGATTATTTGAATCCTAAAAACTTTGTTGAAGATTCAGCTAAGAGTAAGCAAGTAAATGATTTAATAAAAAAGATGAAGAAGCAAGTAAGAGCAAATGGTGCTCAACATTCTGCGACGCTTCATTATATTACTAATTATGGTTATGTTCCTTTATGGGTATTAGTTAAAGTTTTATCCTTTGGAATAGTTACTGAATTATTTGCAATATTAAAAATTGATGATCAAAAAGCTTTGGCTGATCAATATAATATAAGTGTAGAGGAATTGAATAGGTATTTACCAATATTGGCTAATTATCGTAATTTATGTGCTCATGAAGATATAGTTTATGAGAATAGAACTAAGGTTTCTATAGATGATTGTATTTATCATAAATTACTTAATATAGATAAAATGGATGGCGAATATATTTATGGTAAAGATGATTTGTTTGCTTTAGTTATAATATTAAAGAGAATGCTTAGTAAATATGAGTTTTCTAATATGGTTGAAGAGATAAAGAGGTGTATAAACAACTTAGAATATAATTTACATACTATAACAATCAATAAGGTATATGATAGGATGGGATTTCCTTCTAACTGGGAAGATATAAAGAATATAGAAATGGAGAGGTTATAATGAGAGAAAAAAGTATAAGAATATGTTTAGTAATATTTTCAGTGATAGTTGGGGCAGCTTGTATGTTTTTCTTTATGACTAGTCCACTATGTAAAAAATTATTTGAAAATAGTACAGTTTATAAAAAAACAACTATTATTGATAAAGATGGTATTAGTGCTTCTGTAGAAAAAGTATATAATGCTGTTGTATTAATAAGAAATTATTCTAATAATAAATTAGCTAGTAGTGGAACTGGATTTGTTTATAAAAAAATAAATGATAAGGGGTATATATTAACTAATTATCATGTTGTTTCAAGTTCCAAAGATATAAGGATAACTTTATCAACAGATGAAGAAGTAAAAGCTACTTATGTTGGAGGAGATGAGTACTTAGATTTAGCTGTAATCACAATACCTGCAAATAAGGTATTAGCAGTTGCAGAGATTGGTAATAGTGAAAAATCTAAATTAGGGGATTCAGTATTTACTGTTGGTTCTCCGCTTGGATATGATTATAGAGGAACAGTAACTAGTGGTATTTTATCAGGTAGAAATAGAATAGTAGAAGTAGCTGTTGGTGATTCTTCTTCAGCAAATTATGCTATGAAGGTTTTACAAACTGATGCTGCTATTAATCCAGGTAATTCTGGTGGACCTTTACTTAATATAAATGGTGAAGTTATTGGAATTAATTCAATGAAATTAGTTCAAGACGAAATAGAAGGTATGGGATTTGCTATTCCTATAGAGTATGCTATGGCACATATAAATGAATTAGAAAGTGGAAAAGCGATCAAAAGACCAATGCTTGGTGTTACATTAATAAATGTATCTAATACTACTGCTTTATATCAATATGGATTTAATGTTGGCGATATTACTGAAGGTGCTGTAGTTGCGGAAGTTTATAAAAATTCTGGAGCTGGAAAAGCAGGTATTAAAAAAGGTGATATTATTATAAAAATAGATAATCAAAAAGTAGTTTCAGTAGGATACTTAAGATATGAATTATTTAAACATAAAGTAGGAGATACAGTTAATATTACTTACATAAGAAATGGTAAAGAACATACCGCTAAAGTTAAGTTAACAGAGGAGGCAGATTAATTGTCTCTTTCTTCGTTGTATGATATAATTAGTTTAGCAATTAGGTGATAATATGAAAAAATGTGTTATTATTTATAATCCAAAAAGTGGTAAAAAATTGGTTAATAATATTTTTGATAGAATTAGAAAAGTATTATCTGAATACAATTATGATTTAGAAATTATATATACTAAATATAGAGGCCATGCAAGTGAAATAGTAAATAATATTGATTATGCAGATTTAGTTATATCTATGGGTGGGGATGGTACATTTAGTGAAATAGTTAGTGCTAATGTACAAAGAAAAAAACCACTAGTATTAGCTATTTTACCGCAAGGAACAACTAATGATATAGCTAGTATGTATGGTTATGGTACTAATATAATTACTAATTTGAAAAATATTCTTTCAGGTACGATTAAAAAAGTAGATATCTGTACTATAAATGATAATGTCTTTTCATACTCTGCTTGTTTTGGGAAATTTACTGATATACCGTATACCACACCAATTAAATTAAAAAAGAAAATAGGTTATTTGGCATATGTTGTTTATATGTTAAAAGATATTGCTGGTAGACCTAAATTATATGATATAGATTTTGAAGTTGGTAAAGAGAAACATCATGGTAAATATACTTTTGCTATTATTTCTAATGCTGATAGAATAGCGGGATTTAATAATGTTTATAAGGATATAAAACTAGATGATGATAGATTTGAAGTATTATTTTGCAATTTAACTAGTGGATATAAAATATTTAAAAATATTAGATATTTGCTTAAAGGGAAGATTAATGAAGCACCAGGATTTGAGTTTTATCGAACTAATGAGTTAAAAATAAAATTTAATAATAAATTAGAAAAAAATTGGTGTATTGATGGTGATGAATTAGAAGATAATGGTGATGAGTTTATTATTAAAAATAGTTATGTAGTTGAATTATTACTTCCGAAGAAAAATTTAAAAAAATTGTTTAAATAAAAATCACTAATATAATATAGTGATTTTTTTGCCATTTGTATCTATAAATCCTTCATCTTTTAATTTTTTTATTTCCCTCATCATTGCTGATCTATCAATCGATAAGTAATCTGCTAGATCAGTATATGATATAGGAATAACAAAAGTTTTAGATAGTTTATGATTTGCTAGTTTTTCTAGGTAACTTAATAGCTTATCTCTAATTGATCTTTGAGTTAATACATCGATACGTTCATTCTTATCAATAATTTTACTAGATATCATATTTAACATATTTTCGATTAGTTTATCATGAAAAGGACAATTTTTTTTACATCTAGTAATAACGTTATGATAATCTAAAAACATAATTTCACAGTCTGTTTTGGCAACAACTGCAATATCGCTACTAAGATTGGCAGAAAACACTTCACCAAAAACGTCATCTTTAACTAATTCTTCAATTATTGTTCTGTTTCCATTATAGTCATATTTTACTAAATCTACTATACCATCAATAACAATGCATATTAGACGGGTATTTACTAAATTTGAGATGATAGTACGTTCCTTCTTATATGTAACTTGACGACATTGTAGACAGTTTAATAATTTATTTTTATCTTCTTCTGTAATGTTATTAAATAACGTCATTTTTCCCATAAAATAAAGCTCCTATTAAATTGGTATTTGCTTAAAAATATTATATTTTATTTTTGTTGCAAAAGCAACAATTTATAAATTAAAAATTTATTATAATAAAGATAATGGAGGTTTTTCATGAAAGTAATCAAAAGAAATGGTAAAGAAGTATATTATGATAAATCTAAAATAGAACTTGCAATATCAAAAGCTAATGCAGAAGTTGAGGGTAAACAAAAAGCTACTCAAAAACAAATTGAAAAGATTATAGAATATATAGAATCTTTAAATAAAAAGAGAATATTAGTAGAAGATATTCAAGATATTATAGAACAGAAATTAATGGAATTTAAAAAGTTTGAACTTGCTAAAAAATATATAGTTTATAGATATACTAGGGCTTTGGTTAGAAAAGCTAATAAGACCGATGAATCTATTTTAAGTATTATAAGAAATGAAAATAGAGATTTAACACCAGGAGTTTCTAATAGGACTATATCTATTGCTTCTACACAAAGAGACTTTATTGCTGGTCAAGTTTCTAAAGATATTACTCAAAGAATATTACTTCCAGAAAAAATCATAGAAGCTCATGATAGAGGAGTCTTATATTTTCATGATATGGATTATTTTATTCAACCAATTTTTAATAGTTGTTTAGTTAATATAGAAGATATGTTAGATAATGGTACTGTGATGAATGGTAAAATGATTGAGTCACCTAAATCTTTTCAAGTGGCTTGTACTGTTACTACTCAGATAATAGCTGCAGTAGCATCTAATCAATATGGTGGACAATCTATAGATATTAGTCATTTAGGAAAATACTTAAGAGTTTCTCGTGATAAATTTTTAAAGAAATTAAATGATAAATATAAAGGAAAAATAGATAAAAAGATAATTGAGAGTATAGTTGATGATCGGGTTAAAGAAGAATTATCATCTGGGGTACAAACTATGCAATATCAAATAAATACTTTGATGACTACTACAGGTCAAGCCCCTTCAGTTACTTTGTTTTTAAGATTAGCTGATGACGATCCTTATATAGAAGAAAATGCAATGATAATAGAAGAAATAATTAATCAAAGATATGAGGGAATAAAAAATGAGGATGGTTTATTAATAACACCAATATACCCTAAATTAGTTTATGTGCTTGATGAGAATAATTGTTTAAATGGTGGTAAATATGATTATTTAACTACACTTGCTTTAAAGTGTTCATCTAAGAGACTATATCCAGATTTTATTTCTGCGAAAAAGATGAGAGAAATCTATAATGGTAATGTTTTTAGTCCTATGGGATGTACTAGTTTTTTATCTCCTTATAAAGATAGTAATAATAAGTATAAATTTGAAGGTAGGTTTAATCAAGGAATTATTAGTCTAAATTTACCTAGAATAGCAATTGAGTCTAAAAATGATATAGATAAGTTTTGGGAATTATTGGAAGAAAGATTAGATTTATGTTACGAGGCATTAATGTGCAGATATCATTCTTTACTTGGTACATATTCTGATACTTCTCCTATACATTGGCAACATGGAGCAATATCTAGATTAGAAAAGGGTGAAGTAATAGATAAGCTTTTAAAAAATGGCTATTCTACTTTATCATTAGGGTATGTTGGTATACATGAAGTTGTAAAGTATTTAACTAAAGAGACAATTAGAGAAGAAAATGGTAAGAAATTTGCTTTAAAAATAATGAAAACTATGATTGATTCTTGTAATAGATGGAAAAAAGAAACTGGCTTAGGATTTGTTTTATGTGGTGTAGAATCACCATTCTTAGGATGTAGATTCTTAAGTTGTGATAAAGAGGAATTTGGTATTATAAAAGATGTTACTGATAAGGATTGTTATTCTAATTCTTATCATATAGATGGTAATGATATAGATGTATTTGAAAGATTGAAATTAGAGGGAGAATTCCAAGATTTAACTAGTGGGGGATCTATTATATATTTAGATGTTCCAGATAAATATAAAAGTTTAGAAGATTTAGAGACTATTTTAAAATATGCATATGAAAATGTATTATATGTGGAATTTAATTCAAAATATGATTATTGTCATGCGTGTGGATATGAAGGTAAATTTAATGAAGAAAATAATGAATTAGTATGCCCAAAGTGTGGTAATAAAGATAGAAATAAAATGGATATTATTAGAAAAAATTGTGGATATTCAAATGATATGATAACAAGGGAGAATTCTGAAAGGATTTTTGATTAGGAGGTATATATGGAAAAGTCAAGAGGATTTGAGATTGCAAAGGGATGGGAAGATAAAGGAATTAATCTTCCGGAAAGAAAGACTGCTAGAGCAGCGGGATATGATGTAGAAGCTGGTGAGGATATAATAATTCCTAAATTTACACCAGGAATAAAACCTACATTAATACCAACTGGTTTAAAAGCGTATTGTCAAGATGATGAATGCTTTTTACTATTAAATCGTAGTAGTGGACCAAAAAAAGGTTTTTTAATGGCAAATAGTGTTGGATTGATTGATAGTGATTATTATGGAAATCCAGATAATGATGGTCATTTCTATTTTGCATACTTCAACTGTAGTGATCATGATATTGAAGTAAAAAAAGGTGATGTAATAGGACAAGTTGTATTTATGAAATACTTAACTGTAGATAATGATAACGCTACTGGAGTTAGACAAGGTGGATTTGGCTCTACTGATAAAAAATAGCTACAATATTTAGAATAGGAAACTATTCTTTTTTTTTAATATTTATGTTATAATCTTAATAGTTAGAATAGGAGAGGTACTATGAAGAAAAGTGTTTTGTTTTTAATTAATGGTTATGCCTATGAACAAAAAGGTTCATATAGTCTTTATAATGAAGATTTATCTCCTAATTTTGATATGTATTTAAAACATAATATTTCTACTCAATTAGATTGTAGTGCTTTAAATTATATGGATGGTTATAATAGTTTTAGTTTAGGATCTGATGGTAGTTTAAATTATAGTTTTATTAAGAATGAGAGCGTAGATAAGAAAATAGTTGGTAATAATGAATTATTACAGTTTAAAGCTAAGATAAATAATCCTGAATCTAAGCTTCATGTAATATACTTTGTTAATACTGAAAAAGAGTTAGATAATTTGAGAAACTTTATGGAGAATATAGCGGATATTAATGTTAAAGAAGCTTATGTTCATTTAGTTTGTACTTCAGATAATATAAAAGATTATAAAGAACTAAAAGGTGTAATTACTAAGTTTGGTTATGGGTTTGTTCCTAAGCTAAGAGTAGCGAGTGTAGTAGGTATGAATTATATATCAGATGAAGCTGATGATAGTAAAATAGATGATTATGTTACTTCGTTATTTTATGGTTATAGTGAGTTATGGAGAGAGACAGATCAAAAGATAAATAATCTAATTGCTAATAATACATTGCCATGTGATATAAAAACTTTTTGTATAAATACAAGATATGAGATTGCTGATAATGATAATATTTTAATATTTAATTATACTAATATGAATGTAAAAAAGTTTATTCAAAAACTTTCGCAAATACCTGAAAAAATAAGAAGAAGATATGAAAGTATTAAGTATAATATATATAGTTTGTTTCCTATTGGATATCAAATACCAAGTGCATTTACTGATAGAACAACAGATATATGTGTAAATAATTATTTGAAAAACATTTATACAAAAGCTGCGATAATTGATTCTAAAAATAGACTTAGTAATATAAATTATAGATGTGCTGGATTAAAGAATATAGTTTGTGATAATATTGATTTTTTTGATTCAAGTACAGGAATATTATATAATTCTTCTATGTTATTTGATATTATTAATAATCCTAAATATGGTCTTATAGTATTAAATTATAATATTGATAGTTTTAATACTATAAAGGATATACGTGAAGAATTTGTTAAAATAGATGATATTTTATCACAAATGTATAGACTTTGTAAGGATAGTAATTATACTTTATTTATATCGTCACTTTATGGTATTAGAAAAAATATAAATGATGGTTATGGCAATGAAGTTTTCTTAAATTTATCACAAAGAGTGCCATTAATAATTATAGATCCTGAACTTAATAAGATTAGAAAAAAACTTATGATATATCCTTATGGAAATATTTATGATTTAGCTAAAACTATTTATAAGAATATTAATCCAAGTTATAATATAGAATCTTTAATTAGGGAAAAGCAAAGTTTAATTTCATTGTTGTTTAAAAAGAAAAAATAGTATGTTATAATTTGGATAGGAGGAATTATTATGAAAATGTTTTTTAAGAGGGTATTTGCATTTGTAATAGATATCCTATTGGTAGGATTATTTGCTACTGCGTTATCAAATATAAGTGTTATTAATGTTCAATTAGATGATTATAATAAAGTTTATGAAGCATATTTGAAGGATACTGAAGAATATCAAGACTTCAATAAATATTTTAAAAAATATTATAAAGATAAAAAAATTGATGAGAAAGAATTAAATAAACTTTCAAAAAAGACAGAAAATTATTATAAATTAGTAGAAGAAAAATATGATGATAAAAAGATTACTAAGAAAGAATATAATAAGATTTTAGATAATGCTACTGATCAACTTCAAGATTTATATAAGGATTATAATTATAAGATGAATAAGTATTCGGTTGTTAGTAATATAATTTATATTGTTGTAATATTATTATATTTTGTTATATTCCAATATTTTGTTGGCCAAACACTTGGAAAGAAGATAATGAGTTTAAAGACATTAGATACAAAAGAACATAAACCTGCTAGTATGGCTCAATTATTTGTTAGAGCAATTATTCTATATAATGTTGTTTTCTTCTTAATAGATATATTAGTAGCGTATATTGCTACAAAAGATAATTGTTATAGTATACTTCATGTATCAAGTTTAGCTAAAAATCTTGTACAATGGATTATCTTATTTATGATAGCTATGAGTTTAGATGGTAGAGGATTACATGATGTATGTGCATCTACAATAGTAGTAGATACTAAAGTAAAGGAAGCAGAAATACCGGATGCTAAAATTGAAGAAAAAGAAGAAAATAAAGAAGAAGTTAAAAAAACTTCTCCTAAGAAAAAATCAACTACTAAGAAAACAAATGTTGAAACAAAAAAGAAATCTAAATAGATTTCTTTTTATTTGTTTATCATTACACTATCATAAAATAATGGAAGAATAATATAATTGTTTTTTTCTAAATAATCAATAGCATCAGGTAAAATAGAATATGTAATTAAGTTATAATCATGAAATAAAACAACTTCTATATTATCATCTATGGATGAAGTAAATATTGACCAAGCTTCTTCAGTTGATGATAATTCACCACCATCACCATCTTGTGCTGTCCAATCTACCCAACCATAACCTTTTTTTCTAAGTTTAGACATTATTCCATTTTTTAAGTTTCCTGCAGTAGCAGAACCACCAGGGAATCTAAAGATATTAGTTGTTACTCCAGTTTTATCCTTAATATTTTTTTCTTGTTTTTCTATTTCTTTTACAAAAGAATCTGTACTATTATATAAACCATAAAAAATTGCATGTGAATATGTGTGATTGGCAATAGTATGACCACTATCTACTATTTTTTTATATGTACCAAGACAGCTAACAGCTTGATTATCATAACATTTTTCTTTATTAGCACCTATTGTAAAGAAAGTGGCTTTAACTTTTTTTTCTTTTAATAGTTTTAAAACATCATTAGTTAAATAATAGGGTCCATCATCAAAAGTAAGATAAGCAATTTTAGAATTTGATTTACCATTTTTAATATCTTGTTCCAATTCTTTAGCGTATTTAAAGACATTTTCCTTTGTTTTTTTTATCTTATTATCAGTATCTTTTATTTCATTCATTTCTATAGTTATTTTATCGTTTTTTTCTTTTAAACTTATATATTCTTTTTTTATAGAAGTTTTTTCTTTTAATAAAACTCTATTTTTTTTATAAATACTTGCAAATTGAACACCATTAAATACCGTAATAGCTGATATTATAGATAGGAATACGATGAAGATAATAGTTTTCTTTACTTTTCTTTTTTTACGTTCTTCTCTGCTTTTTGCCATATTTCTAATTCCTCTAGTTTTTCTTTAGATTCTTCTTTTAGTTTTTTTATTTCTTCTTCATATTTACTACTATCTTTTTTCATCTTTTTAATATCAACTTTCATTTTAGTGTTTTGTTTTTCTATACTATTATTTTCATTTTTATAATATATTACTCCAACAAAGGATAATACCATTATACTAATAAAAACAATAGTAATAAGTACTGTTACTACTTTTTTCATATTACTACCATCCTTACCTCTTTTACACTAATATAATAAAACAAAAAGTTTATTAATGCAAGAATATGTTATACTAATATATAAGAGGTGGATCATGAATAAAATAGATGAGTTAAAGAAAATGATTGATGATTCTAATTATATAGTTGCCTTTACTGGGGCAGGGGTATCTACTGATAGTGGATTAAAAGATTTTAGAAGTGAAGATGGATTATATAAAAAAGATTATGAATATCCTGCAGAGTATATGTTAAGTCATGATTGTTTCTTTAATCATACAGATATATTTTATAATTATTATAGAGAAAACTTTAATTGTTTAAAGTATAATCCCAATGATACACATAGGTTATTAAAAAGATTAGAAGATATTAATAAATTAAAAGCTATTATTACTCAAAATATAGATGGTCTTCATCAAAAAGCAAATAGTAATAATGTATATGAAATACATGGTAGTATCTATAGAAATTATTGTGTTAAGTGTAATAAGGAATATGATAGTAAATATATATTTGATAACAAAGATATACGTAATTGTAATTGTGTAGGTTGAATAAAACCAGATGTAGTTTTATATTGAGAAAGTCTACCAGAAGAGGCATATTTAAATGGAATAAAAGAAATAAGTAAGGCAGATATGCTATTAGTTGAAGGATCATCTCTAACAGTATATCCTGCTAGTAGGATGTTAGATTATTTTAGAGGTAAGTATTTAGTAATACTTAATAATACAGAAACACCATATGACTATAAAGCTAATTTAGTTATACATGATAACTTAGCTAAAGTTTCTAAAGAGATATTAAATTATTATAAATAGGAGGTAATTATGAAAAACTTAGATAAATTATTATATACCTATAAACATAGAAAAGTAGTCATGTTTTTAGGCAAAAAGTATATGAATAATGAGGAATTATTAAAAAGATTAGAAAAACATGATTTAGATAAAATGTACTTGTTATTAATGTATCAAAAAAATGAATTAGAAGGAGTACATAGTTCTATAGCTAATCATCATGATAATGGTAAAGAAAAAGATTATCTTGATTATGTAGAAATGGTATTAGATTGGGAATCAGCTAGATATACTAAACCGGATAAACCATTAAATGCATATGATACTTTATATAAATACTATCCACATCTAGAAAAAGAAATATTACCAATAATAAAGGAGTTTAATATAGATAAGTCTAATTTACCAATGGAAAGTGATGTAGTAGAGTATGTTAAAACAATAGATAATTCTAATGAAGAAGATGTTAAGAAGGAATTGATAGGTTATATTGAACAGTTATAGATTTGTTCTCTTCTCCCTGAAGAGAGCATTTAACCGTGCTCTCATTTTTTATGCCCATTTTATAAGGGT